>JAYVOQ010000178.1:0-2963 GCA_043757845.1 Hyphomicrobiales bacterium | reverse complement strand
CAATCAACAACACCCCTCGAAAATGCCTTGGCTTCAAAACTCCAGCCGAGCTATTTAGAAAACATCTGTTGCACTTCGGATGTGAGTCTACCATACGCCCTTTTCCGGAATGACGGCGGTTGGTGTGTTTTAATGGTGGCTCATGGGTGCGCAGGCGTTTTTCATCCATTCTGCCGCCGCACCATCCATCCGGTTGCCCACATCTTTCAGCACTTTGGAATGATAGGCATCAAGCCATTGCAATTCTTCACGCGTCAACAATTTCGTATCGATCAAGTTTCGATCAATTGGCGCAAAGGTTACAGTCTCGAAACTCAACATCGGTCTTTCGCCGCCCTTAATATCTTCAGGTTCTTTCACAATCAAAAGGTTTTCAATGCGAATGCCATAATGACCCGCTTTGTAATAGCCCGGTTCATTCGACAAAATCATGCCAGATTGAAGCGCCACATTTCCGGCCTTGCTGATTCGGGCAGGGCCTTCATGTACTGAGAGATACGAGCCCACCCCATGACCTGTGCCATGATCAAAATCCAACCCCGCCTTCCATAATGCAGCCCGCGCCAACACGTCGATATGGCCACCGGTTGTGCCCTTTGGAAAACAAATCGTCGAAATCGCAATCATGCCTTTGAGCACGCGCGTAAAACGATCCTTCATTTCATCCGTAGGCTGACCAATAATGACTGTGCGGGTTACATCGGTCGTACCATCCTGATATTGGCCGCCAGAATCGATGAGATAAATTTCATTGTTATTGATCGCCCGGCAATTGTCTGGATCAACATGATAATGCGGAATGGCGGCGTTGGGGCCAGAGGCTGAAATTGTACTGAACGAAAGGTCCAGCAAAACACCCGTGTCATTTCTGAACGCTGTCAAACGATCAGCAGCTGTCGCTTCGGTGAGCAGACCTTTCGGTGCTTCAACTGAGAGCCAATGCAAATAATTTGAAAGCGCCACACCATCGCGCAATTGTGTTGCTCGGGCACCATTCAGCTCGTTCTTGTTCTTGCAAGCTTTGGGCATAGTGCAAGGGTCTTGGCCTTCAACAATGTTAGCGCCAGAAGATTTCAAGGCGCCACGCACAATTTCGGGCGCAGACGTTGCATCGATCAGAACTTTAGCTTTTTTCTTGCCCAGTGATTTCAGTGCAACAGTTAATTCTTCCGGCTTACGAATGATCGCCGTCGTTTTCAAATGGTCGCGCACATCATCTGGCAGTTTTGATTTATCGACGAAGAGTTCGGCTTTCCCCTTTTTGTGCAAAATGGCATAGGCTAACACTACAGGCGTGAAAGGTACGTCGTCACCGCGAATGTTCAGCACCCAAGACACGGAAGATGGTTCCGCTAACACCGCAGCATCAGCGCCCGAGCTAATTAACGCCTTCGACATATCCGCCAATTTATCTTTCACACTGCGACCAGCAAATTGCAGTGGTTGCACGCTTAATAGATTTTTCGGTCGTGCCGGTTGATCGGCCCAGATAAGATCGATCAGATTTTTCGGCACAGGAACCAGCTTTGCTCCCACTTTTTCGCAAGCCGCAGCCAAGCGCTGGGCTTCACCAGAGGTAATCAACCATGGGTCGAAGCCTAGGCGATCACCTTTCTCCAAATTTGCTTCGATCCACTTGGTTGGCGGTTCATCGGTCAAATGTTGTGGTGTGATCAGTTTGGCATCCACTTGTTCGCGCACTTGAACTGTGTACCTACCATCGACAAATATCGCGGCCTTCTTTGCAGTCACAATCGCTACACCCCAAGAACCCGCAAAACCTGTCAACCAATTCAAGCGCTCGGCATAGGCCGCCACATATTCACCCTGAAACTCGTCTTGGCGCGGAATGACGAACCCATTTAGATTTTGCTTGTTGAGAATTGCACGAAGTGCGGAAAGGCGTTTCGCGGTGTTATAAATCTTGGATTTCATGGGGTCACTTCATTCAGATGGAGATCCGCTTTGGATAGCATCCGCCCTGACCTAAGACAAATTCTGACTCTTTCGACAAGTTTTAGCTTGAGTCATGCATTTTTGTGCGATGCGGCAATATATCTATGCGTATTTTGCATGAGAAATGAACTTTTAACCATTCATTTACCTCTTTAGGACAGTGAAACGATCAAGTTGGTCGATGAGAAATTTCTTTCTAGAAAGTAGTTTCTGTAAAAAAATAGCCACAATTCATATCTATGTAAGTAGCTGTTGAATTTCTTCAGTTGAAATAACGTTCAAAAATGCGTCATGCTAAATTTGCATGCGAAAGTGATTTTTAAAGCGATTTTGGCTGGAAGTGAGATTGAATTGTGCGTCGCACAATTATAAATGAGGGGCGAAGGCCTAAGTAGGAGATTAAAAAAATGACTATAATTGCAACAGATCGTGAAACATCGCGTGTTTCAGGCACACATAATGGCCTTATGGGTAAGGTTAAAGGTTTTTGGGCCCGTAGCCGCGCCGAACGCCAACTGCACCAGCTGGATGATCGCCTTTTGTCCGATATTGGCGTGACACGTGGTGATATCACAAACCGTGTTTGGGGCCACTAATAGTTTTCCCAATTGGGATATTAGAAACTAACTAAAATACGCTCCGCGCTAAACCGCGCGGGGCATTTGTTTATTTTAGGGTTTGGTCATGACGATGGCCAACCAGTTTTCTTTGCGGATGGTTTTGGCAATGGTCAGCCCGCGATTTTGATAGCAGGCAGCAATCCAACGTTTTTGATCATAGGTCAGTCCTGACAATATCAAATGTCCACCTGATGCGAGAATATTGCACAAGCCAGGGGCAAGCATTGCCAATGGCCGGGCTAAAATATTTGCGAAGATCAAATCGTAGGGGGCGTTCTGGCGGATGCTTGAATGGTGCAGGCCAGCAGCCGTCTGGCCACGGAGCAGGGGCTTCACACCATTGAGAGCAGCGTTGTTCATCGTCACACGCACTGCCTCAGGATCAAT
>JAYVOQ010000177.1:0-11012 GCA_043757845.1 Hyphomicrobiales bacterium | reverse complement strand
AGAAGTTGAAGGGCATGAACTCCCGCGACATCGACGCTGGCGCAAAAGAAATTGCAGGCTCGGCCCGTTCTATGGGCTTGGAAGTGGTGGGCTAAGATCATGGCAAATGCAAAACGTATTCAGAAAAATCTTGAAGGCCTAGACCGCAACAAAGCCTATTCCATTGAAGACGCTGTGAAGCTGGTGAAATCTCGCGCCAATGCCAAGTTCGATGAAACCATCGAAGTGGCGATGAACTTAGGCGTTGACCCACGCCATGCAGACCAAATGGTGCGTGGCGTTTGCAACTTGCCGAACGGCTCGGGCCGCAAGGTGCGTGTTGCGGTTTTTGCGAAAGGCCCAAAGGCCGACGAAGCCAAAAAGGCTGGCGCTGATATTGTTGGCGCTGAAGACCTGTTTGAAATCGTCAACAAAGGCACGATTGACTTTGATCGCTGCATCGCCACACCAGACATGATGGGCCTTGTTGGCCGCCTCGGTAAGGTGCTTGGCCCACGCAACATGATGCCAAACCCCAAAGTTGGCACAGTTACAATGGATGTCACCGCAGCTGTGAAAGCCGCCAAAGGTGGTGCTGTGGAATTCCGCGTTGAAAAGGCCGGCATTGTGCAAGCTGGCATTGGCAAAGCTTCGTTCTCGGAAGATCAAATTGTCGGCAATGTTCGCGCCTTTGTGGATGCCGTGAACAAAGCCAAGCCTGCGGGATCCAAGGGCACCTATGTGAAGAAAATTTCAGTAAGTTCAAGCATGGGGCCCGGCCTCAAGATTGATCTTGCAGCGCTGAACCCAGCGTAACCATAATTCCGTACACGGAGCATTTGCTCCATGTACGGATACACACTTTGCCGGTGGCAAAATGTGGGCCCATAACGTTCGCGCGTTAGGGCTACCTGTCCTAGATTGCGGGCGCTGGCTTTAAAACCCAGCTTAAAATTCCAGCCAGCATGAGATGGGAGTCAAAACGAGTTCTCCTCTGAAAAGAGGCAGTAAGTCGGTTGAGACCTCAACACACCGGATGAAAATCCGGGGGCAGGCCTAAAGCGCCGTTACAGCGTGGGGGGCCGAGAGGCTTTTAAGTTGTGGCGGTTGGTCCAACCGGTGAAGTGCAATCAAGCACTTGACCAATAAGGAGTAGAGCACGTGGAAAAAGCTGAAAAATCACAGCTCGTCGCATCGCTCAACGCAACGTTTAAAAGCGCTGCTGTTGTCGTCGTGGCCCACAACAATGGCTTGACTGCGAACCAGGTTCTTGACCTGCGTAACAAGATGGCCGCGGCTGGTGCAACCATAAGGGTTGCAAAAAACAGCCTCACCAAGCTCGCTCTGGAAGGCACTGACGCAAAGGGCATCATCGGACTGTTTACGGGCCCGACGATGTTGGCTTTCGCCAATGATCCCGTTGCAGCACCCAAAGTGGCTGCTGATTTCGCTAAAATCCACGAGAAGTTTGTTCTCTTGGGCGGCGTTCTCGGCACAACCATGATGGATGCCACTGCTGTCAAAGCACTCGCTTCTCTGCCGTCGCTCAATGAGCTGCGCGGCAAACTTCTGGGCATGATCCAGACGCCGGCCACCCGCATTGCGGGCGTGGTTGCGGCGCCTGCTGGCCAGTTGGCGCGTGTATTGAACGCCTATGCCACCAAAGCGGCCTGATGAAGGTTGCCAGTTAACTGTTGTTTTAACCGACTTAAAAAAGTGAGAATGTAAAATGGCTGATCTTGCCAAAATTGTAGAAGACCTGTCGAAGTTGACCGTTTTGGAAGCTGCTGAGCTTTCCAAGATGTTGGAAGAAAAGTGGGGCGTTTCTGCTGCTGCTCCAGTTGCCGCCGCCGCCGCTGGCCCAGCTGCCGCTGCTGTGGAAGAAAAAACCGAGTTCACTGTGATGCTGATGGCCGCTGGCGACAAGAAAATCGAAGCGATCAAGGAAGTTCGTGCCATCACAGGTCTTGGGCTGAAAGAGGCCAAAGACCTCGTTGAAGGTGCGCCAAAGGCCGTGAAGGAAGGCGTTAACAAGAAAGACGCTGAAGACATGAAGAAGAAGCTTGAGGCCGTTGGTGCCAAGGTTGAGCTGAAGTAACCACAATTTTGCCATGGGGTGGTGCTTGTAAGGCATCACCCCATGCAAAAATGTGAGATCAAATCCAGCAAAAGTTGAAGACTTTTGCTATGAGGATTTGATCCATTGATAACTGGCGCGAATCGCTCTCGCGAAGCGCGCTTTCGGGTTTGAACAGTTCTTCAAACGCCTGAGAAATCAGGCTTTTGACGAGCTGTTTATCGGCGTCTTGCAAGGCGCAAATGAGTTTAAAATTGAAAGTGACAGGGAACCACATGGCTGACACAAGATCCGTTGCATCAAGAAAGCGCATTCGTAAAGTTTTCGGTAAAGGCATTGAGGTGGCAGAAATGCCAAACCTCATTGAAGTGCAGCGCGAATCTTATGAACAATTCTTGCAGATGAAAGAGCCAACTGGCGGCCGCGCCAGCGAAGGCCTGCAATCTGTATTCAAATCTGTATTCCCGATTTCTGATTTTGCCGGCCAGTCAGTTCTGGAATTCAAGCGCTATGAATTTGATCAGCCGAAATTTGACGTAGAAGAATGTCAACAACGTGGCATGACTTACGCCGCACCGCTGCGCGTAACCTTGCAACTGGTGGTGTTTGAAATCGATCCAGATACGCAAGCCAAGTCGTTGAAGGATGTGAAAGAGCAAGACGTTTACATGGGCGAAATTCCGCTCATGACCAAAAACGGAACCTTCGTGGTGAATGGCACGGAGCGCGTGATCGTGTCTCAGATGCACCGTTCACCCGGCGTTTTCTTCGACAATGATAAGGGCAAGAGCCATTCTTCAGGCAAAATTCTTTTCGCAGCCCGCGTTATTCCTTATCGTGGTTCGTGGCTTGATTTTGAATTCGATGCCAAGGATCTGATATTCGCGCGCATCGATCGCCGCCGCAAGTTGCCTGTGACAACACTGTTCTATGCGCTGGGCATGCACGCCGAAGAAATTCTGCATTACTTCTATAAGTCAGTGCCTTTCACGCAAGTGAAGGACGGCTGGCGTATGCCGTATTTGGCTGAACGCTATAAAGGCATTAAACCAACCGTTGATTTGATCGATGCCAAATCGGGCCAAGTTGTTGTGGAGGCAGGCAAGAAGATTTCGCCACGCCTCGCGCGCAAAATTGCTGAAGATGGCACCAAGGAATTGTTGATGCGCGATGTTGACCTTTATGGTCAATATATCGCCGATGAACTGGTCAACGAAAAAACTGGTGAAATTTACGCTGAAGCCGGCGAAGAAATTACTGAGAAGTTGCTCAACAGCTTAAAAGACGATGGTTTCAAAACCCTCAACCTCTTGGATATCGACCACATCAATACTGGCGCATATATTCGTAACACCTTGAAAGCCGACAAGTGCGAAAGCTATGAGCAAGCGCTTGTTGAAATTTACCGCGTGATGCGCCCAGGTGAACCGCCAACGCGCGAAGGCGCTGAAGCATTGTTCAAGGGCCTGTTCTTTGATCAAGAGCGTTATGACCTGTCAGCCGTAGGCCGCGTGAAGATGAACATGCGTCTTGACTTGAACGTTGAAGACACCATGCGTGTGCTGCGCAAGGAAGATGTTTTGCTGATCGTCAAAACCTTGCATGATTTGCGCGACTCAAAGGGTGAAATTGACGACATCGACAACTTGGGCAACCGACGCGTTCGCTCGGTTGGCGAGTTGATGGAAAATCAATATCGCTTGGGCCTGGTGCGCATGGAACGTGCCATCAAAGAGCGTTTGTCTTCGGTTGATATCGACACTGTGATGCCGCATGATTTGATCAATGCCAAGCCAGCCGCTGCTGCGGTTCGTGAATTCTTCGGTTCATCGCAGCTGTCGCAATTCATGGATCAAACCAATCCGCTTTCTGAGATCACCCACAAGCGCCGCCTATCTGCTTTGGGGCCTGGTGGTTTGACGCGTGAGCGCGCGGGCTTTGAAGTGCGCGACGTGCATCCAACGCATTATGGCCGTATCTGCCCGATTGAAACGCCTGAAGGCCCGAACATCGGTTTGATCAACTCATTGGCCACTTATGCCCGCGTGAATAAATATGGCTTCATTGAAACGCCATATCGCAAAGTGATCCACGGCAAGGTGACGGATGAGGTAAAATATCTCTCGGCCATCGAAGAAGCCAAATATCACATTGCCCAAGCCAACGTGCCCCTGACCAAGGACGGTAAGTTTGCTGATGAGCAAGTGATCGTACGCTTCCAAGGTGACGTGTTCCAAATCACCCCCGATAAGGTGGATTTTGCTGACGTGTCGCCAAAGCAAATCGTTTCAGTTGCTGCCGCTCTTATTCCATTCTTGGAAAACGACGACGCCAACCGCGCATTGATGGGCTCCAACATGCAGCGTCAAGCTGTGCCATTGGTGCGTTCTTCTGCGCCTTTGGTGGGCACCGGCATGGAAAGCATTGTGGCGCGTGACTCTGGCGCTGCCATCACCGCTCGCCGTTCAGGCATTGTTGACCAAGTAGACGCCAAGCGCATCGTAATCCGCGCTACGGAAGAAACTGATCCAACCAAGCCCGGTGTAGACATTTACACTTTGGCAAAATTCCAGCGTTCCAACCAATCAACTTGCATTAACCAGCGCCCACTTGTGCGCACGGGTGACGTGGTAAAGGCTGGCGAGATTATTGCTGACGGCCCATCGACCGAACTGGGTGATTTGGCTCTAGGCCAAAATTGCCTGGTGGCCTTTATGCCGTGGAATGGTTACAACTTTGAAGACTCCATCCTGTTGTCTGAGCGCATCGTAAAAGATGACGTGTTCACCTCCATCCACATCGAAGAATTTGATGTGATGGCGCGTGATACCAAGCTTGGCCCAGAAGAAATCACCCGCGACATTCCAAACGTGGGCGAAGAGTCTTTGAAAAATCTTGACGAAGCAGGCATTGTTTATATTGGTGCTGAGGTGAAGCCCGGAGACATTCTCTGTGGTAAGATCACGCCAAAGGGCGAAAGCCCAATGACTCCAGAAGAAAAACTTTTGCGCGCCATCTTCGGTGAAAAAGCGTCTGACGTGCGTGACACTTCACTGCGCTTGCCGCCCGGTGTATCGGGAACAGTTGTTGAAGTGCGCGTCTTCAACCGCCACGGCGTGGACAAGGACGAACGCGCTTTGGCCATTGAGCGTGAAGAAATTGAACGCTTGGCCAAAGATCGTGACGACGAGTTGACAATTCTTGACCGAAACTCTTACGGTCGCCTGCATGATTTCTTGCACGGCAAAACCGCAACCAGCGGCCCGCGTGGCCATAAGCTGGATGGCAAAATCACCGACAAGAACTTGGAAGATATTCCGCGTTCGCAGTGGTGGAACATCACCCTCGGCAGTGAAAAGCCTATGGGCGAATTGGAAGCTATGAAGGTGCAGTACGACGACTCTAAGAAGCGCCTTGAAACGCGTTTCATGGATAAGGTCGAAAAACTGCAACGTGGCGATGAATTGCCAACCGGCGTGATGAAGATGGTCAAAGTCTTCGTAGCGGTGAAGCGCAAAATTCAACCCGGTGACAAAATGGCCGGTCGACATGGCAACAAGGGTGTGGTCTCCAAGATCGTTCCTGCCGAAGACATGCCTTATCTGGAAGATGGCACGCCAGTTGATGTGGTGCTTAATCCATTGGGCGTTCCTTCACGCATGAACGTGGGCCAAATTCTTGAAACCCATTTGGGTTGGGCTTGTGCTGGCATGGGCAAACGCATTGGTGCGGCACTGGAAGTTTACCAGTCCACCCAAAAGGCCAAGCCTGTGAAAGAAGAACTTCAAAAGTTCTATGGCAAGAATGCAGAAATTGATGGAATGGATGATCATGACATCATCGAATTCGCACATTCCGTAAAAAAGGGTATTCCGATTGCAACGCCAGTGTTTGATGGGGCTCGCGAAGAAGACATCGCCAAGATGTTGACTGATGCTGGCTTATCAACGTCGGGCCAAATCAAGCTCTATGATGGCCGCACCGGTGAGGCTTTCGACCGCCTCGTAACCGTTGGTTACATCTATATCTTGAAGCTTCACCATCTCGTAGATGACAAGATCCATGCTCGTTCTATCGGGCCTTACTCTCTCGTCACTCAGCAACCGCTGGGCGGCAAAGCACAGTTCGGTGGTCAACGGTTCGGCGAAATGGAAGTGTGGGCGTTGGAAGCTTATGGCGCTGCTTACACCTTGCAGGAAATGCTGACCGTCAAATCAGACGACGTGGCAGGCCGCACCAAAGTGTATGAAGCGATCGTTCGTGGTGATGACGCGTTTGAAACCGGCATTCCTGAAAGCTTCAACGTGTTGGTAAAAGAAATGCGTTCGCTGGGCTTAAACGTGGAATTGCAGAATGGTGCATCCACTGAAATGGCCAGTCCACCGCAACAAGTGCCGCACGAGAAACATTGAGTATAAGGGGAGGGCGCGTCAATCGTCCTCCCAGTTTGAGATTAGAATTTAATTCGGACAGCAAACGCAAGCTGTCCACCTTAAGGAGCACGACGAATGAACCAAGAGCTCATGAACGTCTTCAACCCGGTTGTACCGGTGCAAGCTTTCGACCAAATCCGTATCTCAGTGGCCAGCCCTGAGAAAATTCTGTCATGGTCTTTCGGCGAAATCAAAAAGCCAGAAACCATCAACTACCGTACCTTCAAGCCAGAACGTGATGGTCTGTTCTGTGCGCGCATTTTTGGGCCCGTGAAAGATTATGAATGTCTGTGCGGCAAATATAAGCGCATGAAATATAAGGGCATTATTTGCGAAAAGTGCGGCGTGGAAGTTACTCTTTCCAAAGTTCGCCGTGAACGCATGGGCCACATCGATCTTGCGGCACCCGTTGCACACATCTGGTTTTTGAAATCGGTGCCATCGCGCATCTCCACTTTGCTCGACATGACGTTGAAGGATGTGGAACGCATTCTCTATTTTGAAAACTACATTGTCGTTGAGCCAGGCTTGACGCCGCTCAAAATGCATCAGCTTTTGGGTGAGACTGAATATCTCAAAGCCCAGGAAGAATATGGCGAAGACAGCTTTACGGCTGCCATTGGCGCCGAAGCTGTGCGCGATATGCTGAACGCAATTAACTTGCCACAGTTGAAAATCAGCTTGCGCGAAGAATTGAAAGTGGCCACTGGTGAGTTGAAGCCCAAGAAATTGGCCAAGCGTTTAAAGCTGGTCGAGAACTTCATGGAATCTGGCAATCGCCCAGAGTGGATGATTTTGACCGTTGTTCCGGTAATCCCACCCGAACTGCGTCCTCTGGTGCCGTTGGATGGTGGCCGTTTCGCCACCTCAGATTTGAACGATCTCTATCGCCGCGTGATCAACCGCAACAACCGATTGAAGCGCCTCATTGAACTTCGTGCGCCAGATATCATCGTACGCAACGAAAAGCGCATGTTGCAAGAATCGGTTGACGCATTGTTTGATAACGGCAGGCGTGGTCGTGTGATCACCGGTGCCAACAAGCGTCCGCTGAAGTCTCTCTCTGACATGTTGAAAGGCAAGCAAGGCCGCTTCCGTCAGAACTTGCTGGGCAAGCGCGTAGACTATTCTGGCCGTTCGGTCATCACCGTTGGCCCAGAATTGAAACTGCATCAGTGTGGCCTGCCAAAGAAGATGGCACTCGAGCTATTCAAGCCTTTCATTTATTCGCGCCTTGAAGCCAAAGGTCTGTCCACAACTGTGAAGCAGGCCAAGAAATTGGTTGAAAAAGAAAAGCCAGAAGTTTGGGATATCTTGGATGAAGTGATCCGCGAACACCCGATCATGCTGAACCGGGCGCCAACGCTCCACCGTTTAGGCATTCAAGCTTTTGAACCTGTGCTGATTGAAGGCAAAGCTATTCAGTTGCATCCTCTGGTTTGTACCGCCTTTAACGCAGACTTCGACGGCGACCAAATGGCTGTGCACATTCCTCTGTCGTTGGAAGCGCAGTTGGAAGCCCGCGTGTTGATGATGTCCACCAACAACGTGTTGCATCCGGCCAACGGCCAACCGATCATCGTTCCGTCGCAGGATATTGTTCTAGGTCTTTATTACTTGTCGTTGATGAACGATAATGAACCCGGCGAAGGCATGATTTTCGGCAACCTGGCTGAAATTGACCATGCTCTTGCGGCGGGTGCTGTAACCTTGCATGCCAAAATTAAGGGCCGCGTCACTGAGATGGATGCCGATGGCAAACTTCAGAAGCGGGTTGTTGAAACAACGCCGGGCCGCATGAAAATTGGTGAACTTTTGCCACATGCTGTGAACATGTCTTATGACTTGTGCAACAAGGTGATGGTAAAGCGCGACATTTCAAAGATGATCGATTCAGTTTACCGCCACGTGGGCCAGAAAGAAGCGGTTATTTTCTGTGACCGCATCATGGGCCTTGGCTTCTATAACGCCTATAAGGCCGGCATTTCGTTCGGCAAGGATGACGTTGTTATTCCTGCCGCCAAAGAAAAGCTGGTGGCCAACACCAAGGTTCTGGTGAAGGAATATGAGCAACAGTATTCTGATGGCTTGATCACCCAAGGTGAAAAGTACAACAAGGTTGTTGATGCTTGGGGCAAGTGCAACGAAAAAGTGACCGAGGAAATGATGGCGGAAATTTCCGCCGTTCATAAAGATCCAAAGACTGGCCGCGTGCTTCCCATCAACTCCATCTATATGATGAGCAACTCGGGTGCACGTGGTTCGGTGACCCAAATGAAGCAGTTGGGCGGCATGCGCGGTCTGATGTCCAAACCATCGGGTGAAATTATTGAAACTCCGATCATCTCGAACTTCAAAGAGGGCTTGTCGGTTCTGGAATACTTCAACTCCACCCACGGTGCCCGTAAGGGCCTTGCGGATACGGCGTTGAAAACCGCGAACTCTGGCTACCTCACCCGCCGTCTTGTGGACGTGGCACAGGATGCGATTATCTCTGAACCAGATTGCGGCACTCAGCATTATTTGACAACGCGTCCACTGGTAGACTCGGGCCAAGTGATTGTGTCTCTGGGCCAGCGTGTTTTGGGCCGTACGACAATTGAAGATGTTTTGGATCCGGCAACGGGCGTTGTGATTGTTCCCAAGGGCAGAGAGATTCTCGAAGCCGACGTGGAAAAGATCGAGCGCGCAGGTTTGACGGAGATGAAGATCCGCTCAGTGTTGACATGCGAAACCAAGTTCGGTGTGTGTGCGGCTTGCTATGGTCGCGATCTTGCACGCGGTACACCGATCAACATGGGTGAAGCCGTGGGCGTTATTGCCGCTCAATCAATTGGCGAACCAGGCACACAGTTGACCATGCGCACCTTCCACATTGGTGGCGTGGCGCAGGTTCTCGACGAAAGCTTCGTTGAAGCGGCCCAAGAGGGCTTAGTTGAAATCCGCAACTCCGTTGTGGCCAAAAGCACTGCCGGAAATTTGGTTGTGATGGGCCGCAATGCCTTAATCGCTATCAAAGACCCACAAGGCAATGACCGCGCCACCTATAAGGTGGGTTACGGTTCCAAGCTTTTGGTCAATACCGGCGATCATGCCAAGCGCGGTGCGCGTATTGCTGAATGGGATCCATTCACCCGTCCAGCCCTCACCGAAGTTGATGGCTTTGTAGCTTTCGAAGACGTGGTTGATGGTGTTACCGTCAATGAAGCAACCGACGAAGCCACAGGCATTACCAACCGTGTGATTATCGATTGGCGCACCAACCAACGCGGCACGGGCCTCAAGCCTGCGATCGTGATCAAAGACGAAAAAGGTGAAGTGAAGAAGCTGCCCCGCGGCGGTGAAGCACGTTACCTCTTGTCGGTTGATGCGATTTTGTCAGTTGAACCCGGTGCCAAAGTGGGCGCAGGCGATGTTCTCGCCCGCAACCCGCTGGAAAGTGCCAAGACCCGTGACATCACCGGCGGTCTGCCACGCGTGGCAGAACTGTTTGAAGCACGCCGTCCCAAGGATGCCGCCATTATTGCGGAAATTTCGGGCAAGATTGAATTCGGCCGCGACTATAAAAATAAGCGCCGCATTAAAATTGTGCCGCAAGAAGGTGATGCTGAAGCCATTGAATACTTGATCCCGAAGGGCAAGCATTTGCCCGTTCAGGAAGGTGACTTCATCGAAAAGGGCGAATACCTCATGGACGGCAACCCAGCGCCGCATGACATTCTGGCGATTAAGGGCGTGGAAGAATTGGCCGCATTCTTGGTCAATGAAATCCAAGAAGTTTATCGCTTGCAAGGTGTGGGCATCAACGACAAGCACATTGAAGTGATTGTGCGCCAGATGTTGCAGAAGGTTGAAGTGACCGACCAAGGTGAATCAACCTTGTTGAAGGGCGAGCAGATGGACCGCGAAGAGTTTGATCGCGAAAACCTCAAGCTGGTTGCAGAGGGTCTCAAGCCCGCAACTGCGCAGCCTGTGCTCCTTGGCATCACCAAGGCGTCATTGCAAACCCGCAGCTTCATCTCGGCAGCGTCGTTCCAGGAAACTACTCGCGTGCTCACCGATGCTGCCGTTCAAGGCAAAATCGACACGCTGGATGGCCTCAAGGAAAACGTTATTGTGGGCCGCTTGATCCCAGCGGGCACCGGCGGCATGTTGGCAAGGTTCCGTGCCATTGCCGACAAGCGCGACAAGCTGATCATCGAAGAACAGCAAAAGAGCCAGCTTCCCGCAGCAGAATAAGCGATACGAAATTAAAAAGGCCCAGAGCAATCTGGGCCTTTGCATTTGGAGTTGCAGATGCTGGAAGTCGATTACATTTCACACTTTGTTTCGGTACTACAGTGCACTCACTGCGACAATTCAAATTGCAAGAATCTCTTGCGCGATGCTCAAGAAAATGTGCCACAGCCCGGATATGTTGGCGCTAATTAACCCCAGTTACGGCTAAGGGTGGGGGATTCTCAAATCAGTTTTGATGTGATTCATGGGGTGTTGTGAAAGCAACCCACGGAGAGAGCCCCATG
>JAYVOQ010000176.1:0-11013 GCA_043757845.1 Hyphomicrobiales bacterium | reverse complement strand
GGCGCCCGCAAATGATACGAGAGTCAATTTTATCTATCTGATGGCAGATGCCCAAAAGCAGACACTCAAGAAAATAGGACACACTAATAGAGACTATTTTCCTCCCAATGATTTGACCCCTGTCGATTGGAACGGGCTTGTTGCAGCGCTCACACCAGCGCCCCCACCAGCAACAGAAGGTTCTGCTCAACAAACCTCAGGTGAAGGCAGCATCTGTGTCAGCGACACGACAGGCAAGGCTCAGTTTATTGCAGCAGTCAAATCTGCCGCAGACCTCTCTAGCCCCGAACAACAAGCACTGATCGACGCACGCAGCGCCATCAACTGCCAGCGTGCCACGTTGCCCGACTCCGCTGCCAAACAAGCCCCGTTGGCCCAAATTCAATCAACCTCAGGAAAAGACTTTCTGGCCTATCTTGCGGCCATCACCAACTTCTACGACGTGACCCATTTTGATCCTGCAAACTTTATTGCATTAAATAACGCCAGCCAACCTTGGGTGAAGGAAGCGTCGCGCTATATGTTGGCGCGCGTGTTGCTTTTAGACGCCCAAGCAAGCGCCTTTGATGAATATGGCACGATGCAAAAAGACAAGATTGATGTCACAAAAGTGAACAAAGCGCTTGATGCGCTCAATTCCTATTTGAAGGACTATCCCACTGGTGCCTATACCGCTTCCGCCACAGGCCTGTTGCGCCGTGGCTATTGGTTAGGTGGCGATAAATCTAAACAGCTTGATGTTTATTCCAAGGTGGTTGCCGATAGCGAAGTAAACCCAGTCAGCCTTGACGCTATTAATGAGATGGATTCGAAGTTGCCTACCGAAGTCGATAGCGAAGGCATAACAAACTCTTTAGTCCTGGCCGTACAAGACTTCCGCCTGATGCGCGAACGTTTGGATGACAACAATAAGCCTGTTGTTGGTTTGAAAAGTGAAACACTGGAAGCGCAACGCCAGAAATTTGCATCCCAGCCTGAACTTTTTGACTATCTGCTCGCGGCCCGCGCTTGGTTTAACGATAAAGATGCCAAGGCAGTTCTGAAACTTCTGCCGGAAAAACCGATCGCAGCAGACTTAAGCTATCTGGACTTCAGCCGCCTGCTCTTGCGCAACGCCGCATTAGATGCGACTGGCGACGACGGCGTTAGAAAAACCTACGTCGCCATGCTGCCGGCCGCAACTTCTGCTTATCAACGCGGCACGTTGGAACTGGCGCTCGCCATGTTTGATGAGCGTCACAAAAAAGTTGGCCCAGATTTTGATACCGGGTCGTTGATCCAAGATTCCTCAATTCGCAAGCAGCTGTTAGAATATGTCGCTGGCCCTATCATCCTGCGCCAACAAGCCACATCGACCACAGCATCCAAAGACGAACGAGAGACAGCCTTGTTCCGCTTGTTTTCACGCGATCTCATCCAAGGCCATTTCAAGAGCTTCATCGAAGACTTCGCTTTACTCCCCGCCAAGCCTGCCGAACCGCAGGATGCGTCGCAAGCCACACCGCAAGACACTTTTGTGGGCTTTCGTTGGGAAGGCCGCAAAGACGGTTATATCTGCCCAGACATTCTTGGCATCGCCAAACGTTTGGACACAAATCCAAAAGACATACGCGCGCGCATGTGCTTGGGTGATTTTTTCCGCATCAGTGGCATTAGTGACGCTGTTATCAGCGACAAAGATGTTCTGGGTGGCACTGGCACACTTTTTGCCGGCGCCAAAATTTATCGCAGCGACATTTATAATGACGTGATGAACGACAAATCAGCGTCACATGAAGATCGCGCCTATGCCTTGTTCCGCGCCGTGCATTGTTATGAACCCGCCCATAGCAATGACTGCGCTGGAAAAGATGTAGCAACGTCAGTTCGCAAAGGCTGGTATAACGAACTTAAACAAACCTACAGCGACACTGTTTGGGCCAGCGAGTTGCGATATTATTGGTAAAGTGATTTCTTTATGTTTTCTGCTCAGTTTGCTTGCAAGCGGCGCAAAAGCAGAAATTGTGAAAGCCAAAAACTATCGTGCGTTTTGGCTATGGGCCGGAGTTGAGCCGCAGCCTGCACTCAGTCAGGCTGAAGAAATTTATCTTCTGGCAGGCGAAATCAAAGGCAACAAGAGCCCCCGCATCTTCTCTCAACGAAGCGCCACACCGCATCTTGTTGGCCCGAAAGTCTGGCTGGTTTACCGCGCACAAACCATTACGTGGAACGATGAAATCATCGATGAAATTTTGCGCCACATCAACACGTGGCAATCGGCGGGCAACAAAATCCAGGGGTTACAGATCGATTTTGATGCGGGCACCCAACATCTCGGACACTACGCCAGCTTTCTTGCAATGGTGCGGGCACGTCTACCACAGCAATATCACCTCGGTATCACCGGGCTTCTCGATTGGAGCGCCAATGGTAACCCAAAAGGATTGCAAGCACTGGCGGGCGTTGTCGACGAAGTTGTGCTGCAAATCTATCAAGGCCGCCACGTGATCCCTGGTTATCAGACTTACTTAGCAAAACTGGGTGGCCTGAATGTGCCGTTCAAAATCGGGCTGCTTCAAGGCGGTGAGTGGGTTGTGCCGGATCAATTGCGCGAAAATCCAATGTTCAAAGGCTATGTGGTATTTCTTCTCAACTCTAAGCCTTGAATGGCGCCATACCAAGCCGCGCCAATTCATCGGCACGTTCATTTTCTGGGTGACCATCATGCCCCTTTACCCAATGCCAAGAAATTTGATGCCGCTTAATGGCCTCAACTAAGGCCTGCCACAGCTCCACATTTTTGACAGGCTTTTTATCAGCCGTTTTCCAACCATTGCGCTGCCACCCGTGTACCCATTTGGTGATGCCATCTTTCACGTAAACTGAGTCTACATGCATCTCAATCACACAAGGCCGCTGCAACGCGTTTAAAGCTTCGATGGCAGCCACAAGTTCCATGCGGTTATTCGTGGTTTGCGCCTCGCCACCAAAAATTTCTTTGCGGGTGCTGTTATAGTCCAAAATTGCGCCCCAGCCGCCGGGACCGGGATTGCCAGAGCAAGCACCATCGGTGTGAATAACAACGGTTTTGGAAATCATGCCTGCTGCTGGCGCAATTCGCGCGGCAATTTGAAGGATACATTTTCTTCACGCAAGGTTACTTTTTCAACTGTCACTTCATAATGCATCCGAAACGCATCAATAATTTCATTCACTAATATCTCTGGTGCCGATGCTCCGGCTGAAAAACCAATAATTTTCAAATCGTTCAATACATTCCAATTCAAATCCGTTGCGCGTTGCACAAGATACCCCTTAGGGCAGCCGTTCTTTTCACCAACTTCAACCAAGCGCTGAGAATTTGATGAGTTAGGAGCGCCGACCACAATCAATGCATCAATTTGTGCCGCGATGGATTTCACGGCTTCTTGTCTATTGGTGGTGGCATAGCAAATATCTTCGCGCGTCGGCCCTTTAACGTGAGGGAAGCGCCGCAGCAACACGGCAATCACCTCTTTGGTGTCATCAACCGAAAGTGTGGTTTGGGTCACATAGGCCAGCTTTTCGGCGTTTTGCACGGTGATATGCTCCGCATCCTCAACGGTTTCAATCAACGTGATGGCGCCCGGCGGCAGTTGACCCATTGTGCCGATCACTTCGGGGTGGCCCTTATGGCCGATCAAAATAATTCCTAAGCCCTGCTCATGGTGGCGTTGCGCTTCCATGTGAACCTTAGTGACCAAGGGGCAGGTCGCATCAATCTGAAACATAGCGCGGCGCTGCGCTTCGGCAGGAACCGCCTTGGGCACACCATGCGCTGAGAAAATAACCGGACGATCACCCGCCGGAATCTCATCCAGCTCATCCACAAATATGGCGCCCTTGGACTTTAAATCATCGACCACAAATTTATTATGCACAATCTCATGGCGCACATATACGGGTGCGCCATAAATTTCCAAAGCGCGTTCAACAATATCAATCGCGCGCACCACACCAGCACAAAAACCACGCGGTGCAGCAAGAAGAATTTTCAAAGGGGGCAAAGACATAATGCATGAAATGAGCAGCCAATCCACACTTGTCAAGGCGATTGACGGACGCGCAAAAAGCCCCAATTTCAGGTATGCGCCAAAATCTCGTATTTTCCGCCGTCATTGGCGGGTTGGTGGTGGGTTAGTTTGAATTTCCACTTTCGGTCGGAAATGCTTACAATGATGTAGTAGTGGTTACTTCGGAATTTGACCCACAGCAGCCGATCACCCCATTCATTTCATCCCCATCCAGATCGCGATTGTGACCAGCAGTAAGGCGAAGACAATGTTAATTGCTCTGGCATGCCGATCTTCGCTAAACACTTGGGATAAGATATCGCCTAGCAAGGTCCAGATGAAAAATGCAACTAAATTGTTTATTGTAAAGACTGTCGTTATGTAGAATACCAATAACGTGAAATTCGTTGCGGTCGGAGATAAGAACTGGGTGAACATCAGCGCAATAATCATATATGCCTTGGGATTCAATATAAGCAGCACGGCGCCATCCATGAAGCTTGCAGATCGATTTTCCACACTGGCTTTTGAAGTTCCCGCACAGAAGAATTTCCATGCAAGCCAGAGCATGTAAGCTGATCCTGCATATTTGATTAGAGTGAAAGCAACAGGGAACTGCGAAACGAAACCTACAAATCCAAAACCGATAGCGAAAGTGACGATCCACGTCGCAACGTGGTAACCAGTATTTGCACGAAGCGAGGCAGTAATTCCACCTCGCGCACCAATGGCAGCAAAGAACAAATTGCCGGGGCCTGGACTATACGCCAACGGGAACAAAAAAATGATAAGCGGGAAGGTGATGTCGAGCATGATGCATCTCCAATTTGGAGCATCGAATTCTCACATATCGTCATTAGGCTGGCCACCCGTTTTCCGCTTCGGGCCCTTAATGCCAAGTTTGTTGTGGGGCAGTAGTGATGGTTCATTCGTCAATTGAGACTGACCCACTACCGGCGGGTTGATGAGCTTGGCGCAGCACTGTGGTGTTGCCACCAGAGCTTCAATAAAAAAGAGGGGATGGGAGCACCTGCGTGCAACCCATCCCCCAAGATGGCTGGAGATGTAAGCTTATCTGCCGCGCCAGTGCACAACGAATTTGCCATGGGAGGAATCAAATACAATTTGTGCGACGCGAAGTACTAAGCAAGTCTGATACCAACTTTCGCCACCGCGATAAATAATTATTAAAACGTTGTTCTAAATACACAAAAATACGCAAAGAACGTTTGCTAAAGAATTTCATAAAACTTCATTGCTAAATTTATGTGCACCGCACCAAATAAAAAGGCGGCAGAAAGCTTTAAATGGTCACGAAATTGACCCGCCCAATGCGCCTCGTTTCTCGATGAAACTAATCACTTCAGCCAGTCCCTTTTGTCGCAGCATATCAGTAAAAACAAATGGCCTTAGGCCGCGCTGGACTTTCGCATCATGCTCCATCACCGAAAGATCGGCCATCACATGCGGGGCCAGATCAACCTTATTGATGATCAGCAAATCAGAGCGCGTAATCGCCGGCCCGCCTTTGCGCGGGATTTTCTCACCCTGGCATACGCTAATCACATAAAGCGAAAGATCAGCCAGATCAGGCGAGAAGGTAGCGGAAAGATTATCGCCGCCACTCTCAATAAAAATAATATCAAGATCAGGAATACGTTTCACCATCTCATCAATGGCGGCCAGATTTATGGATGCATCTTCGCGGATCGCCGTGTGCGGGCAACCACCCGTTTCAACACCCATGATGCGTTCTTCTGGTAACGCTTGCAGACGGTTCAAAATCAAAGCGTCTTCTTTCGTATAAATATCATTGGTGATGACGGCCACGGAATATCTATCGCGCATGGCTTTGCAAAGCTTTTCGGCGAGCGTGGTTTTGCCAGAACCCACCGGCCCGCCGATACCAACGCGGAGTGGGCCATTCCTCATGTGCGGAATATCCTTGAATAAAGATTTTCATGCTGCATCGAAGCGATGTCGGCGCCAATCGTTGCGCTGCCAAGATCTTTAAGCGTTGCATTTGCCGCGCGCTGTGCCACGCGCTCAATGACCGGGGCCAGGTTTTTCATGATCTCCAACCCTTTGGTTTGGCCAAGAGGCACAAGCCGCACGGCCACAGAAACTTGCGCGGCCACAAAACTTTGAATGAAAGCCAAAAGCGCGTCATTAGCCACTAAGCCCGCCGCAGCGCAGGCTGAGCCCGCCGCGACGGGATAAGCCATGTTGCCCGTGGGTTGAAGATTATCAAACCAAATACTGGCGGCAGACCAGAAATTTTGGCCAAGCTGCATGGTTTCCTGATAGCGCTCCGCTGAACCTGCCATGGCTTGCGCCAGCTCATTCAAATGTGCGGCATTTTCGTGCCAGCAGTGGGCAAACAAAACAGCATCGTTCCACGCCGAACCCATTTCCAACATGTCTCTGATCCAGCCTTCCACGTCAGCGGGGGAACGCACGCCGCCTGCCGCAATGGCTTGTTCCAACCCATTGGAATAGGCATAGCTGCCAATGGGAAATGTGGGAGACATCCAGTTAAACAGCATCAACAGTTTTGAGGCATCAGTGCCCATGTGAATATGCTCCATGTTCAGGCGAGAATTTCTCGCGGGTTTTCCTGATCACCGCACCTTGGCCTTCAAGCATTCTGGCAATCACATGATCAGGGCGAATGAGAATGCGCGTGGCTTCAATTTGCGCCTCAAGGTGGCGATTACCGATATGCCAAGCCAACCGCGATAGATGATTTGAGTCACTGGCACGCACTTCCATCAAATCCTCTGGCAGCGCCGCAATCTGCACCAACCGCCCATCTTCCAACACCAAACAATCACCATCTTCAAGTTTAATGGCCTTTTGAAAATCGACTAACACATCCTCATCGCTATTCAGCGCAATCACCTTGCGTCTCATGTGCCGCTCTTGCGCTTCCAATGAGATTTCAGCGAAAGGCTTTTCGGTAATGAACGCGGCGCGGGCAAATGATGTGGCGCGTAAAGTCATCAGAATAAGAAATATCGCTGTGTCATCGGCAGGCTTGTTGCTGGTTCGCACACCAACAACTCACCATCAGCGCGCACTTCATAGGTTTCGGCGTTAACTTCAATTTTTGGCGTGGCTGAATTGTGAATCATCGAAGCTTTGGAAATGCCGCCGCGCGTATTTTTCACCGCCACCATTTTTTTGGCTGTGCCAAGGCGCTGATGTAAGCCGCCGGCTGCCGCCGCTTGCGAAACAAAGGTCACGCAGGAGTTTGTGCGCAACTTGCCAAAGCTGGCAAACATCGGGCGGTAATGCACCGGTTGCGGCGTGGGGATGGAGGCGTTGGGGTCACCCATCGGTGCTGCTGAAATGGAACCGCCCAGCAAAATCATTTCCGGCTTCACCCCAAAAAACGCTGGTGACCACATCACCAAATCCGCGCGCTTGCCAACTTCGACAGAACCCACTTCATGCGCGATGCCATGGGCAATCGCCGGATTGATCGTATATTTCGCCACATAGCGTTTGGCGCGGAAATTATCATTGCCTCTATCCCCTTCGAGGAAACCTCGTTGTTGTTTCATCTTATGCGCGGTTTGCCAGCAGCGGATGACAACCTCACCCACACGTCCCATGGCTTGGCTATCAGATGAAATCATCGAGAAGCAACCCAGATCATGCAGAATATCTTCCGCCGCAATCGTCTCTTTACGAATACGGCTTTCAGCAAAGGCAATATCTTCGGCAATGCGAGGCGATAAATGGTGACACACCATCAACATATCCAAATGCTCAGCAATAGTGTTGACGGTATAAGGCCGCGTTGGATTTGTAGACGATGGCAGCACGTTGGGTAAGCTTGCCACCTTGATAATATCCGGCGCATGGCCGCCGCCTGCCCCTTCGGTGTGAAAAGTGTGAATGGTGCGACCTTTGAAGGCAGCCACGGTGGCTTCCACAAAGCCGCTTTCATTCAATGTGTCAGTGTGAATCGCCACTTGCACATCATGCGCGTCAGCAACATTCAAACAACAGTCAATCGCAGCGGGCGTGGTTCCCCAATCTTCATGCAGCTTCAAACCGCAGGCACCAGCCAATACCATTTCTTCCAAAGCCGCAGGCAAAGAGGCGTTGCCCTTGCCCATGAAGCCAAGGTTCATCGGAAACGCATCCGCGGCCTCAATCATGCGCTCAATGTGCCATGCGCCCGTGCAGGTCGTGGCCAAGGTGCCATGCGCCGGGCCCGTGCCGCCACCCAACATGGTGGTGATGCCGGAATAAAGCGCTTCTTCAATCTGCTGTGGGGCGATAAAATGGATGTGGCTGTCAACGCCGCCCGCCGTGACGATCTTGCCCTCACCGGCGATAATTTCTGTCGATGGCCCAATGATAATGGTGACGGCATTTTGCGTATCAGGATTGCCCGCCTTGCCGATGGCGGCGATGCGACCTTCCTTCAAACCGATGTCCGCCTTGTAAATGCCAGAATGATCCAAGATCAGCGCATTGGTGATGACAGTATCCATCGCGCCTTGCGCGCGCGTCGCTTGGCTTTGGCCCATGCCGTCGCGGATGACTTTGCCGCCGCCGAATTTCACCTCCTCGCCATAAAGGGTGAAATCCTTTTCCACCTCGATGATCAAATCAGTGTCTGCCAGCCGCACCTTGTCACCCACTGTGGGGCCATACATTTGCGCATAAGTAGCGCGCGAGATTTTGGCCATTACAAAGCTCCCATAATTTTTTGTTGGAAGCCATAGACTTTACGAAGCCCACCCAGCGGAACAAGCGTCACCTCACGCCGTTGACCAGGCTCAAAACGCACCGCTGTGCCCGCCGCAATATCAAGGCGCATCCCGCGCACTTTATCGCGGTCGAATTTTAGCGCTTCATTGGTCTCAAAGAAATGATAGTGGCTGCCCACTTGAATGGGCCTGTCGCCGCTATTGGCAACTTCTATGGTGACGGTGTGAGCGCCTTTATTTAATTCAATATCGCCGCTGATTGTGATGACTTCGCCGGGGATCATGTGGGCCTACCTTATGGGGTGATGAACGGTGACAAGTTTAGTGCCATCAGGGAAGGTGGCTTCCACTTGCACATCATGAATCATATCAGGCACGCCGACCATGCAGTCAGCCTTGGCAACTACATGCGCTGCAGCCTCCATCAAGTCTGCCACCGATTTTCCGTCACGCGCACCTTCCACAACAAATTCAGTGATCAGCGCAATGGCCTCTGGATGATTGAGCTTCACGCCGCGTGCCTTGCGGCCACGCGCCACAATCGCGGCCATTGCCACCAGCAATTTGTCTTTTTCACGAGGTGTAAGTTGCATCTAATTTCCTCAGAAAGCCCACGTTTTAGGCATGTTACTTTTGCCCACACAGGCATTTAAAACCCTGATTACGGTTTTGCGCAAGTGGAAGCCATCTTTGGCAATCAGCCTTGCAACAAGCTTGCCATTCCATGCTGAAGCGCCATCATTTTCGCTAAGTGAGCCGCGCACATCATCAAGCCTTGCTTCGGCCTCTGGTGAAATAAATAAAACCGTGGCCATCGTGCGAAAATTGCCAAGCGTGGCCATCGAATGGGGCAAATGAGGGCCAAATTTCAATCGTTCGGCATGCAGCAACGCCCCATCACGCTTAACCAACCAGCGATCTGAAAGGTCCAGTGTGTGAATATCTTCACCCATTTCATTGCGGCCAAACACCAACGGTTCAACGGCAAGAAAACATGCGCCAACGGAAAGTTCAACTTCAAGTTCGCGGTGAAGAACACTATTTTCAAACAATATCGTTTCCTGCGGAAGCCAAAACAAAACCGAGCCCACTTCAGCTGTCAGTGCCACCTTCACGTCCGCAGGTGGCCCTAAGCTGCCATAAACCCGCTCCGCAGTTTGGGAGGTGAGGGTAAGCGTTGCATTTTCGCCCACCGTGGCATTGATGATGACTTCATCTCCGCCGGCCAGCCCACCACTGGTGTTAATTATAATGGCTTCACTGCCACCCATCGGTATTCGGCATTTTGTTGCGCCAGACTCTCGGATAATTTTAGGCCCGCCGCGTTCCACCCGCAGCGTCAATTCACCAACACTACGTTGTTCCAAAAGCCGGGCAATTGTGTTCATCACAAAAAGACTAGAATAAATGCCTTTGCCGTACCAGCACAAACAGCAAAACCGACATGTGAAGTGGCGTCCCGAAAGGGATACCCGCGCGCAACGAATAGTTCACAAGGTTTGGTATGGTCACGGATTATTTCCGCATGCTGTTTTGATGGGAAGGCTAAAGACAGCAAAACATGGGCTGAGGCCCTGATGCGAAAAGTGCGCGACCTGCGCCAGGACATTCCAAAGGCAACAGATCGCTCAGCTTATGATCAAGACCTCCTGATCAAGTGGCTCTCAGCCTCAATACCCGAGCAGGAAAATCCCCTGACTTTCTAACGCCCCCCGATAAATTGAAAACCGTCGTTTGGCTATATCATTGATTCTGCGACCCTCCGTTCACACTTTCATCTATTCAAAGTAGAAGGCCCAAATCCAAATCACCTGCAATCTGATTGAACGTCCGGCCGCTGCTGGCCAACTATCCCGCCGCCGCCCGATTATAATTTGGTATAAATTCTCACCGCTGTTTGATCGGAACAAAATCCTCTTGTTGCAATCATGTCGTCAGAAGTCGCTTCACTTTTTTCGGAAAAGTCCATACCTTCAGCGACGATACATCAGTCGATCATGAAAGTTTGCTTACTCTGAAAAACAAACGGCTTGAAGACAGTGTGACATTTTAGAGAGACGCAGGCCGCCTATTAATGCTGTGCAGAGACAATCTTTTGCCAAGCCGTAGAATATGCTTTGTAGGTTGCATCGGATGGTGGAGACGATGCATAATCCGGTGAACCCTGCGCGGAAGTCGCGCACAACAAGGCAGCACCCAACGCCGTTCCGCTTGCCATTGCAGTGCCAAAAACGGGGCGCGCGGTGGCTGCAGAC
>JAYVOQ010000175.1:0-2984 GCA_043757845.1 Hyphomicrobiales bacterium | reverse complement strand
ACCCGCAAAACACAACGTCAATATCGCTTGCAAAACGCAAACCAGCGTCCATCACACAATCGCACGTCAAAACAACAATTGATCAGAGGTTCCTTAGGCAAAACTGATGCTGGAAGAGGGGAGTTGCTGCCGTGATTTGTGCTTCTTCTTTCCTGCTTTTAACCTTTGCGTGTTACGGCCCACTTGTTCCTGTGGTAGTTTGGCTGAATATCGCGTTTTTTTGTTCCACCCCGATCACCCCCCTTGAAAATATCGGGTAGGCAAAGCCATCTCTTAGCTAGAACAATTATTATTCGCTTCAAATTCTGAGATCAGGGAGATTTTATTGGTTAATTGGCTCATGCCCAAACCAAACGGGCTTTATTGCGTTCCGGGCGATTTTTTTATTGATCCGCATTCAACAGTTGAGCGCGCAATCATTACCCATGGGCATTCGGATCATGCTTATGCGGGTCATGAAAGAGTTCTAGCCACCAAAGAAACCTTGGCCATCATGACCCAGAGGTTGGGATCACAATCAGGCAACTCCAAACAAGCGCTTGCCTATGGCGAAAGGCTGAAGATTGGAGAGGTTTGCGTTTGGCTTGCTCCGGCCGGCCATGTTTTGGGTTCCGCGCAAATTGTGCTGGAACATGCAGCGCAAAGAGTAGTCGTTTCAGGTGATTATAAACGCAGTCGAGATCCAACTTGTTCGGGTTTTGAGGTCGTAAAATGCGATCTATTTGTAACTGAGGCAACTTTCGCGCTACCTGTTTTCACCCACGAACCGGATACACAAGAAATAGAAAAACTTCTGTCATCACTTCGGATGTTCCCCGAGCGCACCCATCAGGTGGGTGTTTACTCACTAGGCAAATGCCAGCGCATGATCATGTTGTTGCGAGAGGCTGGTTACCATCAACCGATTTGGCTTCATGGTGCAATGAAGTCGATGTGCGATTTATATGAAAATTTTGGTTGCAGGTTGGGCGATTTGCGTATGGTGGCCGATGCAACCAATAATCTGCCCGGTGAAATTGTCTTGTCACCCCCATCCTCGCTTGGTGATCGGTGGAGTCGTCGATTGGCGGATCCCGTTGCCGTTCTTGCCTCTGGGTGGATGCGCATCAGGGCCCGCGCGCGCCAGCGAGGCGTGGAACTTCCTCTCATCATCTCGGACCATGCAGACTGGCCAGAACTTATCCAAACCCTTCGCGATGTTGAAGCCTCAGAAATTTGGATAACCCACGGCCGCGAAGATGCCTTGACGTTGCAAGCACAAACTATGGGCATTAAGGCTCGCGCTTTGAGCATGATAGGCTTTGAGCAAGAAGAGGGCGAATGAAGAAATTTGCTCGCCTTCTCGATCAGTTAAGCTTTACTGCGTCACGTAATGGCAAGGTTTCGCTGATGGTGGAATATTTTCGATCGACGCCCGATCCCGATCGCGGATATGCCCTTGCAGCGTTAACGAATGAGATGCAATTTTCTATCCCTTTACGGCAAACAATTGCAAATCTCGCAACCCGTCACGTCAGTGCTGAGTTGTATAAGATTTCACGCGACTATGTGGGTGACAGCGCCGAGACACTAGCTCTCATCTGGCCAAACCACGATGAAGCAACTAGTTTAAGTTTGGCCGAGATTTTTCAAAAGATCTCGTCTGTCAGCCGTGCTGGCGCCGCAGATCTGATTGCGCGCTGGCTTGATCAACTTGATGCTGTTGGACGCTGGGCTTTACTCAAATTCATCAGCGGTGCATTACGAACTGGAGTTTCCTCCAGACTAGCAAAGATTGCGATAGCTGAAGCCTTCGGTAAAGACGTTGACGATATTGAACAAGCATGGCACGGCCTAGAAAAACCCTACACCAACTTGTTTGAATGGTTGGAGGACAAGGCCCCTCTTCCGCTGATTGTCGAACAGCCTTTGTATCGCCCCCTGATGCTGGCCAATCCGCTGGAGGAAAAAAGTCTGCAATCATTCAACATCGCCGATTATCAAATTGAATGGAAATGGGATGGCATTCGCGTCCAAATCAGCAGTCGGGCGGGCGGCTTTAAGCTTTATTCCCGCAGTGGCGATGACATCAGTGCTAGTTTTCCAGATATTGGAAATTTGGATTTTGATGCGACACTCGATGGTGAGCTTCTGGCGGGCAACCAAAGTGTGGTGTCCTCGTTTCAAGATTTACAACAGCGACTTAACCGAAAATCTGTAACCAAGAAATTGCAGGATCAGTATCCCGCTTTTGTCCGGCTCTATGATATATTGGATTTAAATGGCCAAGACCTCCGTTCACTTCCCCTTGTTGAGCGTCGCGCCAAGCTGGAAGAATGGTATCAAGAAACTAAACCCCAATGGGCTGATCTTTCGGATATTATCTGTCCTACATCGCTTGAGGGTTTGAAAGCACTGTGGCTTGCAACACGCCAAGAAGGCATTGAGGGAATGATGTTAAAAAGGCGAGACAGCCTCTATCTCGCCGGCAGGCCCAAAGGCTTATGGTGGAAATGGAAACGATCACCCCTCACCGCAGATTGTGTGCTGATCTATGCACAGCGCGGATCGGGAAAACGAAGTTCATATTTTTCAGATTATACGTTTGCCGCGTGGGATGAAACCAAAACCCCAAGAGAATTGGTGCCGGTCGGAAAAGCGTATTCCGGCTTCACCGATGAGGAATTGAAAAAGCTTGATCACTTTGTGAGGCATAACACCATGCAAAGTTTCGGACCAGTAAGACAGCTCACGCCGCGACTGGTTTTTGAAGTGGCCTTTGATGCAGTACAAAGATCGACGCGACACAAATCAGGAATAGCGATGAGATTTCCTCGTATTTCGCGCATCCGCTGGGATAAGCCTTTTGTGGAAGCCGATAGCCTGCAATTCCTTTTGTCGCTGATTTAGAGCGTTTACCGAGCCGATAGAATCGATTGTGGATTCCCAAATCAGTTGAAAAGTGATTCAAGATTCATGCTGGCAGAGGAGGCTGGCATGAATGG
>JAYVOQ010000174.1:0-2985 GCA_043757845.1 Hyphomicrobiales bacterium | reverse complement strand
GACCGCATGAGCGAGCGCACATTTAAAGCGCGCGAACGCGGCCGCTTGGCGCAGCTGGCGGCGGAACAGGGAAATGTAGTCGCATGAAGATCGCATTGATCGGCGCTGGCAAAATGGGTTTGCCCGTTTGCAAAAGGCTAAAGGCAGCAGGCCATGATGTGAGCATTTTGACTCGCAAGCCCGAACAGGAAAAAGCTTTGCGCGATTTGGGCTTCAAAGTTTCCAATGCAGTGCCTCAACTCGTGCAAGAGGCCGAGGTGGTTTTTACTTGTGTGCCGGATGATCAGGCACTTGCCGATGTGATCTTGAACAATGAATTTGCAGAGGCAGTGCCTCGCCACGCGACGCTCATCGACATGAGCACCGTTTCGCCATCGATATCAGCCAAGATCGTCGCATACTTGCCAAAGTCAGTGAGTTATTTGCGATCACCCGTTTCAGGTTCCACCGGCATGGCTGAAGCAGGAACCCTCATCGCACTCGTCTCCGGCCCTCGATCAGCCTTCGATTCAATGTCCGCAGTCTTCAGCGCCTTCACGAAAAAGGCTCTTTATCTCGGAGAAAAAGAAGAAGCGCGTTTCCTCAAGCTCGCAATCAATAGCATGGTGGCCGCCACATCCGCTCTATTGGGCGAAGCGCTGGCTTACGGTCTCAAAGGTGGCTTGACCAACGAGGCGATGCTAGAAGTGATCACACAAAGTGCGGTCGCGTCGCCGCTTATCGGCTATAAGAAAGATATGATCGTCAGCGGAGACTATAAGCCTGCCGCAACCTTGAACATGTTGAAGAAAGACGTTGAACTTCTATTGTCTTCCGCAGCGGATATGAATGTTGTGCTGCCTGTAAATACGAAGATCAAAGAAATTTATGATGCCGCTGCCGCCGAGGGTCTCGGTGAAAAAGATTTCTTTGTGTTGGTGCAAGAAGCCGAAAGGGCGAACTCAAAATGAGCTGGAATAAGAAAACAGGCCCGCGCGTTGCCTTCTTAGGAACTGGCGCACAAGGCGCATCCATCGCCGCTGATTTTGCCGTGTCGGGTGTTGATGTCACCTTCATTGATCAATGGCCCGCCCATGTCGAAGCCATTCGCGAAAAAGGCATCACCGTCAATCTGCCGAAACGCACATTCAACGCCAAGGTGAATGCGCTGCATCTCTGCCAAGTGGCGGAAATTAAGCAGCCGTTCGACATCGTTTTCTTGGTGGTCAAAGCCTATGACACAAAATGGGCCACCGAGTTGATCAAGCCAGTTCTCGCCAAAGATGGTTTCATCGTTGGTTTGCAGAACGGCATGACCCACGAAGACATTGCCATCATTGTTGGCCGCGAACGCACCATTGGTGCTGTCATTGAAATTGCCTCAAATATGTGGATTCCGGGCGAGACTAATCGCCAGAATGACACTGATGAATCCTGGTTCGCCCTCGGTGCACTCGATCCCAAGATGCAGCACCGCGTGGAAGATGTGGCCAAGATTTTGCGCCATTCCGGTCGCGTGGAAGTGATGGAAGATATCCGCTCGGCCAAGTGGATGAAGCTTGTGGTCAATGCGGCCGAACTCATCCCATCTGCCATTGTTAATCTGCCGCTCAATGATGCAGCACGTTTTCCCGGTATGTTAGAAGTGATGCGCCAAGCGGGTTATGAAGCGATGCAGGCCGCCCTTGAAGATGGCGCAAAGATCATCCCCATCATCGGCATGCCGCCCGTGACGACCAATCATCCCGAGCGCTATGTCGACAAAATTTTTGAAGAAGTGCTGACGATTTTTTCTAAGCCAGATACCTTGGTTACATCTCTGCAAGACTGGCGCAAAGGCAGGCGCGCGGAAGTGCAAGAGGTGAATGGTTGGGTTGTTGATGTACTTAAAGCCCACGGAAAATCATCGCCGATGAATGAGCGCGTTCGCGAAATCGCTTTTGAAATCGAAAGAGGCGAGCGTGAATATAATGTCGAGAATGCGAAAGACCTCATCGCTGCCTACAAGGCTATTGTTAAGTCTTAAACCAACTTGCTCATTGCAAGATCATGCCGCCATCAATGAGCAAAACTTGCCCCGTCATATAATCTGAGGCAGGTGAGGCCAGAAACAAAACTGTGCCAACAACATCTTTGGGCTGTGCGGCGCGGCCCAGCAGAATGCCGCTGGCAAAATTTGTCATCGCTTCACCTGGCGCTGAGCTCGCACCCATCGCCATCAAATCTTTGTCGAGTTGGTTCCACAGCGGCGTGTCAACCACTCCGGGCGCGAAGGCGTTGACGGTGATGTGATGTTGGGCCAGTGCGCGAGCGCCCGCATGGGTTAGGCTCACAACGGCAAACTTGCTCGCGCAATAAGGAGCAAAATCCGGATAACCCGTGCGACCTGCTATAGATGCGGTGTTGATAATTTTACCGTGCGTGCCATCGGCAATCATTGCCTTGGCCGCTTCCTGCGTGCCGATCAGCACACCTAAAGCGTTCACATCCATGATCTTGTGCCAAACCTCTTCGCTGGCTTCTAGAAAAGGCTCAGGCTTGTTGAACCCTGCGTTGTTAATCATCACTTTCACTGAGCCAAATGAATTGCAGCACAGTTCAACAGCGGCTTTCACAGTTTTGCGATCTGTCACATCCGTCTTGCAGAAAACAGCTTGGCCACCTTGCGCCGTGATTTCCGCCACAACCGCTTGGCCATGTTCCTCATGCAAATCGGCAATGACCACACCAAAGCCATTCTGTGCCAAGGTGTTGGCAATCTCACGCCCAATCCCGCTGCCAGCGCCAGTCACAACCGCTCCGCCTGTTTCAGGACTAGCCATGTTTTTCTCCAACGTCATTGTATTAAAAGCGTGTTCGTAATTTTCAAGTTTGTCAATGATCGGCTTCTTGCGAGGCACCCACACGCTAGAGCATCGGATGGTCAATTGAATCCATATCCAGCTGCGGTGAAGTAGTTGGAGCATTCTTCGTCCGTGAACAAACTGCAAATGTTGCCGATTGCTT
>JAYVOQ010000173.1:0-11201 GCA_043757845.1 Hyphomicrobiales bacterium | reverse complement strand
GCAGACTCTCGCGGAAAATTATGCGAGCCTTCAGGAGCGCAACAATGGGCTCGCCGAGTTGTACGCAATATTTCAGTATAAAACCGAGCGTGGAAAAGAGTACGCCACCCATGGATATTTACGCAGGGTAAGCACGCTCAAGCGCTGCATTGAACGCGTATTTAATTTGCTCCCCCCAGAAAAGGACGCGTTACCGGAACACAACGATTTAATTGACGCCACCATCTCGATTCAAGCGTTTGTCATGAACGTTTTTGGAGCACTGGATAATCTCGCTTGGATTTGGGCGAGCGAGCTGCCCTTGGAAGTCCGTGCTCTGAAAACGGGGCTCGGCCCAAAATGTGATGTTGTTCGAGAGTCCTTTTCGCCTGAGATGCAAAATTACTTGGGACACCTCGACCCTTGGTTTGAACACATTGTTGATTTCAGGGACGCTTTGGCGCATCGGATACCCCTCTACGTTCCGCCCTACTGTGTGCCCGATGCGAACGATGCCGCGTATATGGCTCTTGATGCTCGCAAGCTAGATACTCAGGATGCAGTCGAATACGAGCGCATCAGGACCGAGCAACTCGAACTAGTAGCTTTTAGACCCGTAATGAAGCATACGTTTCAGGACAAAAAGCCCCCTGTCGTGTTTCACTTTCAGCTTTTACAAGACTTTGCGACGGTCGAAGAAATTGGCCAGAAAATGCTTGGAGAATTAGAACGCGCTAGCTCATAAATATTCCAAAATTCAAGAATTCTGCCAGACAGTTGCGCCGCCTTCGTCGGTAATGTGGGTTATGCGATATGGCCGCACCTCACTCTCGAAGAGTGTATTGGATTCCACCGGCCAAGTAGCAATTTCACTAGGTGTCAAACGTGTAATTTGATTCTTTCCGTCAGAATAAAATACTCTGCAAGTCCGAACTTCAGACGAATTTGGCTTCAAATTTTTAGCCCCTTGGAAAGCGGCCAACATCGCTGCGGCTTCGATCACGTCCTCTACGCTGGCCTTGTAAGCAGCTTGGCTGAAAACGGTCGTGACTTCCGCCGCTGTCGCACAATTCCAAATCGCATTTGTATAATTTGCCAAAACCGGATTTTTGAACTCCGGCAGCGAGGGTGCTCTATTCGGGTATTGGAGTGCCAGCATTATGGCCGTACCAGCCACCTTGTTAAGGTCTTTTTCTTTAAACAAAATGGGCCCAAAAAGAGAGCCTAGCAGGCCTTTGTTTAGTCGAACAAACACGCTAGAGCGAGCGACAGAGATGATGACAATTTCGCCGCTCTCTAACTTAATGGTCGCACCACAGCCGTAGCGTTCGCTGGAATACATTAGTTTTGACATAGCTGGAGCATAGTGGAATTTTAGCCAGACTGATAGTCGCATGAAGAGATTGGGCTGGCCCCTTGTCGACAGGAACCAGAATTACGGTGCCAGTGCATTTTACTCATTCTGCGGGCGCTCGGCGGGTTTGATGGCTGGTGGTGGCCAGTTGGCTGCGAGGGTTGCAGCCGTTCAACCCAATTCCAAAAGATTGATCTCTGGCGGAACACCCAGGCGAATTGGGATGGTTGACGTTCCAAGGCCGCCGGAAACAATCAGATGTCGGCCGTTTTCAATGATATGGCCATAGCTATGGCTGCGCCCGTAGTGCGAGGGTGTAAATGGTGCGCGACCAAAGATGCGCACTTGCCCGCCGTGGGTGTGGCCTGACAAGGTCAGTGAAACACGCGCTGGCATGTTGGCAAACATATCTGGCTCATGGGCTAAATGGATGACGGGAGCATCGTCAGTCACTTGGGCAAGGGTTCCGGGCAAATCATCGGTACCCACAAAATCATCCGGTTCAATGATATAAGAAATCATGCTGTCGGTGCCCGAAACCCAAAATGGTTTGCCATCTTTCACCAGTCTCACAGCCTTGTTCACTAACACTGCAATGCCTGCATCTTCAAAGGCGCGTTGAATCTGCGGCGGGCCTTTTTGCAGACGCTGGGCTTGCTTGTCGGCCCACCAATCATGATTGCCATTGATCGAATAAACGCCCAGCGGCGCATGCAGTGCTGCAGCCACCCGCGCAATTTCTTTTGGTGGCACAGTGCCTGTGCGCAACTTCATGCCGGAAATATAATCACCTAACATAAAAACCACGTCAGGTTCTAAAGCTTGCGCGGTGTTTATAACATTCTGCCAGCGTGAGAGCGGAAAGAATGGATCAACCACATGCGGATCAGCAATCACCACGGCGCGCAGTTTTAATCCTGGTGTCCAGCGTGGTGGGGTGAAGGCATAGGCCGTGGTGTTAAGAAGATAGCCTGCCTCAATCAAAATGCCATAAGTTGCAGTGCCAAGGCCGATGGCCGAGAGGCCGCCCAGAGACTTTATAAAATTGCGCCGTGTGATGATCATAGGGCAGGCGCTTGGCTGTTGAGCGTGTCTTTTTTAGGCCCATGATCGCCTGTTTCGTGCGCTTCCTTAAGGCACCAATCGCGAAACAAGGGGACCAAAGGGTTCAATGGCACATTGCGCGGCGTGAGGATGTGATAGGCAAATTGCGGAGGTGCACTGAGTGCAAGTTCAAATGGTTTGACCAAGCGGCCTTCGGCCAGATCATCGGCCACCAGATTTGAATCGCCCAAGGCCACGCCCATGCCGTCAATCGCGGCTTGAACCGTCAGTGAAGTTTGGCGGAAATGCAAACCGGAACGATCATCAAAATCTTTGATGCCGGCAGCGGCCATCCACATTTTCCAATTGGGCCAAGGGGCGCCTTGCATGTCATAATCGAGGTGAATCAATTTATGTTTCAGCAAATCTCGGGGATGGTGGAGGGGTGTGGATTTGGTGATGAGTGACGGGCTGCACACCGGGAACACCGTGTCTTGAAAGAGCAAGCTTGAATCTAAGCCTGGATAGCGACCATCACCGAAACGTATGGCGATGTCCACGTCTTCACGTTCAAAATCCACGGGGATTCCTGAAACATCAATGCGAACGTCCGCACCCGGCGCCAGCGCCAGAAATAGATCAAGGCGCGGCACTAACCATTTGGCGGCAATGGACGGAGACGCCGAAACTTTCAACTGGTTGCGGTTTTCCAAGCGCCTGATGCGCTTAATGGCGCGGCCCAGTGTTTCCAATCCTTCAGCACATGCGGTGGATAGAATTTCGCCCTCGCGGGTTAAGGCCATGTGGCGGCTGTTGCGCGTGAAAAGGCTTACACCCAGTTGGTCTTCAATCTCTTTTATCTGATGGCTGATGGCGGCTGGCGTTACGCCAAGCTCTTCCGCCGCCTTGGAAAAACTCAGATGGCGGGTGGCCGCAGCAAGGGCTCGCATCGAACGCAAACCGGGGAAGAATTCGAGCAGGGGATGTCATCCTCAAATAAAACTAACAGATGAAATGAAAATTAGTCGTTTTTCTAACAAGATTCAATGGTGTATATAATAATCATCAAATAAATTTAAAGAAAGTTAATGCCGTGTCCAAGATTGTTACAGTTCCTGCCAAAAGCATTTCCAAGTCTCTGCGCAGCTTTATGCGCAGCGCTTTCACGATGGACCCTGTGGCCACAAAAATGCTTGATAACACCTATGTGTCAGTTCATTTGTCATCGCGCATCTGGATGGTTTGATAGGTTTTCAGACTATATGCCTAAAATAGGCGTTTAAACCAATTCTGAGGCTCCTCAGCCCACTTCTAGGCCTCGCCCGCTATTCCCCTAGCAGGTGAGGCCTCTTTTTGCTGTGTGAGGCTGTTGGGTGGCTTACAATAGATTTAAAGTCCTAGTTGTAGTGACGGTTTTATACACCTGAATTGCTTGCGGGCGGATTATTTGCCTTTCCAGATAGGGGCGCGTTTTTCAGCAAAAGCTTTGGCGCCTTCTTTCTGATCTTCGCTTGCATACAACACATCCACAGTTTTCAGTTTACGTTTAGTGACCAAGCCAAAGGCCTGTTGCACAGGCAGGTGCGCGGTTTCGCGGGCTACTTCCTTGATGGCGGCAAAGACCAGCGGCGGGCCAGCGGCCAATTGCGCGGCAAGTTCGCGGGCGCGAGACATTAACGTGTTGGCGGGCACAATTTCATTGATCAGGCCCCAATGCTTGGCTTCAGTGGCATCAATGCGGCGGCCGGTGAAAAGCATTTCCATGGCCACATGATAAGGAATGCGGCGTGGCAGTTTTATCGTTGCCGCATCGGCCACAGTGCCAGAATTGATTTCAGGCAAAGCGAAAGTTGCGTGTTCGGCAGCGATGATAAGATCACATGAAATCATGATTTCAAAACCGCCACCAAAGGCCAAACCGTTGACCGCGCAGATGACTGGTTTGTTGAGGCCGGGCAATTCTTGCAAGCCGCCAAAGCCGCCTACACCATAATCTGAATCTGGTGCTTCACCCGCTGCTGCGGCTTTCAAATCCCATCCAGGGCAGAAGAATTTTTCGCCAGCGCCCGTGAGGATTGCCACGCGCAATGTTGGGTCATCTCGGAAGGATGCGAAAGTTTCGCCCATGATACGCGATGTTGCGGCGTCAATGGCGTTGGCCTTGGGACGGTCTATCGTGACTTCAAGGATGGGGCCGTTTTTTTCAATGCGGATGGGGGATGTCATGGGTTCAGAACTTCTTTGTGCTGCCGGCATCTTTCAGTACGGCGTTAGCGGTGTGACGGCTTTTCAAGTTGAACGGAACTAATACCGGTGTTGGCCTTCCGGCTTTCACCCACTTCTCGTGCGATCCCTTGCCGCCCTTTGCCAATTCATATCCGTTGGCGCGCAGTTCCTTGACTACATCGCGGTAATAGCCTTCGGGCATCAAGCGGCCACGGGCACGTCAGTGGGCCTGTGCCACACAATTGTTGGGAGTAGATCCTTGATCGAGGTATTGGCGATCTCTTCAGGCGTCAAATGGTTTGAGACGATTAACTCTGCGGCAAACTCATTCATCACATCCTCAAACTCAGTGATCGTCTTTGTTTCAATATGAAGCCCAAAAATGTCTGAATCGGAATACCAGACATTAACTTCAGCATCCCACAGGGCCTTGACGTAAAAAGTGCGTTTCATGGTATTAGTCTAATCCCGTTTGCGCAACCTCACAAGGGCATCGGCGGCCACAGCACCTTGCGGCAGCACGAAGAGTGGGTTGATGTCGAGTTCTTCTAAAGTTGTTTTATGAGCAGCCGCGAAGGCGGCCACGGCTTCGACGGACTTAATGATGGCTTCGGCATCGCCATGTTTGCCGCGATAGCCTTCGATGAGTTTCCAGATGCGCAAAGACTTCAGGGCACGGATGATTTCATTGCGGTTGGTGGGCAGGAGCAGGGTGGCGGAGTCTTTCAACAGTTCGGTGAGAATGCCACCTGCACCGACGACTAATGCGAGGCCGAATTGTGGATCACGCTTCACACCGATGATGAGTTCAGCGACGGCACCTTGCACCATCTTTTCAACTAGAACTTCGGGGCCGAGTTTGGCCATGTCGTTTGCGACTTTTTGCGCTTCGGCCTCTGATTTCAAATTCAGTGCCACTCCGCCCGCTTCGGTTTTGTGGGCGATTTTGTCTGAAGAGGTTTTCACGACGACCGGGAAGCCGAGCTTCGCGGCGGCTTGGCCTGCGGCGGCGATTTTGCACACCACACCTTCCGGCACAGTGAGGCCGAATTTTGCGAGCATTTGTTTGCCCGCGAACTCCGTGAGTAGTATTGGTTCGGCAGTGTTCACTGTGGCCGCTGAGCGCGTTGGAAGAGTTTCGACATTCGCCCAGTTTGTGCCGATCATTGCAGCAGCTTCAACCGCGGTGAGCATGTCATCTAGGCCCATCATCGGGGCGATGTTTTCGGCGGACAGTAGAGCGGCCAACTTCTCCGGCATGTTTTCGGGCAAGCTTGTGACCACAAGGGCGCGGGCCTTGTTGGTCATGGCGGCGCTCGCGAAAGCATGGGCGGTTTTGTACCAGGCATCAGCATTCATATGGGGCAGAGTGGGTGTATCTAAAATCAACACACCGCAATCAAACTCGCCGGACAGTGTTGCTGTGAAAGTGGTTGCGAGCTTGGCTTCGTCATTCCAAATGAAGGTGTGATAATCGAGCGGGTTATCAATCGACACGAACTCACTGAGCGAGGCGGCGACTTTGGATTTGGTTGTGGTGTTGAATGGTGGAAATGAAACGCTTCGGCCGAGGGCCATATCAGCGATGAGCGCCGCTTCGCCGCCAGAGCAGGAATGTGAGACGAGAGCGCTGCCAATTAGCGGCCCGCCGTGATGTAGGAACTTTAATGTTTCGGCCAAGGCCGTGACTGTGTTCACGCGCGCGATGCCATAGCGGGCGAACAGTGCGTCATAGAGTTGATCAGCGCCGGAGAGCGATGACGTGTGGCTCATCGTCACCTTTGCGCCTTGTTCGGATTTGCCAGTTTTGAGTGCCACGATGGGCTTGCGTTTGCTGCGGGCTTTCTCAGCGGCGCGGGCGAAGGCGGTGACATCTTTCAGGCCTTCGATATGCAGGCCGATGGCGGTGATGCGTGGGTCATCACATAACGTTTCTACCATGCGGGCGATATCCACATCGGCTTGGTTGCCGATGGTGAAGATGGCAGCTAGCGGTAATTCACGGCGCGTAAAAGTAAGGTTACAGGCAATGTTGCCGGATTGAGTGATGATGGCCACGCCGCTGTCGCGCAGTTTGATGCCGTGTTCATCGGGCCAGAGGGCGACGCGTGAAAGGCCGTTGACAAAGCCATAACAGTTTGGCCCCATCAAAGGCATTTCATCAGCGGCTTTCAGCAATTCGTCTTGGAGGTCGATTGAACCAGCCTCGGCAAAACCGGCGGCATAGATCACCACTCCGCCACATCTTATTTTGTTCAGTTCACGGACGATTTCGATGGTGGCTTCGCGTTTGACGGCGATGAAGGCCGCATCCACAGGGCCTTCGATGTCAGCGACGTATTTTACGGTTTTGATACCACCGAGTTCATTACGCTTTGGGTGAACGGCCCAGATTTTTCCCGTATAGCCAAACTCGCGCGTACGGGTGATGGCAATGGCGCATTCATTGCCGCCAATGAAGGCGATGGAAGTTGGGTTGAGGAAGCGGGTTAATGGAGATTGCAGTAGTTTCACTTAAAGCTCCGTCACCCCAGCGTAGGCTGGGGTCCAGCTTCGGGCAAAGCTCTCATGGTTCCAAAGCGGGATGCCAGCCTTCGCTGGCATGACGGTGTGTTGGTTTGGTGTATGTGACAATGATTTACCCGCCTAATGGCCTTAGCAATGCGCGACTGATGATGTGGCGCTGGATTTCTGACGTGCCCTCCCAGATGCGCTCCACCCGTGCATCGCGCCAGATACGCTCTAACGGCAAGTCACTCATCAGTCCCATGCCGCCGTGGATTTGGATGGCTTCGTCGGCCACCATGGCCAGAACTTCGCTGGCCTTCAGTTTGGCCATGGCCATGTCCATTTCAGTAACGGTGCCTTGATCATATTTCCATGCGGCTTCATAAGTGAGCAGTTCGGCCGCTTTTAATTCCATCGCCATATCGGCGAGTTTAAAAGACACGCCTTGGAACTTGCCGATTTGCTGCCCGAATTGCACCCGGTCAACGGCATATTGTTTGGCCAAATCCAAGGCGCGCTCGGCGCGGCCCAGACAGGTGGCGGCCACTTGCAGGCGGGTGGCGCCCAGCCATTGGCCCGCAACGTCAAAACCTTTATGCACTTCGCCCAGCACTTGCAATTTGTGAACGCGGCAATCGGTAAATTCCAGAATGCAGTTTTGATAACCACGATGCGAAACGTTTTTGTAACCCTCGCGGACGGTGAAGCCCGGCGTTCCTTTGTCAATCAAGAAGGCAGTGATCAGCTTTTTCTTGCCGCGTGGGGTGTCTTCTTCGCCCGTTGCAGCGAAGAGGATGACGAAGGTGGCCTCATCGGCGTGAGAGATGAAATGTTTTGTGCCGTTGATGACGAAGTGGTCGCCATCGGCTTTGGCGAAAGTTTTCATACCTCTGAGGTCTGAGCCGATGCCGGGTTCCGTGAGGGCCAAGCAATCTGAGGCTTTGCCTTCGATGGCGGGGAAGAGATATTTTTTGCGCTGTTCTTCATTGCAAGCGAGCAGAATGTTGGAGGGGCGAAACACGCAGTTCCAATGCAGCGCATAAGAGGCGCGGCCCAATTCGCGTTCATATAAAACCCAAGTGAGTGTATCGAGGCCCACGCCGCCCACGTCGGCTGGCATGTTGGCAGCATAGAGGCCTGCGGCCATGGCTTTGGCTTTTATTGCGTCGCGCAGTTCAGGGCGCAATTTGCCCGTGGCTTCCACCTCGGCCTCATGTGGAAAAAGTTCAGCCTCCACAAAATCACGCGTGGTTTTGATGATGAGGCGTTGTTCGTCTGAAAGATTGAAATCCATTATTTCTTCTTCTTGGGTTTCTTCGTCTTTTTTGTTTCGCGTGCCAGCACCAGCCCCGCACCGATTTTGTGTTTCTTGAACAGCTTCATCATATCCACCAAAATGGCGTTGCGCTTGGCTTCGATCTTGGCCACGCTGCGGCCTGCGGCTTGCTTGTCTGTGCCTTCGATCAAGCGCTTTTCCAATGCGTCATTCCATTTTGGAAATTTGAGATCTGTCCACGGCAGTTCCAATGCAGGGTCAAATTGTTTGATGAAATCACGCATGCCGCCGTGGCCGCCACCGACATGGTAAGTCATGAATGAGCCCATGAAAGCCCAGCGCATTCCGGCGGAATAAACAATCGAGTCATCGATGTCTCCCGTTGAGCCGATGTCTTTGTCGAGGATGTGCAGGGCTTCGCGCCAGAGGGCTTCTTGCAGGCGGTCGCAGATATAACCGTCTATTTCTTTTTTCAAACGGAGCACTTGCATACCCACTTGTTCGAAATAAGAAGCCGCACGATCCATCGCGGCGGTGGAGGTTTTTTCTCCGGGCACGAGTTCAACAAGTGGCAATAAATAAACCGGATTGAACGGGTGACCGATCACCACGCGCTCTGGATGCAGGGCGCACTGTGATTGCAGGTGCGTGGGTAGGAAGCCTGAAGATGATGATGACAAGATGACTTCGGGCTTGGCAATCACATCCAGATCACGGAACAGATTAATCTTCAGTTCTTCACGCTCAGGTGCGGCCTCATGGATGAATTCGGCTTTTGAGGCCATTTGGGCAAGGTCAGTGGTGAAGGTGAGTTTGCCTTTTTTCTTTGGCTTGCCACGCAATGCGTTGAGTGAGGGCCAAGCGGTTTTGATTTGGGTTTTTAGTTTCGCTTCGGCAGCGGGAGAAACGTCATAGGCGATGACGTCAAACCCACGATGTAATGCGCGTGCCGCCCAGCCAGCGCCGATCAATCCTGTGCCTGCTATGCCGATGGTTTTGATGCTCATTTTTTAAGCCCTAAAATTGTGCGACCCTCATCTGGCGTTGCCACTTTGGTGCCCAGCATTTCAATGAGCTTCACGGCTTTTTCGGTGAGTGTGCCGTTAGACGCATAAACGCCTTTGTCGAGATAAAGATTATCCTCCAGACCCACGCGCACATGGCCGCCCAGCAACACAGATTGCGCCACGGCATGAAATTCTTGGCGGCCAATGGCAAAGCTGGCCCAGACTGCGCCTTCCGGCAGTTGTGATTTTTGATAGGCCATGGTTTCAGTGTTGAAGGGCGCGCCCCACGGAATGCCGAGGCAAAGCTGATAAAGCGGCGGGCCTTCGATCAAGCCTTCTTTTACCATCTGGTTGGCGAACCATAAATTACCTGAGTCAAAAATTTCCATCTCTGGCTTGGTGCCGTAAGACTTGATGAGCTTGGCCTGTTCACGCAGTTGCGTTGGTGTTTGCACCACGATGGATTGGCCATCGCCGAAATTCAGTGAGCCGCAATCCAGCGTACAAATTTCGGGGCGCAGTTCTTTAACGTGGAGCAAACGTTCCAGTGGCCCCACCAAATCTGTACCAACGCCAAATTCCATCGGCTTTTCGCCATCGCCAATATAAAGGTCGCCGCCCATGCCCGCGGTGAGGTTGATGATGACATCGGTGTTCTTGGCGCGGATACGTTCCATCACCTCGCGGTAAAGATCAACGCGCCGAGAGCCCTTTCCAGTTTTAAGATCGCGCACATGGCAATGAACAACAGTTGCTCCGGCTGATGCGGCTTCCAGCGCAGCGTCGGCTATTTGCTCTGGCGTGACGGGAATGGCCGGATGTTTGCCGACAGTGTCTCCAGCGCCTGTGACGGCACAGGTGATGATAACTTTGGGCTGCATGTTGGGCGTTTCTCCTTGGTGGTAAGGTTAAGTCATCATCCGATGGCTTGCCAGCATAATGCGGTGCTGGCCCTGCAAAATGCGACGGGTGGCTGGTGCAAAATTTGAAACGCTGGTAAAGCTGATTCAAGAAGGGTCTAATTAAGGGAGTTTCAAATGAAACAACGTGTAGCACTTTTCCTTTTTGGCATGTTAGCAATGGGAATGATGGCCGGATTTTCTGGTGCCAATGCTGATACGCGAACTTTTCCCAAGCCCAAGGCGGGGCCTTACCGCGTGGATTGGTGCCTCATTTGGGGCGCCCAATGTGGCCAGCCCGCAGCTGATAAATTTTGCCAGAACAACAGCTATCTGAACGCCACTGATTTTGATGAAGCTGTGGACATTGGCGCGTCGGTTCCACCTATTGCAACTATCGTGCAAGGCACGGGGCAAGTTTGCAATGCGCCAAATTGCGATGGTTTTTCACAGATCACTTGTACACGCCCAGATTTGCCACCGCCACCTTTGCCTCCGCCTGGCCCACCTCCTGGTGGCGGTGGCGCTGACCCTGGAACGATCTACAAAACTTTCTTGAAGCCCAAGTATCATGGCAAGAGACTGAACTTCTGCCAAGAGCCGGGTTCTGGCTGTGGCCAAGAAGCGGCTGATAGTTATTGTGACGCTAAAGGCTATGACGATGCGGTGAATTTCCTGCCGTCTTCGCCCATGCCTCCGGGTGTCACGCGCTATGTTGGCAATGAGATGGTTTGCATCGGGCCAGTCTGTCGGGCTTTTGTCAAAATAACCTGTGAGCGCAGCCCTTAGGGCCTGAGTTGTGCGAAGTGGCTAGGTGTTTGGTCCCGACATTTGATGGTGTAATATTTTCCGTTGAATGGAGGGATGCACTATGGGCCAAGTTTTACACGGCAGCGCCACAACGACTG
>JAYVOQ010000172.1:0-3025 GCA_043757845.1 Hyphomicrobiales bacterium | reverse complement strand
TTCAAAGAAGTGACCTCCTCGCGTCAGCTTTCAGATCAAGAGCGTTTGAATTGGCTGCGCTTGATCTGAAAGCTGAAAATGTGGGGCCAGTTACATTTCACCAATTGATAGGTGCTTACAAAACCGCAACGGCTGCCATCGATGCGCTGCCCGAACTTTCGCAACGGGGCGGAAGGCGCAAAGCCTTGAAAGTCTATTCGGCTGGTGCGGCGGCACAGGACATGGCCTGCGCAAAAGACATTGGCGCACATTTTGTGGCTATTGGAGAAGTGGGCTACCCGCCAGATTTGGCGCATGTACCATCACCGCCACCGATGATCTGTGTGAGTGGTAAGCTGGAATTTGCAGAAATGAAAAGCGTTGCCATTGTGGGCGCGCGCAATGCTTCGGCCTTGGGCATGAAGTTTGCGCGTCAATTGGCGCATGGATTATGCGAGGCAGGTTTTCTCGTTGTGTCCGGCCTTGCACGTGGCATTGACACAGCCGCCCATGAGGCCTCGGTGAATGCACAGACTGCTGCCGTTCTTGCGGGTGGTCTTGATCACTTTTATCCACCCGAAAATGAAAAGCTGCAGCGCGCGATTGGCGAGCGTGGATTATTAATAAGCGAAATGTTGCCCGGCACCGCGCCGAAAGCCGAACATTTTCCACGACGCAACCGCATCATTTCAGGCATGGCCAAAGCTGTGATCATTGTCGAAGCCGCTATGCGATCGGGATCCCTCATCACCGCACGTTTTGCTGCCGAACAAGGCCGCGAAGTTTTTGCAGTGCCTGGTTCGCCGCTTGATCCGCGGTGCGAAGGCACCAACAAACTCATCAAGGACGGTGCGAATATTTTGACGTCGATTGACGATGTTTTGAATGCGCTGAATATTCCAAGTTATGCGCCTCAAGGCATGTTGTTCGAAGCTGAAGCTGCGCCAGTGTTGGAACCAAGTGCTGTTTCGGAAATTGAGCGTGAACGCGTTTTAACTTTGTTATCGCCGTCTCCGATTGAGACTGATGATTTGATCAGAGAAAGCGGACTGGCAGCAGGACAGGTGGTTACGATATTGCTGGAGCTGGAAATAGCAGGTCATGCGATAAGGCATGCGGGTGGACGAGTTTCCCGTCTCAATTAAAAGTTCAATTAATCCACCTCATCCTTGGCATAAACTTCCTTCTCTTTCAGCGCGCCTGCTTTCCAATTATGGAAAGCATGCGTTGCTAAAATCGCGTTCATGTAGTGCTGGGTTTCGGTTGACACTTTGATGTCGAAAGTTTCAAACCGCGTGACGACGGGTGTAAACATAGCGTCTGCAATCGAAAATTTTCCAAACAAAAACGGGCCGCCGCGACCGTGAGCTTTGCGGCATTCGCGCCATAGGCTTTCAATCCGCGCGACATCGGCATTGATGTCGTCATTCATTGGCACTGGTTTGATAGCGCGGCGCAAATTCATGGGGCATGCATTTCGCAAGTTTCGAAAACCAGAATGCATTTCTGCTGAAACTGACCGGGCCATGGCGCGGGCCGCTTTGTTCTTTGGCCAAAGGTTCCTGTCCGGCCATGTTTCGGCGGCATATTCCATGATCGCAAGCGAATCCCAGATCGTGTTTTTGCCATGAACCAGAATTGGCACGAGACCTGCCTTGGATATTTTCTTTGCGGCTTTGCTGAATGCTGGGTCGCCAAATTTGATTAGTTTTTCATCGAAATCAATGCCGACCATCGAAAGTGCCATATAGGGACGAAGCGACCATGATGAGTAATTCTTATTGCCGATAACAAGTGTTGGTTTGCTCATTGTTTTTTTCCATATTCTTCAACTGTGCCGCCTGCTTCTTTCCAGGCTGTGTATCCACCTTCGAGATTCAAAACAGGTTTCATGCCCATGTCTTGCAAAAGCTCGGTGGCCAGCAAAGACCTCCAACCGCTGGCGCAATGGATGATGAAGGTTTTGTCTTCTGCAAAAATTGGTTTGTGGTAGGGGCTTTCGCGATCAACCCAAAATTCAAGCATGCCACGCGGCGCGTGAAACGAACCGGGGATGCGCCCTTCTCTCTCCAACTCGCGCACATCTCGAATATCGATGATGATCGTATCGGCGTTTTTTGCATTTCCAGCGCATCAGCGGCGGAAATGCTTTTAATTTTTGCCCTTGCACGATCCATCAATGCGATGTGGCCAGTTGTTATATTTTGCGTCATTGTTTGTTTTCTACATTGATTTTGGCAAGTAGCGCCACACTAAAATAGCCAACGCGCTGAGACACACGCCTAAAATGACAAACACAATTGATACATCGAAATAGGAAAGAGCGATTGCAAATATGAAACCGGGGATCAGTTCGGAAAAATCAATAAAGGTGCGGTAAACAGCAGTCATGCGTTGTCTTTCGCTTGGCCGAACGGCGCGCAGATAAGGAATGCCGCCTACTCCGTCTATGCCAGAGGCAAATAGAGAAGCCAGCAGCAACAGGGCCGCCGCTGTGATTGGCGCATGAACGCCAAACAACCCTGCCAAAATAGTGCTGACGGAAATGACGCTGAAGCACATCGCGATCACACCTCTTACGCCGATGCGATTGGCCAGTGCGCCAAAGCCAAAAGTTGAGAGCAGGAAAAATTGGCTGATAGAAATAACGATGCCTCCTGAAAATTTACTCATGCCGCCTTCAATCATCAGCAGTGGTCCATAGGTGAAAAACGTGCCCCAAAAGCATGAACGGCCAAAGGCGATGGCCCATGCAAGGCGCAAGCGCGGCTGTTCCACAAAGCGGGCCACATTGGCCAATGGATTAAACGGTGCCAGCGTGCCTGAGGGCATGGTGGTATTTTCTTGCAGGCGCAAATACCAAAACACGCAAAGAACGAGAACACCCACGGCCATGGCGGCCAACTGAGGAAAAAGCGGGCCATAATTTGTATAAAGCCAAACGCCTGAAACCGGGCCAACCACCCACGCGATTGTTGAAACTGCAAGCCTCAATGGTTCGGAGCGTGTGAGTTCCGTTTTGCGGATATGATCCATGATTTAAAGC
>JAYVOQ010000171.1:0-11265 GCA_043757845.1 Hyphomicrobiales bacterium | reverse complement strand
GGGGGGGGGGGGGGGGGGGGGAGAGTTTTTTATTACTTTTCAAGGCCACACGGCGCTTTCGATGGAAGAGCACCTTACGAAATCCTGCGTGAAAGGGTATAAAAACTCGCCAACCTTGTCTCGCTAGATCGCTGATATTACAGGATTTACCCGCATGACCGTCGGCGCCTTGGTACCGCAATGTCCGGGTCGTCCTCGATCTGCGGAACGTTTCTTTGGCATCTTTGAGAACGAGGTGTGGCTGTTTTTGTGGGTATGATTCAAATGCTTCATCAAGCCGGAATTAAAAGCTCCAAGCGCGGTCATGAAGCGCCCTCGCCATAGTCAACACACCGACGACTTTCCGCGTTTCGCGCCAGATTGAATCACAAGCCCAGCGCGCACCCATCGCTTCGCGGATCATGTGCGCCACGCAGAAAGCCTGTGATGGGGTCAGTTACAATTGCGCCGGGATGCCCTACCAAGGGGCTTTGCGTTGCAATGGTTGCAATTTGATGGCCGCGTTTCGTCAATTCTGCCACAACGTCTGCACTGACATCCGCTTCCAGTTTAAGTGAATGCTCTGAGCTGGAAAATGTCTTTCCCAGCAAAAAGCGTGGGCGAGCAAGCGCTGTCCACGGATCCATTTTATAATCAATCAAACGCGTTAAGATCGCTGCCAATGTCTGTGGCTGTCCGTCGGCGCCTTGCGTTCCAAATAAAATGTTGGGCTTCCCACCTTTGAAATACATTCCGGGATTGAGCGTGTGGAACGGACGTTTACGCGGCGCCAGTCGATTGGGGTGAACAGCATCGAGCGAGAAAGTGGCACCACGGTTATGCCAAAGCATTCCCGTGTCACCCACTGCCACGCCGCTTCCCCAATCAAAGTAAATCGTCGACAGCATAGAAACCGCATTGCCATACCCGTCTGTCGCGCCGATAAAAACAGTGTCTCCCGTTTGAAATTGATGCGGCCAAGCAAGGGCTTTGGTCATCGATATTTGTTTTGCGCAGCGGCTCACATGCTCGTCAGAAAGCAAAGCAGCAGCATCGAAAGAGCTAAACTCCGGATCGGCAACAAGGTTGCGATCTATGAACGCCTGTTTTACAGCTTCAACGAGAACGTGATAATAATCGGGGCTACCTTCAGCGATTTTCGAAAAATCGAATTTGTCGAGGATGCCCATTATTTCAAGTGTTGTAACACCTTGGGTCGGCGGCTGATGTGAAACCAAGGTTCCACCCCTGTAGCCAATCATCAATGGCGGCTCAACGCGCGCTGCGGTTTTAGCGAGATCGTCAGCATTTAGGGGCGAGCCTGCTTTGCGTAATCCTTTGACGATGCGCTCGGCCAACGCGCCCTCATAAAAATCGCGGTAGCCATTTTTGGCTAGCATTTCGATGGTGGCCGCCAGCTGCGGTTGAACGATGCGCGTACCAATTTCAGGGATCACACCATTGGACATGAATAATTGGGAAACGCCTGACAAATTTGCCATTTCGCCTTTCCTAAATGCGAGCCAAAATCTTTGCGATTCGGAAATGGGAAAGCCTTCACGCGCCAATGAAATGGCTCTGGACAGCAGTGCCTCCCAACTTATTTTTCCGCCAAACTGCGCTTGGCCAATTTCGAAAGCTTTGCCAAAAGCATCCACTGTGGCAGCAGTCGTCAACATTGACCGCGCACCGCGTGTGGGAATTGCTCCGGCATACTCGCCGGGATTTTGCGCCGCCTGCCCAATGCCAGATATGGATTGCAACTGGCCTTGCGCATTAGACAAGATCAGAAACGAGTCTCCGCCAAAGCCAGAAAAATGAGGGTAAGTCACCGCGAGACAACTTGCGACAGTCAAAGCGGCTTCAATAGCATTGCCGCCCGATTGCAGAATTTCAACACCAGCTTCTGAGGCCAAAACGTGAGGGCTCGTCACCATTGCCCTTTGCGAATGCGCCGACCTAGAGGTCATTGGAGTTTAGCCTTTGACATGATCGAAAATTGCGCCGGGCGTGGTCATCCAAATCTGGCCTTGATCACGCGATGCCGCAATATGCTGCAAGGCCCGGCGTAAATGCCGCAACCTGTAAGGATGGCCGATAATATAGGGATGCAGAGCAATCCCCATCACTAACGGTTGGTGGCGCGCTTGATCTCGCATCTCATCGAAATTATCGATGATCATTTGCGCAAAATCCTTAGCGTCCAACTGTCTGCCCATGATCATCGGGATATCGTTGAGTTCTTGTGGATAAGGAATAGACCACAGGACCTTGCCGCTACGGGTTCGCATGGCGACAGGTTGATCATCGTGGCACCAATTCAAAGTATAATCGTAGCCCGCTTCGGTGAGTAAATCCGGCGTAACCAGACTTTCAGAAATCCAAGGCGACAACCAACCGCGCGGGCTTATGTGGCTATGATTCAAAATTGTTTTGCGACAGCCGTTCAGCAAAGCCAATTCGTCGGCTTCCCTAAGGTCACCTTGCCGCTCGGCATTGGTATGTCCGTGCCCGACAATTTCATCGCCGCGCTGAACGCAAGCCGCGATCAGTTCAGGGCAATGATCGTAAAGTGCGGTGTTGATAATCGCTGCCGCTGGTAGACCCAATTGGTCGAAAAGTTCGAGACAGCGCCAGGCACCAACGCGGTTGCCATATTCGCGCCAAGCGTAGTTCAAAACATCGGGCTGCGGCGATGCGGGCCCAAGAGTTGCACCGAGCCCTTCAGCGAAGGCAAAATGTTCAAGATTGAAACCAATATATACTGCCAGTCCAGAACCATTCGGCCAGCGATAATCTCGCCGCCGCCCAATTGGTGCATAATCAAATCGACCATGGTGAGGCAAAGGGCCGGTATAGTTAGCGCTCATCCAGCGCCGCCGGCGGTGAGAAGACGTTCAGCGCTATCATTCCAGACATCCAACCGCGTGATCAACCCATGGCTTACAACATAGCGGTCGACATAGCGATTGCCCTCAAACAGTGTGCCGTCCGGCCATGCGCCATAGAGTGTGCCGAGACTGTAAACCACGGTTTCGGCAGGCGTGCCTCCGGCCACTGTTTCCGTGCGCTCAATACGCTTTTTGACCCACAGATAACGTTTTGCATTAAACCCAGCAGTATCTGCCGGGTCGCTCATACGTCGCCCGCCGGTAAAAATGATTTCCAGTTTTGGCGACGTAAATTTGCGCGCATTATCCGGGTCAGGGATCATGATGATCCTCAAATACTCATCAACAATCTCTCCAGCGGTTCCAAGTGGCGTCGCCATGACAATTCCTTTTCCTATAAAATATCACGCTTTTCAAATGGCGATGATATCTATTCAAGCAAAGTCTGTGCCAGCGCTAACTTTGCATACAGCCCTTGCGCAGATGCATGAAGCAGATCAGGTCAACACGAGCAAGATTAAGCGACAGGTCTGAAGCGAGCTTGCTTTTTGCGGATGCCAAAATGGAAACGGAGGGCACGCAAAAAATGTGCTTTCGATGCCTGCAAATTCAGCAAACACGTCAAACTAAGGAATATTTTTGTGCATTGCAGGTTTGGTGGAACCCGCCTCATTTTTCACCAGCTGCAAACAACGTATTGAATGATCTTATAAATATCACTGCACTGGACAATTTGAAGCGACTGGCACGCCGTTTGCTGGAAACACCCCAGTTAATTGTTTTTCGGAGATTCTACTGGTGTCCGAATGAAGGGGAATTTGCATCTGATGACGGGGAAGTCCGCTGTTGAATTGGTCGATGTTTCAAAGTTGTATCAGGAAGCTGCTGCGGTTGATGGCATCAATCTCCTCATCCCGTCGGCCAGTTATTGCTGCCTGCTAGGACCATCTGGTTGCGGCAAGACAACAACATTACGCATGATCGCAGGGCACGAAAATGTATCGAGAGGTGACATTTTATTAGGCAATGAGAATGTCACTGAGTTGCCGCCTGCGCAACGCCGCACAGCGATGATGTTTCAATCCTATGCGCTGTTTCCGCATATTTCAGTGATCGACAACGTAAGTTTCGCTTTGAAAATGCGTGGCGTCGATAAAATTGAGCGGCACCAAAAGGCGCGCAAGCTTTTGGCCCTAGTAGATATGACAAAATATGAACAACGGCTGCCAGCCCAACTCTCTGGTGGGCAGCAACAGCGCGTGGCTTTGGCGCGGGCCCTCATCACGGAGCCCAAAGTACTGCTGCTTGATGAACCACTTTCCGCTTTAGATCCGTTCCTGCGCATTCGTATGCGGGCAGAGTTGAAGAGATTACAACGCGAACTTGGCATTACCTTTATTCATGTCACCCATGGTCAAGATGAAGCCATGGCCTTGGCCGACCAAATTGTGGTGATGAATGGTGGCAAAATTGCGCAGGCCGGCACGGCGCGGGAAATTTTCAACACCCCACGAAGTGAATTTGTGGCTAAATTCATCGGGGGCCATAATGTACTTGGACACGGCAAACAAAAATTTGCAGTGCGTTTTGATCGTATAAAAATAAAACCGTTGAAGTCTCGTACATCGTTGCCAGCGGTGACCGCTCAAGTGTCCGACATCGAGTATCAGGGAAACGTATTTCACGTCAATTTGCGCGGAGCGATGGGCGAAGAGTTGGCCTTGCTTTTGAGTGAATCCGATTTTGATCAGGCACCCTTGTTAGTGGGCGCCACAGTTACTGCCATTTGGGATCCGGCTTCAGCCCACGCGCTTGGGTGAAGTTGGTTGGTTTTTGCGCAATGCCCGAACGGGCCAATAAGGAGACGATCAACATGTTGAAAACTGCCAATACAAATAAAGTCAGCCGCCGCACTTTGCTGAAAGGTGCTGCGGGTCTGGCCGCCGGTTCTACTTTGGTCACCGGCTTTCCAGCGGTGCATGCCGCAGAAGAAAAGGTTTTGCGCTATCTCGGAACGGCTGTGAACCAAAGCGACGACATCGTAGCGAGAGTGAAAGCCGAGCTTGGCATCACCCTTCAAAATATTGTCGCCACTACTGACGATGTCACCAAGCGCGTTGCCACGCAGCCGAACTCCTTCGACATCCTCGATACAGAATATTTCAGCCTGAAAAAATTGGTCCCGTCAGGAAACATTCTGTCGATGGACGCCAGGAAGATCAAGGAATTCAATAATATCACGCCAATATTCACCAAAGGCGAGTTGCCCGATGGCAAAAAGATCGGCGATCAAGGGACAGCGCCAAAGAAGGTGATGTTTGTTGAAGGCGAAGGTTCAACCAAATTCTCGGCCACACCAACACAATGGGTGACATTGATTCCGACAACGTACAATGCCGATACGCTCGGAATTCGCCCTGATCTGATCAAGCGTCCGATTACGTCTTGGGCTGAGTTGTTGAATCCTGAATTCAAAGGCAAAGCTTCAATCCTGAACATTCCGTCAATCGGCATCATGGATGCTGCGATGGTTGTGGAAGCCACAGGCAAATATAAATATCCAGACAAAGGCAACATGACTAAAGAAGAAATCGACATGACGATGAAGGTGATGACTGAGGCCAAGAAGGCTGGTCAATTCCGCGCGTTCTGGAAAGATTTCAATGAAAGCGTCAACCTCATGTCGTCTGGTGAAACTGTCATTCAGTCGATGTGGTCGCCTGCCGTCACTGCCGTGCGCTCCAAGGGCATTCCTTGCGTGTTCCAACCTCTGAAGGAAGGCTATCGTTCATGGGCTTCAGGTTTCTGCATGTCTAAGGGTGTCACCGAAAAGCAGAAAGAATGGACCTATGAATTTGTGAACTGGTTTCTCTCGGGCTGGGCTGGCGCTTATCTTAACCGCCAAGGCTATTATTCCGCAGTTCTTTCTACTGCTAAAGCCAACATGACCGCTGACGAGTGGGGCTATTGGATGGAAGGCAAAGCGGCCGTTGGTGATATTAAAGCTCCAGACGGTACACTTCTCGAAAAAGCCGGCGCAAAACGCGACGGCGGTTCTTACGAAGACCGTATGGGCAATGTCGCCTGTTGGAACGCGGTGATGGACGAGAATGATTACATGGTTAGCAAGTGGAATGAATTTATCGCAGCCTAGTTGAATAAAATATGGCCCGCTCTGCGCAGCAGCGCAGAGCGGGCCATCTTAATGTTAAAGGCAAGAAATTGTGTTGACAAAAACCAAAGACAAAAGTTGGATTACCAGTCTGCAAGCCGCGCCTATGGGTATAGCATTTCTGATTTTTTTTGTCATTCCTCTGTGCTTTGTGGTGATTGTGAGTTTTTGGAATTACAATGACTTTGAAATGATTCCGGCCTTCACTTTTCGTGGCTATGTCGAGAGTTTTAACAGTTGCTATACCAAGCTGCCGGATCTCTGCACGATTTTTGCGACCTATTTAAAAACTTTGAAATTCTGCGTCAGTGTATGGGCCATTACCTTGGTTATAGGTTTCACGGTTGCGTATTTTCTAGCCTTTCATGTAAAATCTGTTACCTGGCAAATTGCACTATCCCTGCTCTGCACCATTCCATTTTGGACCTCTAACGTTATTCGCATGATTGCGTGGATTCCACTGTTAGGTCGCAACGGTTTGGTCAACGGTGCCCTCGTGGATATGGGCCTGGTCAATCAGCCGGTTGAATGGCTGCTGTATTCTGATTTCTCGATCATCCTTGCGCTGGTGCATCTCTTCACGTTCTTTATGATTGTGCCGATTTTCAATTCGATGATGCGTATCGACAAACGCCTGATTGAGGCCGCTTACGATGCTGGTGCAACGGGTTGGCAGACCCTTTGGAATGTGGTCATTCCATTATGCAAACCCGGCATAGTCATTGGCTCCATCTTTGTTGTTACTATTGTGATGGGCGATTTTGTGACGATTGGCGTAATGGGTGGCCAGCAAGTGGCGTCCGCTGGCAAAATGATTGAAACGCGACTTAATGCCCTGCAATTCCCCGTGGCTGCGGCCAATGCGGTTATTCTTTTGGTCGTTACTTTCCTCATCATCACCATGCTGAATAAGTTGGTGGATGTGCGCAAGGAACTTTGAAGATGGGTGAAACACGCCCGCTTAGTTTTTATACTTTGGCTACATTATTCGCCGCCTACGTGTTGTTTCTCTATGGGCCGATGATTGCGATTTTCGTTCTTTCATTCCAGGGGCCACATGGTGGTCTGACATTTCCGATGAACGGATTTTCGTTTCATTGGTTTTCTAAACTCTTTGCAGGCAATGGCGTGGTGGGCATTGGCTCTGCCTTTCGTCGCTCACTCTCACTGGGTTTGGTGGTGATGATTTTGACGGTGGTTATTTCTGTCTCCGCTGGGCTGGCCTTTCGCAAAAAATTTCGAGGTGCTGCGATATTATTCTATGTCGCTATCGCCAGTTTGATTGTGCCATCGATTGTTACCTCACTTGGCATCGCTTTAGAATTTCGCGTGGCAGATGATGTTCTGCATAAAACACTGTTTCCGCACTGGGATACTGGCATGGGGCTTTTTACCTCTGGGCTTGGTGCGCATTTAAGTTGGACGCTGCCTTTTGGTCTGCTCATCATGTTTGCCATTTTTAATCGCTTCGATGGTAGGTTGGAAGAAGCAGCGCGCGATCTTGGAGCCACGCCGTGGCAATGCTTTCGTCATGTGATTTTACCAATCATTACGCCATCAGTTATTGGCATTGGGCTGTTTGGCTTTACTTTATCGTGGGATGAGTTGGCACGATCAAGCCAAGCTATCGGCCCAGTGAATACGCTGCCTTTGGAATTGCAGGGCCTAACGACAACAGTCACGAGTCCGGATATTTATGCTTTGGGCACAATGATCTCTGCCATCTCATTTGCAGTCATTGGAGTGGCCTTAAGTCTCATCATCATCTTACAAAAGAGGCGTAATCGCTTGGGCTCCGACGCTGGCAAAGGGGTGTCATAAGATGTTGATCCATGTTGTCAATCCTAACACCACCAGTTCGATGACAGATAAGATCGGCAAGGCCGCGAAGGCCGCCGCAGGTGAAAACGTCGAAATCATAATCAGCCAATCGGAGATGGGCCCGGTTTCCATAGAGGGCTACTACGATGAAGCCTTCGCTCAGCCTGGTATGTTGGCGCGTATCGTCGAGGCGGAAGCAAAAGGTGCTGCAGGTCATATCATCGCCTGCTTCGATGATACGGGCCTGGACGCCGCGCGCTGCATCGCCAAAGCGCCGGTGATCGGGATTGGCGAGGCCGCCTTTCATGCGGCGAGCTTGGTGGCAGGAAAGTTTTCTGTAATCACTACTCTGGGTCGCTCGGTTCCCGCCATTGAACATAACTTGGTGCGTTATGGCCTGGCGTCACGCTGCTTAAAGGTGCGCGCCGCTGAAGTACCCGTGTTAGCGATGGAAGACCCGCATTCAGATGCATACAAGAAAATCACAGCGGAGATTGTTGTGGCACTGCGGGAAGACTGTTGCGAAGCCATCGTGCTTGGTTGCGCTGGCATGGCTGATTTGGCGCGTGATCTCTCCACCACACATGGTGTACCGATTATTGATGGCGTGGCCGTTTCTGTTGGTATGATTCAAATGCTTCATCAAGCTGGCATCAAAACCTCCAAGCGGGGCGGTTACGCAGTACCCTCGCCAAAGAAATACACGGGCGAATTTTCGCGTTTCGCACCGGGTTGAAGTTAGGTGAACCTCTCTAAGACGATTTTGGTCGCAGGATTGTGCGAAATGGAGGTCGCGTGATTATGAGCTTCCTGACACAAAAACCGCGCTCGCATTACTCACTTTGTTCACATGCGCGCAAGCAGCTTCGCCTGCTGCACTGCCGTCGCCGCGCAAAATCGCGGTGACGATGGCATCATGCTCATCCCAAGATTTGGCAAGACGGCCGGGTAAGCGAAATTGGGCTCTACGGAAGGGCGCCAAGCGACTACGCGTCAGCGTAACCAATTCCAATACATGCGTGTTATGTGCGCCTCGATAAAGGCACGAGTGAAATTCTGTATTATAAGTTTCATAATCTTCTTCCTTGCCCAGATGAACAAGACGAGATGAAGCGTGATGGCTACTCTCAAGTATCGCCCTCTCATTGCTTGTCATGCGCAGCGCTGAAAATCGTGCACAGATACCCTCGAGTTCGGCCATGCTTTCAAACATTGATGCAAGTTGGCCTTGAGTGACGGCAGTAACGATGGCCCCGCGATTGGGTCTTCTATCAACCAGCCCCATTGCAGCCAATTGGGCCAACGCCTCACGAATGGGTGTGCGCGACACGGCAAAGCGTTCTGCTAAAGTCGCTTCATCAAGCTTGCCTCCGGGTTTCAAGTCACCAACCACGATGCGGTCGGCGATTGCGCGCACCATCACCTCAACTGTGGTTCCATCCCGAATTAAGGTTTTTTTTTCTCTCAAACTTCACCTATGGCGACCAAAACCGACCGCATTTTATTCGCACCACATCGAAACATCGTGTTGCCTGTATTTTAGCCCTGATGTCAATGTGTCTAAAACATAGGCAATACTTTATAGTTATTGCGACTTTTATGGGCAGTTCAATGGATAAATATAGATTTAGTCATTGAATTATATATACATTTTAGGTGGCACGCGGATTGCATACACTTTGTTAATAATTTCATAAACCCAGCAAACGGAGCAAACGATGAACACCAAATTACTGATTTCCCGCCGCAAACTTTTACAGACTTCGGCTGCAGGGGCAGCCCTTGGATTGCTGCCTTTTTCAGGCTTAGCACAAGCTGCAACACCCGCCACAGTTGGCTTTGTCTATGTGGGCCCCAAAGATGACTATGGTTACAATCAATCCCATGCCGAGGGTGCTGCAGCACTCAAGGGTATTGCTGGTATCAAGGTGGTTGAAGAAGAAAACGTTCCAGAAACCGTCGACGTGCAAAAGACCATGGAGAGCATGATCAATCTTGACGGTGCTTCGCTGATATTCCCAACGTCTTTTGGCTATTTTGACCCTCACATGCTGGCGATGGCTGCCAAATATCCCAAAGTGCAATTTCGTCATTGCGGCGGCATGTGGAACAAAGATAAGAATCCTATGAACGCTGGCTCCTATTTTGGCTATATCGGCATGGGTCAATATCTCAACGGGATCGCGGCGGGCCATGCAACAAAAAGCAAGAAGCTCGGTTTTGTGGCAGCCAAACCTATTCCGCAGGTTTTGCTTAACATCAACTCGTTCCTTTTGGGCGCGCGCGCTGTCGATCCAACCATCACCGTTCAAGTGATATTCACGGGTGAATGGTCGCTTGCTGTGAAGGAAGCTGAAGCCACCAATGCGCTGATCGATCAAGGTGCCGATGTTATCACCTGCCACGTTGATAGCCCTAAGGTTGTTGTGCAAACTGCGGCCGGCCGTGGTGCGTTCGTTTGCGGCTATCACGCCAATCAAAGTCCTCTAGCTCCAGATAAATATTTGACTGGTGCTGAATGGTCTTGGGGCACTGTCTACAAAATGTTTATCGACAAGATGCAAAAGGGTGAGCCACTGCCGAATTTCACGCGTGGCGGTTTGGCTGAGGGCTTCGTGAAAATGAGCCCCTTAGGCCCAGGCGTTAATGCCGAAGGTCGAAAGCAATTTGAAGCCACGCTGGCCCAAATGATGAAAGGTGGATTCTCCGTCATAAAGGGGCCGCTGAAAGATAATAAGGGCAAGGTGGTTGTCGCTGCAGGGCAAGCTTTCCCGGAAACGGCAATTGAGCTTGAAAGCATGAGTTATCTCGTCGACGGCGTTATCGGGTCAACATCATAAACGACGCCATGAGCGACACATTGGACAGTTCGCCAATCTCTGCCGTCACAGTGATGCCGATTGCCTCGTCAGGCCTTGAAAGTCTGGCGCGGCGGTCGGAGGTTGTGGTGATACCTCTGGCTGCCTTGCTGGTGGGGATGTTGCTGTTCAGTGTGTTCATTGAGATAATAGGCAAATCACCTTTCGATTTTTTCGACATCATGTGGCGTGGCGGTTTTGGCAGTTGGTTCTCAGTTCAGAACTCGCTGTCACGCGCTTCGCCACTATTGCTCACGGCGCTATGTGTGGCCCTGCCAGCGCGGCTTGGTCTTGTGGTTATTGGTGGTGAAGGTGCAATTGTGCTGGGCGGAGTTGCTGCCGCCGCACTGGGCTGGTGGCTTGATGGCGTACCTGCATTGGTGGTTATCCCATTGATGGCCATTGCCGCAATGATCGTAGGTGGGCTGTGGATGGGCATGGTGGGTGCTTTACGCCATTACCGAGCAGTCAATGAAACCATCTCAAGTTTGCTGATGGCTTATATCGCCATTGCCTTGATGAACCAGTTGGTTGAAGGGGTTTT
>JAYVOQ010000170.1:0-11322 GCA_043757845.1 Hyphomicrobiales bacterium | reverse complement strand
CCATTCCGCCGAACATGGCAGAGATAACGGGGTAGATAACGATGAGCGACAAAACACCAGTGGCGATAATGCCCTTATACAAAGCGCCCATGATATTGTTAGAAGCGCCAAGTTTTACAAAGAACGTGCCGATGATCGAGGTGATCACACATGCGCCACCAATCGCCAGTGGCAAAACCATGCCTGCGAGTTTCATGGCATCAGGCAACACGATTGCTGCCAGAACCATGGTGGCAACTGTCGTCACCACATAGGTTTCAAACAAATCAGCGGCCATGCCAGCGCAATCGCCTACATTGTCACCTACGTTGTCGGCAATCGTGGCAGGGTTGCGCGGATCATCCTCCGGGATGCCCGCTTCAACTTTGCCCACCATGTCGCCGCCCACGTCTGCACCTTTGGTGAAGATGCCGCCGCCGAGACGTGCGAAAATCGAAATCAGCGACGCGCCGAATGAGGTGGCAACCAAAGCGTCAATCACCTCGCGCGAGGTTGGTTCCAAATGCAGCGTGGCTGTGAGGAAGCCAAAATAAAGCGTGATGCCAAGCAGGCCCAGCCCTGCAACCAGCAAGCCTGTGACAGCACCCGCCTTAAACGCCAGATCAAGGCCGCCAGCAAGTGACTTAGTCGCAGCTTGGGCCACGCGCACGTTGGCGCGCACCGACACGTTCATGCCGATGAAGCCTGCAAGGCCCGAGAGAATTGCACCGATGGCAAAGCCAATGGCCGAGTATTTACCGAGCAAAATAAACGCCAAAACAAAAATCGCCACGCCGACATAAGCGATGGTGGTATATTGACGCTTCAAATAGGCCTGCGCACCTTCGCGCACGGCAGCAGAAATTTCTTGCATACGGGCTGAGCCCGCATCAGCGGCCATCAGGCGCTGCGTTGTAATTATACCGTAAAGTATCGAAAGACAGCCCGCCAATACGATGAGCCACAAAGTGGAAGCCATGTTGTTCCCTCACATGATGTTGTTAGCTCAGCACCGGAACGATGGCCGCGACAGATGAGGCAAACTCAATCTGTGGAATCACGCTTCACGAGCGTGGTGCTGAAGATTTGCTCTCAGTGCCAAATTTTTGCCACTATTGCAACTGCGATTTGAGGGAGTACTGTTGAGGTCAATGAGGGGCGATAATCAGAAAATTGATATGAACGACGCAAAACACTTCTAAACTGACAGTCAGACGAACCGATCACATTTCACTCCGCTTTAAGTGTTTTGCATTGATGCTTGGATTGGGCACAGTCGCAGTGGTGATTTGCTACTCTTCTTTGCAAGTCAGTTCGGATGAAAGGTATAGGTTTGCTCGATCAGGATCCTCATAATAGCGCGAACGGAGGGTTTCGTGCGCGGCTTGACCGCATATTAGAACTGCTCGTCGGCTCCAGCTTTGGTGCGGCTATCCTTTATTCGGTTTTTTGGGGCGCATTCCAATCTTTAATGACGGGCCATTTTTTCGTCAACGAAACGCGGTTTGTGGCAGTGTCGAGGCTGGCTCAAATTGGCCCTGTAAAAGTTAAGCCACCAACCGCTGTCAAGGCTGACGATGAGGAAACTGGGAGTGCCAGCGAAACGGGCGATGCTTTGGAAATTTGGTTTGCCTCGGCCACGCACCGTGGATTCTCGCATCCATGCCAACTAGACTTTGAATTCTCTGGCATGAATATCACAGACTACCGATTTGGCTCAGACCGCAGAACCAATCCACATCAAGCCAAATATCTTCCCGTGATGGGTTTTGAAGCGAACAAAAAGCTTCCGGGCCCGTTTCTCTATTTGCATTTTGATTCGACCTTTGGAACATCTCACACTTATCAGTTGCCATTTGACTATAAGAAGGACGAGTTGGGCAAGTATGTAGGGCTTCCCGCTGATCAAGAAACCTTCACGGCAACATCGCAACTGAGTTTGACACCTTGGGAATGCTTATCGGTTGTTTTCATTGGTGGCGGCATCAAGATTACAGATTTTTCGGATTTCGCATTCGTGAAAGCAACCCAGCCAAGCCTCACAACCCCATAATTGTTTCAGGCGATTGCCTGCTGTTTTCGGGCCACTAGAATGATCATGATCAACACCAAAAGTGCAAACGGGAATATAACCAAGGGCACAGATGGCCAGCCCAAATGGCCAAGAAGTTGGCCAGATGAGAATGAAGCCAGCGTCACGAGGGCCGCGATCCCGAAGTTGTTGACACCTTGCACCTTGGTGCGCTCAGCGGGCGTGTAACATTGCGTCAACATGGTGGTGCCGCCAATGAAGCCAAAATTCCAGCCCACGCCCAACAGAATAAGCGCAACTGAGAAATGCACAAAGCTGATGCCAAGCAAGCCCGCAATTGCTGAACCCAACAAGATAATCATGCCGAGGGCCGCAATCAGATTAACGCCATAGCGCTTGATCAATACGCCGGTGAAGAAACTAGGGATAAACATGCCCAGCACATGCCACTGGATCACCCAGCCAGAGGCAGATTTATCAAAGCCGCAAATGGCCATGGCCACGGGGCCGGCCGTCATCATCAAATTCATCAGCGCATAAGAAACAATAGCCGATGCCATGGCCACAACCAGGCGCGGTTGGCGCAGCAGCTCGGGCCATGAACGTTGCGGGCCAGCAATTTCAGCAAGCTGCGGCTTGGGCAAATGCGTGGTGGCAATTACACCAAAATTACCCAAAGCCAACAGTGCGGCGGCGACATAAGAACCTGCAAAAACATAAATCGGAAAAACATCTGCGGTGCGGTTGGCAATCACTGTGCCCGCCACAGCAGCAATCACACCTCCCGTTAGAACCCAAGATATCGCCAGCGATTTATCATCGGGCTTGGCGCTTTCGGACGCGGCAAAGCTATAAAACGTGCTGGTGGCTTGAAACACACCCACCAACAAGGCACCGATGCAAAAAGTTACAAAGTTGGATTGCATGATAGACCAAACGGCAAGGGAACAGCCCAGCACACTGGCCATCGCGCCGCCCATGAAAACGGGTTTGCGGCCGAAACTACGCATTAAATAAGAAGCCGGAACTGTCGAAATCAAGGAACCCAAGGCGAAACACGACAATGGCAAAGTGGCCCAACTGCGATCTGGCGCTATCGTCAGGCCAACAATGCCTGCCGTGGCAAACAGAATGATGGTGACACTGGAATAGAGAGACTGCGCAATAGCCAATCGCAAAATGGTGAGGCGTGAAGTGTCGAGTTTCACGCTTGAAACTCTTGCGGCCTTCGCGCGCGCGCCAAAGCATTCAACACCGCATTGGCCATGGCGGGTTCTTCTTTGTCGAAGAAAGCACTCGCCACATTCACATATTCATTGATGACCACTTTGGCCGGCACGTTTTCCTTGAACATCAGCTCAAATGCCCCTGCCCGCAGCACAGCACGTAAAATGGCGTTCACCCGGTGGATGGGCCAATCTTTGTCGAGCTGTTTGTCAACGGTTACGTCGATGAGTGCCTGTTCTCGAACTGTGCCTTCAACCACTTCGCGCAAGTGCTTGTAATCTGCTTCGCCGCATTGGCCTGCATCGAAGTCATCGCCGGTGGCACGGGTGGCAAATTGCGCCAGTGTCTCGCCCAAGTCAGAGGTCGCCAAATCCATTTGATAAAGCGCCTGCACCGCGCCCAAACGGGCGGCAGATTTGGCGATAGGTGGTTTCCTTGGCGTGGTCATGGCGCTGGGCCTTAGCGGTGCTTCACGGGGCTTGCAAGGGTGGCCCTCGCATACTATCTCAGCGTTACCGGAATAATCCGGCAAACTCAGGGCGGGGTGTAAGTCCCCACCGGCGGTATAGCCCGCGAGCGCTTCCCTCTTTATTGAAGGAAGGTCAGCAGATCTGGTGAGATTCCAGGGCCGACGGTATAGTCCGGATGAAAGAGCAGTGTGTTGGCCGCGATGCTTTTGCATCACGGCTTACCGACGGCGTTTTTACGCCGCAGCTAGTCCTGATTCATGTTGCCGACAAAGCTTACGCTTCGCGGCCAATGGAAAGGACAAGTAACATGAATCAGATATCCCAAATTTCTAAACCACTTAAAGGTGCCGCTTATATGGTGGGCGCTGGCATTGCGTTTGCGGCGATCAATGTGATTACGCAAACTGTTACTGGCTCACCCGACTACGGCGGCTTGGGCTTCAAGCCGCAATCTGATGCCTTCTGGCAATATTTTATCGGGCTGATCGTGGCCCTGCCCTTCATTTGGCGCAACGGCTTGGGTGCGTTAAAAACTGACCAACCTATATTGCACATCATCCGCGTGGTGCTTTCGGCACTTGGTGTTCAGGCCTTCGTCATGGGGCTTTCGCATGGCGTGCCGATTTGGCAAGTGATTGCACTGGTGATGACTTCGCCATTTTTCATTTTGATCGGGGCCACATTCTTCCTCGATGAAAATGTGAACGCAGATCGCTGGATTGCCGCCGTCATTGGCTTTGTGGGTGCGATGATTGTGTTGCAACCATGGAGCACGGGCTTCAACCTTTGGTCATTGGCACCCATCGCAGCGGCGGTGTTGTGGGGAGCAGCTTCGCTGATGACCAAAAAGCTTACGGGCACCGAGTCATCTGAAACGATTACAATGTGGTTGTTGCTTTTGCTCTCGCCGATCAACTTCGTGTTGTCGGCCTCTGCTGGCTTTGAGTGGCCGCACGGCAACATCCTGTGGCTGTTGCTGGTGGGCGGGGCGATTCAATTTGTGGCGCAGTATTTCCTCACCCAAGCCTATTCAAAAGCCGATGCAAGCTTCTTGCAGCCGTTTGATGATTTGCGCCTGCCCTTCAATGTGATTGCGGGTTTTCTGGCTTTCCATTATTTGCCTGAAGGCAACTTGTGGGTGGGCATCGCGTTGATCATGGCGGCCTCGGCCTTTTTGCTGTGGCGGAACAATGCGAAGAGTGTGGTGGCAGCTTAACCCCACCTGCCCTTCACTCGGCGAGTGAGGGGCAGTAGTCAAACACAATCAACATTCGAAAACTGGTACTGTGTTTCATGTCGCAAGAAAAACGCTTAATTCTGGTTCTTGTCCTCAATCTCATAATGATTGCAGGCTTAATCATCGTCGGATTGTCGTCACACTCCCTCGGCGTGCTTGCAGCGGGCGGCGATTATTTGGCGGATGCAGCAGCAATTGGCATAAGCTTGCTCGCATTGTGGCTTAGTCGCCATCCCACTCGCTTTCGAAAAGCAACTTCATGGGCTGCACTGATCAATGTTATTTTTCTGCTGATCGTCACGCTTATCGTCGTCATTGAGGCCGTAAGGCGGCTTTCTAACCAGACTTATCAAATCGACGCGCTGCCCGTGATCATTGTGAGCGTGATCGCTGCAATCGTCATGGCGGTGAGTGCATTCATTCTTGACGGTGACGAGCAAGGCGAAGATTTGAACATGCAGTCTGTCTTGCTCGACACTTTAGCCGATGCAGCCGCCGCGGCTAGCGTCGCAATAGCAGGTGGAATTATACTTGCATCACATGGATATTATTGGCTCGACCCCGTCGTTGCGTTAGGAGTTTCCTCCATTATACTTTATCACGCGTTGAAATTGCTAAGACGGGTTATCGCTGGCTTGAGTTCAAACTAGATGGAAGGTGGTTCGGGCCTGTTGCATTGGCAATCGTCTGTCTTAACCCTTACCGTCTTCACTGCTCAACTCACCCAGCAGGTTCTCAAAATCTTTAGCTTCGCGGAAGTTGCGGTATACTGAGGCGAAGCGCACATAAGCCACATCATCCAGCGTCTTCAAACCTTCCATCACCAATTCGCCGATCTGTTCGGATTTTATTTCGCTTTCGCCGAGGCTTTCGAGTTGGCGCACCACGCCAGAGATCATGCGTTCAATGCGCTCTTGCTCTACGGGGCGTTTACGCAAGGCAACTTGCACTGACCGCGCCAGTTTATCGCGGTCAAAAGGGGTGCGGCGGCCAGAGCGTTTCAAAACCGCAAGTTCGCGCAGTTGCACACGCTCAAAGGTGGTGAAGCGCCCACCGCAGTCGGGGCAAGCGCGCCTTCGGCGGATAGCGGCATTATCTTCCGAAGCACGGCTGTCCTTCACCTGCGTATCAGCATTGCCGCAGAACGGACAGCGCATTTGGAAAATCCTTTATGAGTAAATCGGGAACTTTTTAGTGAGAGCTAGAACTTTTTTCTTCACTGACGACTCAATCTTAGCATTCCCTTCCTCACCATTCTTGGCAAGGCCGTCGAGAACTTCGGTGATCAGGTGGCCCACCTGGCGGAACTCATGTTCGCCAAAGCCGCGGGTTGTGCCAGCGGGCGAACCTAAGCGAATGCCGGATGTGATAGTGAAAGGTGCCGGATCAAACGGGATGCTGTTCTTGTTGCAGGTAATGAAAGCGCGGCCTAATGCTTGCTCCGCCGCTTTGCCTGAAACATTTTTTTTGCGCAAATCAACCAACATCAAATGTGTATCTGTGCCGCCAGACGTGATGTCACAGCCGCCTTCGATCATGGTCTGGGCCAGCGCCTTGGCGTTTTTTACAACTTGATGGGCGTATTTCTTGAAAGCTGGTTTTAACGCTTCACCAAAGGCCACGGCCTTGGCAGCGATTACATGTTCCAACGGCCCGCCAATAAGGCCAGGGAAAATTGCTGAGTTGATTTTCTTGCCTAAGTTCTCATCGCGGCTCAAGATCAACCCGCCGCGTGGGCCCCGCAAAGTTTTATGCGTGGTGGTGGTAACAACATGGGCATGTTCCAGCGGATTGGCATGGGCGTGGCCAGCCACAAGGCCAGCGAAGTGGGCCATATCCACCATCAGATAAGCGCCGATTGAGTCGGCGATTTCACGGAAGCGTTTGAAGTCAAGCGTGCGTGGGTAGGCAGAGCCGCCCGCGATGATTAGTTTGGGGCGTTCTAACAACGCTTGAGCCGCCACTGCATCATAGTCAATCTGATGATTGTCTTCGCGCACTTTGTAGGAAACAACTTTGAACCACTTGCCAGATTGATTGACGGGTGAACCGTGGGTGAGATGGCCGCCGCAAGCCAAATCAAGGCCCATGAACGTGTCGCCGGGTTGCAGCAAAGCAAAGAAGGCGCCTTGATTTGCCGTAGCGCCGGAATGCGGTTGAACGTTGGCAAAGGTCGCACCGAAAAGTTGCTTGGCGCGGTCAATGGCCAGTTGTTCGGATTGGTCGACATATTGGCAGCCTCCATAATAGCGGCGGCCCGGATAACCCTCAGCATATTTATTGGTCATCACCGAGCCTTGGGCCTCTAGCACAGCGCGCGACACGATGTTTTCTGAAGCGATCAGCTCAATCTCATTTTGCTGACGCAGTAATTCAGATTTGATGGCGCGGGCAATTTTTGGATCAGCCTTGGCCAGTTTGTCTTTGAAGAAGCCAGGATAAAGTGGCTTGGCGGGTTTCGCCTTTGCCTTGGATTTCACGCCTTTTTTTAATGCTTTCGCCATGTGCCGCCCTCAAAAAAATGGAAGCCTTTCTATACAGGCTTCCATTCCGGCGTAAAGCAAATTGGTGCAACGCAATCAGTTCGCCTTTGTCGCAACCTTGGCTTTCGGGTTGGCTGCAAGCTTACAGCCTTCTTTTACACTGCCGTCAGCTGCGGGCTTACAATCCAGCTTTTTCTTTCCCAATTTTGCAACAGTCTTAATCGGCTTTTCTACAGCACCTTTGACAGCCATTTTTTTGCTGGAAGTTTTTTTAGTCGTTACCTTAGCCTTGGCGCCTTTCAATTCCTTGAGTGCCGCAATTTTCGCGTCAGCGTCGCGCTTTTTGTAGTAGGCGGGCCAATTAAATCCACCTGTCGTGCTCAGGCCTACGGTTGCTCTTGCAACGTTCAGGTTTTGCTTCATTTTAGCGCCCGACACAAATATGTTGTTGCCCATACCAACGTCTGGCGTTGATTTATGAAACCCAAAGAATCCCGAACCATCCGCTTCGGCGGCATCTACCGATATTGCCCGCGGCAATGGTTTTAACACAAAACGTTTGCCATCGGGGCTCAACTCACCCACCGGCATAGGTTGCCCCACAGTGAAGCCAGAGGCATCCATTTGATAAACGTCGTTGCGGAAAGACACAGTGCCGCCCGCCGAAGGCCAAGCCGTAAGATAAGCCACACGCAGTTGCGGTGGGTTGGTTAAAGTTTCATCCACGCGTTGTAATGATTTAGCTAAGCCTGCAATCGCTTCAGCATTCACGCCGTCTTGGCCATTCATCACCCAATTCACCAGTTGCGGCATATTTTGCACACGGATGCAGCCTGATGAAAAGAACCGATTATTGAAATTAAACATTGGCTTATCTGGTGTGTCATGCAAATAAATGCCAAAAGGGCTTTGAAACTCAATCTTGGCTGTGGCCATGGCATTGGCTGGCCCTGGCTCTTCGCGGAACAAATAGTTATCCGGCACAATTGTTCGGAAGTTCAATGTCTTGGGATCAACCTCTCGGCCATTCGGGCCGCCTTCGAGGATTTTGATGTTGGCCTGCTTCAGATATTCAGGGCCAGCCTGAAGCTTGGGCAGAATATCACGCTCAACAATTGAAACCGGAGCGTTCCAATAAGGATTGAAGCGCACGGTTGCTAAAGGCGTCATCACCACTGGCGTTGGGCGTGCAGGCCTTCCCACAATCACATTGTGGCGTTCAAACACCCGGCCACCCGCCACGGCTTCTAATTGCTGGGCCGGAATGTTCACCACAATGTAGCGATCACCCAAACCTTGCTGATAAGTTTCAAGGCGTGGAATGTTGGCAGAAATGGTGGCTAAACGTTTTGCTGCAGAGACGTTTAGTTCAGCTAGCGTTGCGCCGTCCACTTTGCCATTGGCCAAAAGGCCGTGGTTGCGCTGGAAGCGGCGTATAGCATCATCTGTGGCTGAAGTAAACACGTCAGCAAATTGGCCTTGGGCGCCTTCAACACGCAAATAGCCTTCCACGAAAAGGCGCTTGTTCAAAGTGGCGACAGCGCCATTTTTGTCGCCCTTCTTATAGTTGCCAGATGATACAGCAGGAAAACCGCCCTGCCCGATGATCGCGGCATATTTGGCGGTGGCTTCCTGCAAAAGTTTGGCGCTGTTGGATTGCAACATGGCCATTTGATTTTTACCATCCACAACTTCAGTGGAGGTTGTGGGTGTGCCTGCTGGCTGGATGGGAGCTTCCGGCTTTTTAACAAGCACATTGTTTGTAGAAAACAGGACTTGTGCTTGTAAGCTTGTGCTGCCCATCAAAAAACCAAGGGCCACTAAAACGCCGAAGCGCAAACGTCCAGACTTATGCAACATCATTGATTTCAACTGCCTCAAATCATAAATTCGCGCCTTCCCTACCAAGTCACAGGCCAAAGGTCAAAAGCACCTTTAGTTTTGTCGTCCTACAGCGGGGCGTTATGCGCACATGAATCACAACCGATGCCCGATTAAGAGCCAAATTCGGTCAAAATTGTGCTGTGAAGCAAATTGGCAACATACATTAAGCGATCGGACGTCGGAACGCTCTAACGGCTTTCAAGCACCTGCCGGTTATAGCGCCACAGCGCCAAGCCGATGGCAATGGTTGCAACTCCAGCGATAATCACGGTGATCGGATCAGCGCCAAAGCGTTCAAACCACTGCGTGTAAAGATGAATCGCACCGAAAGTGGCAACGGTATTGACCAAAAAGCGCCGCCCATTTTTCGCGGCCCAGTAACCCGCGGCCAATAGTGCGATAATCCAACCCACAACAAATATCATCGGTTGAATTTGTGCATCACTGCCATAATCAAAATAATGCTCACCGCCGCGCCACAGTTTGCCCGGCGTGTCGCCCCATAGCGAACCAATCCAAAATCCGAAGTTGACGAGGATCACACACATCCGCGCGAAGATGATAGACAGGTGTTGGTAAAGTCCGGTGAATTGCTTCGCCGCCTGCCAAGTCGCAATGCCCAGTCCGGTGAACAATATAATGGTCAGTGTGGGTTCACTGACGGCGATTTCATAACACGCATGCCAATAGCCGGTGCTGCCGCCGATGGCCGATTCCAGCGCCAATGGCACCAGCGCAATTAATAGGCTGCTGCCCGCAGCAATGGCCACGCCTGCGAAAATTGCCGCTGCCAAAAGTGATGCAAGAAGCGGATGATCAAATAAAAAGCCCAGCGAGCCTGCCAGTGCTAACGCGCCCACCACCATCCATATGCTGCCCAGCTTTCCCCACATGGAGTGTGGGCGCGTTTTAGCAAACCAACCTAACGCGATGAAAACTGCACCAAGCACTGCACCCACAGCTGGTGAAAAGGTAAGTGCTCCAAAGCCTGCGGCCACAGCAATGGCACCAAAGGCGAGAAGAATGTTGATGGCGGTGGAGCCCGTATCTTTCGTTGCATGCTCACGCAACAACCGTGCCGTCTCAGCCGAAACCACGCCCTGTTGTTGCAGTTCATCAATATCGATAAGAATTTTCATGGTGGCGACTCCCCTGCCTCATTGGGCAGTTTAGGAAGTTGGCGCGGCGGGGTAAAGCGCAGTTGCCCATGGCGGGCAATTGCCATGGCAGCGTGGCTCACTGTACCATTCCAACCATTGATTTTTGACGAGATGAGCGCAGGAAGAGGCCGATATAAGGTGACGCGTGACGTTTGGCGAAATTGCAAATTCAAAGCTCAGCGTAGATTAATTTGAAGAGGCTATCGCCACGGCGATAATCTGGACGAGGCCCCCCAAAGTTTTCACACCCGATAATACTGCCTATTTCGTCAACAAGGAATAAGCGATACCCGATGCCGCTACCTCCTAAGAGTTGCCAAGCACTTAGCCCTTCACTACCATTGTGTTGGAGTCCGTAGCAGTGGGGTTCCACTCTTCGCTGAACACCATTGTAATTGAAAGCAATCGTCTTGCGATCCGTAATAGCCTTGCAAATATCTCTGTTCATCAGGCGCTTCCAAAGCTAAACATCACAACCCAAGGAAGTACAATGCAACTTGTTCATGCACGAGTAAAGAATTTCCGCTCGTTGCGTGATGTGTCTGTTTCATTTGGCGCTCATACAACACTGATTGGCGGAAATGGCGCTGGCAAATCCACCATTTTGAAAGCGATCGAGAAATTTTATTCGACGAAGGGACTTGATCAGGACGACTACTATGGTCGCGATACAACCGTCTCTGTCGAAATCGAGTTGACGTTCGGTAAACTCGGTCCGCAAGAACTAGAGGATTTCGCTAGTCGTGTTCGTGAGGGTCAACTCATAGTAACCCGAATTTTTGATGGTAGTTGTTTAGTTCCGCGATTTGATGGATTGGATTTAGTTTGAATCTTTCTGGTTCATTTGTCC
>JAYVOQ010000169.1:0-3066 GCA_043757845.1 Hyphomicrobiales bacterium | reverse complement strand
AAAGAGAGGCGCTATACAAATTATTTTGCGAGCTGGCGACTCATCCAAACATGAAATCGGATTGGATGCTGAGGCCGCAAAAAGATGGTGACGCTTTCATCGGACCATTTATTGAAAAACCTACGCTCTCCGCAGTATTGACGGAAATGGGGAAGTTAGCGATCCAAGTTGGCGAAATATTGAGTCATTTCTTTGATCCTCAAAATAACAATACAAAACATGCGACACTGCAATTTACCCACTTCAAGGCTGAATGGTTTAGATTTTTCTATTCGCCATAAGTCAGATACTCACTAAGAGGTTTTGGATAACTCACCCACAATATCCCAGCATCTACTAAATCAAACACCAAACCTTGTTACATCAACTGCGTCGTATGCTTTCAGACCAAACGCCCTGCTCTTCAATTTCTTTATTGAATGCAGCAATGCTCTCGCGATTTCCCTCAGCCCAACGCCTCGCAATGAACTCATTCAATGCCAGCTCTACCGCAGCCGTCTTTGTGCGTGCGCCACTTAACTTCAGAACTTCATCAACTAATTTTGGATCGAGTGATACGTTACTAGCCATGTTTTGAACTCCTGCTAAACTTTAGCACCAATATTATTAATTTCAAACCCACTCATAACACCAAAAGCGTCATCCCCGCGATGACGGGACGGCGGTTTTGGGTAGGTTTGAGAAGGATTGTTGCCTTATCATATCCGTCTCGTCTAAACCAAAGCTATGTCCCCAATCACCCACCGCAACAACCTGATCGGTATCCTCTCGCTCATCCTTGGCATATTCGTATTCTCAATTCAGGATGCGATCATAAAGGCAATCAGCGGCGATCATGCGGTAACATTGGCCATCTTCATTCGCGCTGTCGTCTCGCTGCCCATTCTCATATTGATGGTGCATTTTGAATGCGGGTTAAAAGGTCTCATCACCAAACATTGGCGCATTTTGGTTTTGCGCGGTTGCATTTTGCTCTGCGCTTACACGACCTATTTCATGGTGTTCCCCGCTTTGCCATTGGCCGAAGCGGTTGCCCTGTTTTTCATGGTGCCATTGTTGGTCACGCTTATGGCTGGCCCCATGCTTGGTGAAAAAGTTTCAAATTTCGCATGGGCAGCAATATTAGTTGGCCTTATCGGCGTGTTCATCATCCTGCAACCAGGAAGCGCCCTGTTCGATCCAGCCGCATTGCTCAGCCTGATCAGCGCCGCAACTTATGGCTTCTCAATGATTTTGGCCCGCAAATATGGCGACGAAACACCTTCATCCGTCATGTCATTTTATCAGAACATTGTTTATTTGTTTGGCGCTTCATGCTTCGCTAGCATCGCCGCTTTGTTGGGCCTTAAACCGCCCGGCCACCCCAGCCTTGATTTTCTTTTCCGCAGTTGGGATTGGCCTTCAAACTATGACACCTTTTTGATGGGTACATGTGGTTTGATCGCCGCTGTGGGTATGACCCTGCTCACCCATGCCTACCGCAAAGGCCAAGCAAATATCGTCACCCCATTTGAATATACCGGAATGATCTGGGCCGTGGTGTTTGGATTTGCCTTCTTCGGCGAAATTCCACGCCTCACAACTTTCATCGGCATGGCCCTTATAGCAGCAGCTGGCGTCTTGGCTTTGCGGGCTGGGATCAAAAACAACCAAGTCGCTTCGCTTAGAAAATAAGACATAAGATGAACGCCAGATGAACGCAGTATTCTGACTGCGTTCAAAACAATACCTGCAAGTTGCAGATAACAAATGGTCAATGTGGCCGTTTTCAAAATCAAATTCAGGAGACGACCATGTTCAAGAAATCAATTTTAGTGGCAGCGTTGCTATTGGCTTCATCAGCGGCCTTCATATCCGTCGATGCAAAGCCGTTACGCCAAGTTATGGGTTGCGATCCATCAAATGCACCAGGCGGTGTCTGTGTTATTGATCCTTCAAACATTCGCGATCATCGCACGCCTCAAAACATCCGAGACCATCGTTGCCCAGCTTCTCAAGGCGGAAATTGTGTTGGGCCAGAAGTGCAGGTTGTTGTTCCGCCACCGCCCCCTCCCCCAAATCAGCAACCTCCCGGTTGCGGCGTTGCAGGCTGCAATCCACCTCCTCCACCTCCACCGAAAACAACAGAGTGCAATGATCCAAGAATTTGCGACGACTTCGGCCAAAATCGCCCATACAGAATTACCTGTGGCCAAGGCCGCAGCATTGTGCGCCATAGCGGCTACCGCCGGGTACGCCCAATTGATTGTTCCGGTCGCCAATTTACTTATATGGCAACACGGCACGGTGAAGTTTACGGCGTGGTCGTGAACATGCGCGGCAGAATTGTTGATGTGTATGAAGCGCCATAGCTGGCCGAAATGAGATTGAGGGACGGATAAACGCCGTCCCTTATTTGTTTAAAACACAACAACACTCCGAATAGATTGGCCCTTGTGCATCAAGTCAAATGCATCATTAATTTTTTCCAATGGCAAAATATGCGTGATCATTGGATCAATCTCAATCTTACCTTCCATATACCAATCCACAATCTTGGGCACATCAGTGCGCCCGCGTGCACCACCAAAAGCCGTGCCGCGCCAGGAGCGGCCTGTCACCAATTGGAATGGACGTGTTGAGATTTCTTGGCCAGCACCTGCTACACCAATAATGATTGATTGCCCCCAGCCCTTATGCGCAGCTTCAAGCGCAATGCGCATCACTTTCACATTGCCGATGCATTCGAAGGTATAGTCAGCTCCACCACCCGTAAGCTCCACCAGATGCGCCACCATATCGCCCGAAACTTTGGACGGGTTCACAAAATGCGTCATGCCAAATTTGCGGCCCCATGTTTCTTTGTCATCATTCATATCCACGCCAACAATCTGGCGCGCACCCGCAAGGCGCAAACCTTGAATCACATTGATGCCAATCCCGCCTAAGCCAAACACAATCGCGGTTGAACCAATCTCAACTTTGGCCGTGTTGATCACAGCACCTACACCTGTCGTAACGCCACAACCAATGTAACAAATCTTGTCAAATGGCGCATCGCAGCGCACCTTGGCCAAAGCAATTTCA
>JAYVOQ010000168.1:0-38697 GCA_043757845.1 Hyphomicrobiales bacterium | reverse complement strand
ACATCGTCAAGTCCTCCCTCAACAAAATCGAGATTGAATCAACTCGTCAACTGCGCCGCAACAACTAAAGGCGAGTCAGAAATTCTGAAAATTGGTATTAGACAACCCAATCGGCTGCTGCGCTGTTGGCCTGTACTTCGCGGATGTTGAGCAGGTCATTGCTGGCAATCCAGTTTTTGGCATAGGCCTCATCAAAACCATGTTCATGCCAACGCTGCATCAGGCGGCGCACCAGTTCAGTTTCTGGCTCATCAACAAACAGCGTGAAATCAAACAGCGCTCTTAACCGATTCCAAGGCGCAGTCTTCAGCAGTAAATAATTGCCTTCCACCAAGATAAATTTTGCATCGGCTGAAATTATATCAGCGGCGGCGCGTGATAACTCCATCGAGCGGTCAAAAACCGGAATGGCAATATCAGGCTCTCGCGCTTTGACCCGCTTGAGGAGAACCTCAAAGCCCAGCACATCATAAGTGAAAGGTGCGCCTTTGCGCGGTCTATGGCCACGCGCATTGAGAACGGCATCATCAAAATGAAAGCCATCCATGGGAACAACGACAGCGCTTTCGCCTGCTGCAATAAGGCCATCGCTCAATTGTACCGATAAGGTGGATTTGCCAGAGCCCGGTGCGCCGGCAATGCCTACCATATAGCGTGAAAAAGGCTCCGCCTGTTGGCGGAGCCTAACAATGATTTCAGCAGCAGAAGACATCAGCCGGCCAGCAATTCCTTAGGCGGCTCTTTGGCCCCCGTCATGAAAGCCACGGCATCTGACATCGAGTATTCTTTCGGATTGATCACGCACAGGCGCTTGCCCAAGCGGTGAATGTGAATGCGGTCACACACCTCAAACACATGCGGCATGTTGTGGCTGATGAGCACGATGGGCAGTCCGCGCTTCTTAACGTCACGAATCAGTTCCAGTACGCGTCGCGATTCTTTCACGCCAAGAGCAGCGGTGGGTTCATCCATAATCACAACTTTGGAGCCGAAGGCGCAAGCCCGCGCCACGGCCACACCTTGGCGTTGACCGCCCGAAAGTGTTTCCACGGGTTGGTTGATGTTTTGAATCGTCATTAAACCCAGCTCAGTCAATTTATCACGCGCGAATTTCTGCATGGCAGCACGATCGGACATGCGCAGGAACTTGCCCAAGAAACCTGGCTTCCTGATTTCGCGACCAAGGAACATGTTGTCGGCGATCGACAAGGCCGGCGACAAAGCAAGGTTTTGATACACAGCTTCAATGCCAGCAGCACTGGCCTCTTGCGGGCCTTTAAAGTTAATGACTTTACCTTCTAAAGTAATTTCACCGTGATCAGGTGTCACTGCTCCTGTGATAGCTTTAATCAGGCTTGATTTGCCCGCACCGTTATCACCGATCACGCCCAACACTTCGCCGGGGTAGAGATCGAAGTCAGCACCATTCAAGGCCACCACAGTTCCATAGCGTTTGAACAACCCGCGTGTTGTCAAGATGGGCACGCGGGTTTCAACCTTCGCTACAACAAGGGTGGCGGGCGCTGCGGGCTTTGCTGCCGCAGCTTTCCTCGTTGCTTTTTTCGCAATCACTTTCTTAGCGCTCACTTTGAAGCCCTCCTCAACCATTGGTCAATGGCCACGGCGATAATCGTCAAACAACCCGAAGCAAATAATTGCCAGTAACTATCTACACCTGCCAATGACAGGCCGGTGTTAAACACACCCACGATAATGGCACCCAGAACCGAGCCTGCAATGGAGGCACGGCCCCCAAACAACGATGTACCACCGATCACCACAGCGGTAATAGAATCCAAGTTTACTGTTTCAAAAGCGATCGGCGACATGGATTGCACGCGGCCGATGGCCACCCAAGCACCAATGCCACAAATAACGCCGGCTAGAGCATAAACAGAAATCAACGTACGGTCGATCTGAATGCCTGACAACATGGCTGCATCAGGATCATCACCCACGGCATGAACGTGGCGGCCCCATGCCGTGCGGTTGAGCATAAACCAAGCTATGCCTGCCAAAATCAGCATTGCAAATGTGCCGTAAATAATCGCGGCACTACCTAAGTTAAGTGGCGTGCCGAACCACAGAAGTCCCGGTGCAAATTGTTCCAGATCCGCGTTACGCACAGATTCAGAACCTGTGTACCAAAGCTTCAGTGAGTTAAAAATATAAAGTGTGCCAAGCGTCACAATGAAGGGTGGAATGCGTGCTTTCGTGACGAGTAGCCCATTGAACACACCCATCAATCCGCCGATGCCAATGCCCATGGGAATGACCACAAAAATTGGGTATTGATACATGGCCAAGGTTGCAAAGCGCCCCATAACCATGGCTGAAATCACCAGCATCGCGCCAACTGACAGATCAATACCGGCAGTGAGAATAACAATTGTTTGGGCAATCGCAATGATGCCCGTAACTGTGACCTGTTTCAAAATCAGGGAGAGGGTGCTTGCGGACAGGAAGTTATTTGCAATCAGACCGAAGCCCAAAATGCTCACCACTAAAATGATAAAGGGGATGGCGGTGGGGTTGGCACCCAAAAACTGACGCGCTCTGGCCATAAATGTATTATCATCGCTTTCAAAGCTGGCGACATTTTTGTCGGCCTCATTCAGCTTGGCTTCGAAATCGGAAATGGTTTTGGTAGGTGTTGAATTGTCGCTCATAAACCCCTCGTGACGTTCCCCTAAAATATCACCTTTCTTGACTGGTGCTTCTTAGTGAACACTGGATACACGAAGGGCGACTGCAAAGCCGCCCTTCGCTTCTTTCAATTGATTATAGAGCTATTAGCCCCAGCACTTCGCAGTGCCTTCCTTGGAATCAATCGACTTCACGCCATTCGCTGGCTTGTCTGTGATCAAGTTCACGCCCGTGTTGAAGAAGCTCAGCCCATCAGTTGCCTTTGGCTTGGTGCCGTCCTTGGCGAAAGCAGCAATGGCTTCGATGCCCTTGGAGGCCATCAACAAAGGATATTGCTGCGAAGTTGCGCCGATAACGCCGCTCACAACACTTTTCACACCGGGGCAGCCGCCATCAACCGAAACGATGAGGGCTTGCTTTTCCTTGCCAGCCGCCTTGAGTGCAGCATATGCGCCTTCGGCTGTTGGTTCATTGATGGTGTAAACCAAGTTGATATCAGGATTCTTGGCAAGCAAGGTTTCCATCGACTTCTGGCCGCCCTCTGGGTTTGCGCCCCCGGATTCATGACCAACGACGCGCGGGTCTTTTTCAGAGGCCAATACTTTTCCATTGGGAACGTCAACGCCAAAGCCTTTGAGGAAACCCGTGTCGCGGGCAACATCAACCGAGATATTGTCTTTGTTGATGTCGATCATGGCAATCTTGGCATCTTTTGCCTTATCGCCCATGGTGGCTTTGGCCCACGAGCCAATCAAAGTTCCGGCTTCAAAGTTATCGGTGGCAAAGGTAATGTCTTGTGCTTCTTTGTCGCTGATTTCAGTGTCTAGAGCGATCACCAGAACACCTTTGGCACGAGCAGCCTTGAGAGAGGGAACGACGTCGTCATTCGAGGCCGTGATCAGAATGCCCTTGGCACCTGCTGCGAGGCAGTTTTCAATGGCAGTGATTTGCGGAGCAGCATCGCCGTCTTTGATGCCGGCGTAGGCTTTGAAATCTAGCCCGGCAGTTTTTGCGGCGGCTTCAGCGCCAGCCTTCATTTTCACGAAGAACGGGTTAGTATTATTCTTGGTGATCAGACAGGCAAGCGTGCCGGCTGATGCGGTTGTTGCAAAGCCAGCAAGAGCGATGCCTACAAGTGCTGTTTTGACGAGTGCTTTCATTCTTATTTCTCCCATGGTGCCCCGCTTTGCGAAGCTTACGAAGTTACACATTGAAGGCCGACAGTCCCCCTGATCTGTCAGATTTCAAATGGGATCATGGAATCTTTTTCGCCCACCTGTCAATAAGTAAATCCACTTGATTTATTATTTGACACCAAACTTTGTATGTTGGAAGGTCTTATATCCAGCCGTCCAACAGCCGGAACAGCTGGTGAAGAGTGCGCACGTGAATTTTGAACCAATGCAGAGAAAAGAAGCCCGAAAAGAGGCTCGCGGCACCACGCAAGTTGGCACGCGTCTTTACAATGAAAGATTGGCCCTTTCGCTCATTCGCCAATATGGCCAATTGCCGAAGGCTGAAATTGCAAGGTTGACCGGACTTTCGGCGCAGACCGTATCTGTTATTGTCCGTCAATTGGAACGCGACAAGCTGGTGATCAAAGGTGATAAACTCCGTGGCAAAGTTGGACAGCCATTGGTTCCTTTCAGACTCAATCCAGATGGTGCGTTTTCAATCGGTCTTAAGGTGGGCCGCAGGTCTGGTGATCTGATATTGCTCGATCTTGCCGGGAAAGTGCGAAAGATTGTTCGCCAGCCTTATCATTTTCCCACGCCAAAAGAATTCTTGTCCTTTGCCGAAACCGGTATCGCTAAACTGCTAGCCGACTTGCCCAAATTATTGCATTCGCGCATTTCAGGCCTTGGCATTGCTTCGCCCTTTGAACTTTGGAATTGGGAAGAAGAAGTCGGTGCACCCCACGACGTTCTAGAAGCATGGCGTAATTTCGATCTAACGTCCGAGATTGCCAAACTTGGCAAGTGGCCGGTTCTATTCTGTAATGATGCCAGTGCGGCCTGCGCCGCCGAACTTTTCTTTGGCCATGGCCGCACCTACCGCGACTTTGCTTATTTCTATGTGGGTTTCTTTGTGGGCGGCGGTGTTGTTCTAGGTGGCAGCCTCTATCAAGGCCGCACGGGCAGCGCAGGTGCCATTGGGCCGATACCAGTTCCATCAAGGTCGGGCAGCGAGCAATTGATCAGACACGCGTCGCTGTATTTGTTGGAGCGGCGCTTGTTTAAGCAAGGCCATGACGAATTGGTTTTGACCCGAAATCCTGACGATTGGGCTGGTCTGGGGTTAGACCTCGATCAGTGGATAGCAGACACGGGCAAAAACTTGGCTCATGCAGCACTCGCAGCAGCAGGCTTAATTGATTTCGAAGCAATCATTATTGATGGCGCCATGCCTGCAAATATCCGAGAACAAGTCGTTGCGGCAACCAATCTCCATTTTACCAAACTGGACCGTCGCGGCACGCAACCTCTTTCGATCATAGCAGGAAGCGTTGGCGCAGACGCACGCGCCATGGGTGGGGCCGCCTTGTCGCTGATGGCAAATTTCGCTATCGACCGAGATGTTTTATTTAAAGAGGCAAACTGATGCTCAAAGGCTTGAACCCCATGCTGGGGCCAGATTTGTTAAAAGTCCTGCGTGCCATGGGCCACGGTGATGAAATAGCCATTGTTGACGGCAATTATCCTGCCGACACAGACGCCAAGCGGTTGGTGCGCATGGATGGCCACTCTGCCACCGCTGTCTTGGATGCCATTCTTTCTGTCATGCCACTCGATGAAATGGTGCCAGACTCCGCCTTCCGCCCCGCCGCCTATCTTGATCCGAAGCGCATGGAGCCAGTGTTCGAAGAATTCGAGAAAACCATAAGAAAGTGGGAACCAAAGTGTCACGTTACCACCTTGGTGGGCCTTGATTTCTATAATCGCGTCAAAGCTTGCTATGCCATCATCGCGTCATCCGAGGCCCGTCTCTACGGCAATATCATCCTCAGGAAGGGTGTGATCCACCCTTGATCTTTGCGAGGCTAAGCCCGATGAAGCGGCCATGCTGGTTTTAGCCATTGATACTTGCCTTGCACGCTGTGCTGTTTGTCTTTTTGGCAGTGCAAAAAATCATGCACTGGCCGAAGAACACCAAGACATGGAACGCGGCCATGCCGAAGCCTTAGCGCCAATGGTGAAACGCGTGCTGACCACCGCTGGAAAGCAAGTGAAAAATATTGATCGGATTGCGGTCACCACAGGCCCCGGAACTTTCACTGGCTTGCGTATTGGACTCAGCTTTGCCCGAGCTTTGGGCTTATCTCGCAACATACCTGTTATTGGCCTCGACACGCTTCATGCTTTTCGTCTGTGTACGGATGAAAAAAATGAACTTATCTTGAGCGCCAGTCAAAGCAATTTCGCCTATGTGCTTCGGCTTGACTCTGAGGAAATCGAACTCATGCCAATCATGGCGTTGAACAATCAAAACTTTCTCACGGGCTTTCCAGATCTCAAGCGACTTGCGAGTTGGGCATCTTCACAACCCGTGCCTACTGCAATGCCAGAGCCTGTCTATATCCGCCAGCCAGATGCAAAACTGCAAGTTATCATACGACAGGTCGATAAAAATTCGGCCGCAACGCTTTCATTGATCCATCATGCAGGATTTTCGATTGGTTGGTCACCTGCCGAAATTGCAGCAATGTTTTCTATAACAGGAACGCAAGCCTTCATCGCAGAAATTGCGACGGAGCCTGCTGGCATGACTCTAACCCGCACCGTGGGCGGACAAGCAGAAATTATTAGCATCGCCACGATACCCACAAAGCAACGCCTTGGCATTGGTGCAAAACTATTGAAACAAGCTATTACAGCTGCAACAAACCTCGGCGCAAAAACGCTGTTTCTGGAAGTGGCTCACAGCAACACTGTTGCTCGTAATCTCTACACCAAAGCAGGGCTTGCTGAAACGGGGCGTCGCAAAGCCTATTATAGCAATGGTGATGATGCGATTTTGATGTCGCGGAGCTTGGTGTGATTCAATCGTTATCAGCAATTTTCAGACTGCTCGGATTTTTACTTCTCACCGTTCCCCTCATGCCCGTGCAATTACTTTTGCAAAAATTGCACTTTGCTCAAGCAAAAACCTTGCCGCACTATTATCACCGTTTACTGTGTAAAATTATTGGCATCAGAGTTGAAATTGAAGGTGATGTTCCAAGGCACGGGCTTGTTGTTTCAAATCATATATCGTGGACAGACATTCCCGTGCTTTCTGCCACTTGCCCATTAACTTTCATAGCCAAGCGCGAAGTCTCGCAATGGCCGTTTTTTGGATGGCTGGCTAAATTACAAGGTTGTGAATTTGTAAACCGTGAAAGCCGACAAAGCACTAAACTGAGCATCGCTCGATTGAAACACAGATTGGCCAAAGGTGAAACATTAGTTCTGTTTCCCGAAGGCACAAGCGGCACCGGCCGTAGACTGTTACCCTTCAAATCAGCCTATTTTGGCGCTGTTGAAAACACTGATATTTCAATAATACTAGCCACCATCTATTACACGGCGCAGCAAGGACTTCCACTCACCCAACGCCAATGGGCCAACGTATCTTGGACGGGTGACCAGTCCCTTTTGCCCAACCTCTGGTTTATGCTGCGCCACAGCCCTTTGACCGTTAAAGTCATTTTTCAGCCTCTCACAAAGTTTGAAGACAGAAAGAACACGGCAGGTGCCGCCAACGCGGCCATTCGCAGCAATCTTCACGCGGGTGCGAAAATAGGCTAGGGCCATACTCATGATGAAGAAGGTGCTGATCAAAACCTATGGCTGCCAGATGAACGCTTACGATTCATCGCGTATGCAGGACGTGCTCGCACCGCTGGGCTATGAACCTACAGAAAGCGTAGACGCTGCTGATTTTGTAATCCTTAACACCTGCCACATCCGCGAGAAGGCATCAGAAAAAGTCTATTCTGAATTGGGCAGACTGCGTGACATGAAGCAGGAGCGCGCAGTAAATGGTAGGCAGATGATGATCGCCGTTGCGGGCTGCGTGGGTCAAGCCGAAGGAACAGAAATTACCCGCCGCAACAAAGCAGTTGATCTGGTCTTCGGACCACAAACTTATCACCGTCTTCCAGATTTGTTAAGGCAACGTCACGATACGGGGACTGCCGTTGTAGAAACTGAATTTGAAGTTTCAAACAAATTTGCGAGTCTCGAAGCCAAACCGATATCAATCAGATCTGTTGCGGCCTTTCTCACCATTCAAGAGGGCTGCGATAAATTTTGTACATTCTGCGTTGTGCCCTATACGCGTGGCGCAGAATACTCGCGGCCCATAAGTCAAATTATTGACGAAGCAAAAGTGCTTGCAGCCAAAGGGGTGCGTGAAGTCACTTTGCTTGGCCAAAACGTCAACGCTTATCGTGGCGCAGGCGACAATGGCCCGGAAAGCCTGGCCGTACTTGTCACCCACCTGTCACAGGTGAAGGGTATTGAGCGCATCCGGTATGTCACAAGCCACCCCCGCGATATGACTGATGATTTGATCGCGGCTCATGCGCAAAATGAAAAGCTGATGCCTTATCTGCACCTACCTATTCAATCAGGCAATGACGGCATTTTAAAAGCTATGAACCGCGGCCACACTGCTGGCCACTATCTCAAACTGATAGATCGAGTGCGAAAAGCCAAGCCAGATATTGCCATTTCTGGAGATTTCATTGTGGGCTTCCCCGGTGAAACGGAAGCTGCCTTTGAAGATACCTTACAAATTGTCCGCGCTGTTGACTATGCTGCGGCTTACAGTTTTAAGTATTCACCTCGTCCCGGAACACCTGCTGCGGAGCGTGAAGATCAAGTTCCGGAACCCGCCAAGAATGAAAGGCTGTCACGCCTTCAAGCCCTTTTGCTACAACAAACGGCAAACTTTAACCAAGGCTGTGTCGGGCGCAATCTTGACGTTCTGCTTGAAAAGCCCGGTCGCCAAGAAGGTCAGCTGATCGGTCGCTCGCCCTATCTGCAATCTGTTCACATTGAGGCGATGGAACTTAAAATTGGTGACATCGTTCCTATATGTATTAAATCTGTTGGCCCAAATTCACTTTCAGGGCAATATAATGGATATTGAGCGTCCAACACAAAAAGGAGTCCTTGCCTTTTGAACCGCAATGCCGTTGCTCTGAGAGCCGCTGAACTGGATGAGAGTGCTTTGTCGCTCGCTTTCGATGATAACCGAGTTATGGCCCAGCTTCTGGGGGAACATGATTCCCATCTCGCCCAAATTGAACACCGATTGGGTGTGGCAATCACCCCGCGCGGCAACCGCATTTCCATTAAAGGGGATAGAGAACAGTCCGAATTAGCGCGGGCCGTTCTGTTGCATCTTTATACGAAAGCTGCCCGTGGCGAAGATATCAATCGAGGCGAAGTGGACGGGGCAATTCGCATGGTCAAAACAGCCGAGCAAAAAGCACCGTCAGATGGCGGTGTGCGCACTCGCCGTAAAACCATCAACGCCAGAACACCCAATCAACAAGCCTATATTGAGTTGATCCGCCGCAACGAGCTAACCTTTGGCGTTGGGCCTGCTGGAACGGGGAAAACCTATCTGGCGGTGGCTTGCGCCGCCGAAGCCTTGATGAATGGTGAAGTTGACCGCATCGTTTTATCCCGCCCTGCCGTTGAAGCGGGAGAACGCTTGGGCTTTCTGCCCGGTGATATGAAAGAGAAGGTCGATCCTTACCTGCGCCCCCTTTATGATGCGCTTTATGATATGATGCCGCAAAGTCTGGTGCAGAAGTGCTTGGCAGAAAACCAAATTGAAATTGCACCTTTGGCATTCATGCGTGGCCGCACACTTTCATCGGCCTTCATCATTCTTGATGAAGCCCAGAACACCACACCACAGCAAATGAAAATGTTTCTCACCCGCCTTGGGGAAGGTAGCCGCATGGTTGTAACGGGTGACCCCAGCCAAATCGATTTGCCTTCCGGCGTGGGCTCTGGCCTTGTCGAAGCCGCATCAATTTTAGACGGCGTGAAAGGCATTGGCATTACCCGATTTGTTAATTTAGATATCGTGCGACATCCTCTCGTTGGTCGCATTGTGCAGGCCTATGACAAGATGCAGGCAAAGGCCCCCAAAAGGTAATAGCTGATGCCGATAGACATCGCTTTTGCCGACGCACGCTGGAGGCGGGTTCCAAAACTTGTGAAGCGCATAGAACAGATCCATGCCTTAAGCTTGCCCAAAAACATGAGAGCCAAGCTCACTGCGCTGCTGTTGACAAATGATAGTGCCTTGCAGGGCATAAATTATCAGTGGCGTGGCAAGAAAAAGCCGACCAATGTTTTATCATTCCCAGCCGCCGCGCTCAAAGTGCCGCGTGGAGAGTTAAAGCCGTTAGGCGATGTGGCTCTGGCTTATGAAACCTGTGCTAAAGAAGCCAAAGCAGCAGGCAAAACTTTAGGTGATCACACCATACACCTTGTCGTTCATGGCTTGCTTCATCTTGCGGGCTATGACCATGAAAATGATGTTGATGCAAAGCGCATGGAAACCAAAGAAATTCGTATTCTTGCAAAATTGGGCATTGCCAATCCATATGTGCTAGTTGAAAACCATGAATGAACCTCGAAAACCATCGCTTCTGGCAAAACTGAAGCGCAGGCTTGGCTCCAAGAACGCCGGTCTCGAACAAACCATCGATACGGTGATTGACACCCATGCCGAAGCAACCGGCGAAACTACATTGGATGGTGATGCGCGCTCAATGATGCGCAATGTGATCGGGTTTGCTGATATCCGTGTGAAAGACCTTATGGTGCCGCGTGCTAATATCACGGCCTTGGATGAAGATGGTTCAATGCGCGAACTATTGAGTCTGTTTATTGACGCGAACCACTCACGCGTTGCAATTTTTCGTGAGTCTCTAGATGACGTTATCGGCATGGTTCATGTGAAGGATTTTTTGCGCTGGATGACTTCTAAGGGTAAAAAGAAGAAGGCCCGCGGCAGTGCCGAGATGGGCATAGACCTTGCGGCGAAGGAACTGTCTTCGGCGGTAAAGCAACACAGCAGCCTGAAGCGCGAAGTTTTGTTTGTGCCGCCATCCATGCCAGCGCCCGATTTGCTGCTTAAGATGAAGGCCTCACATATTCATTTGGCGATCGTGGTGGATGAATATGGCGGCACCGATGGAATTGTTTCACTGGAAGATCTTGTTGAAGTCATCGTTGGCGATATCTCAGATGAGCATGACACCGACGAACAAAGCGCGATGCTGGTGAAGCTGGACGACGCAGTTTGGTTGGCCAACGGGCAAGTTGAGATCGCCCATGTTGAAGAGACCCTTGGCTTGAAACTCCTGACGGATGAAAATTGGGATGAAGCCGAAACCTTGGCAGGCCTTGTGTTCGAAATGGCTGGACGCGTCCCAGCGCGTGGTGAAATAATAAAACATGCTTCAGGTTTAGAATTTGAAATTACCGATTCCGATGCGCGCCGCATTAAGCGTGTGCGCATTCATAAACGCCTGAAACGCGATGCTAACGCATTATCAGAAGCCATGAGCGGCTGATATGGCCATCCTCAAACCGCCAGCGCCGTTCAAGGATCAGGCAGGCCTTGCAGGCCTTGACCAAAGATCACGGGAGATTTTTCGCAACATTGTTGAATCTTATCTCGCCAATGGTGAGCCCGTAGGTTCGCGTACAATCTCGCGCACATCAGGGGCAAATCTTTCGCCAGCTTCCATCCGCAATGTGATGATGGATTTGGAAGATTCAGGGCTGATCTATGCGCCACACACATCGGCTGGCCGTATGCCCACGCAGTTGGGTCTACGTTTCTTTGTGGATGCGCTTCTCGAGATCAATGCCCTCAACGATCAAGAGCGCAGCCGCATTGATGCCGAAGTGAAGGCCTCTCCTCGCCAACGCCGTGTTGAGGAAGTCTTGGGTGAAGCTTCAACCATGTTGTCGGGCCTGTCACACTGTGCCTCATTGGTGATGAGCCCCAAATTTAATGCCAAGCTGAAACATATTGAATTTGTGTCCCTATCACCTGGACGGGCATTAGTTATCATTGTCAGCGAAGACGGCAGTGTTGAAAACCGCCTTGTCGAGGTTCCGCCCGGCCTTCCAGCTTCAACATTTATCCGTGCCAGCAATTATCTTTCAAGTATCGCGAGTGGCCGTAGTATTGACGACGTGCAACGCCTGGTGGCCGGACAAGTTGAGGGTCTTCGGCGTGAATTGGATGAACTCACCGCCAAGCTGGTTGAAAGTGGTCTTGCGGTGTGGAGCGGTGGCGATGAAGCATCGGCTAAAAATCTCATCGTGCGTGGGCAAGCCAATTTGATTGAACAACAGGGCGCTACTGTTGATCTGGAACGCATCCGCCGCCTGTTTGAAGATATCGAAAACAAGAAAGAATTGGTTGAAGTTTTAGGCTTGGCCGAAAAAGCCGAAGGCGTGCGCATTTTCATTGGTTCTGAAAATCGGCTTTTCTCGATGTCTGGCTCTTCTATGATTGTGGCGCCGTTCAAAAACCAAGAGGAAAAAATCGTCGGCGTTCTGGGTGTCATTGGCCCCACGCGCCTGAATTATGCCAGAATCATTCCAATGGTCGATTACACCGCCAAACTTGTGGGCCATCTCCTCTCTTGATTTTTGCTGCGCGATTGTCGATATGCGGGGCCATGAGCGAAGAAAACCAACTGCCAGAAACACCCGAAGAAGTTAGTACCCCTGAAGTTGTGGTTGATCCCCGCGATCTAGAGATCATGGGCTTGCAGGAAGAAGTGGCGCAATCCAAAGATCGGCTGCTGCGTCTGGCTGCCGAAATGGACAACTTGCGCAAACGCACTGAGCGCGAAAAAGCCGAAGCGACACTTTATGCGGCCACGAATTTCGCGCGCGACCTTCTGAGCGTGGCGGATAATCTTCGCCGTGCGCTGGAAGCCCTGCCGCAGGATGAGCGCGAACACGCAGGCGAAATTGAAAAGAATTTGATTGCTGGTGTGGACGTTACCGAGCGTGAACTGGCCAATGTTTTCCAGCGCCACGGCATCAAAAGATTGGAAACTGTTGGTCAGAAGTTTGATCCAAATTTCCATCAAGCCATATATGAAGTACCAACATCCGAAAAGCCGCCAGGCATCGTGATGCAGGAAATGCAGGCGGGTTATGCCGTGGGTGATCGGTGCTTGCGCCCCGCCATGGTAGGTGTTTCAAAAGCCGAGGACTAGAATACGACTTCTGCTTCCAGTGTTTCAATGCGCCCAAATCCGCCCACGAGATGCACGAGTTTCGGTGTCAATTTCCAAAAGCTGAAATCACCAAATTCGGCATAGCTTGCGGCATAAGGGTGTTTGGAAATATATAGAGCCCTAGCTTCTGGTGTTGCAACCTGCCCCATGACGCCACTGAAGCTGGCCCGCAATCCCGTCAATGCGTCGCCCTTGGATGGAATTTCTGCAATTAACAAACTGGCGCGTTGATCCCTCAATAAGCACTGCGTGTGCCGTGCCAAACCTGAGAACAGGAAGATTGGCAGTCCTTTTTCATCACAGGCATAGTTGACCAATGAAACATAAGGCCCACCGCCATCAGGTTCAATAACGGCCAGCGATCCATATCGCCCACGTTCCAAGGCCGCCTTGGCCAATTTGCCATTCTCACTCATGCTCTGGCTTTAACACAAACTTGGGGCTAAAATGCTGCCACAATTTGTTCCAGTTTTATACTTATCGCGCCTGCATCGATAAAAAGAGAGAAAAACCCATGTCAACAGTGGCTTTAGTGGATGACGACCGCAACATTCTAACTTCCGTAGGTATGGCACTTGAGGCGGAAGGTTATACCGTCCAAAAATATAGTGATGGTGCAGCAGCCCTTCAGGGCTTGCAGGACAACCCCCCGGATATGGCGATTTTCGATATCAAAATGCCACGTATGGACGGCATGGAGCTTCTGCGCCGTATCAGGCAGAAAACCGATCTTCCGGTCATTTTCCTGACCTCTAAAGATGACGAGATCGATGAACTCTTCGGTCTTAAAATGGGCGCCGATGATTTTGTAAAGAAGCCCTTTTCACAGCGCCTTCTGGTTGAACGCGTAAAAGCCGTACTACGCCGTGCCGCAACGCGTGAAGGCAGTGCTTCGCCAAGTGATCAAACCAAAATTATTGAACGCGGCAAATTGGCAATGGATTCAGATCGCCATGCGTGTACATGGTCGGGCCAGCAAGTAACCCTCACCGTAACGGAATTCCTGATCTTGCAAGCCCTTGCGTTGCGTCCCGGCATTGTGAAAAGTCGCGACGCTTTGATGGATGCAGCTTACGATGATCAAGTCTATGTAGATGACCGCACCATCGATAGCCACATCAAGCGACTTCGTAAAAAGTTCAGCCAGGTGGACGAAACATTTGATGGCATCGAAACACTTTACGGTGTGGGTTACCGCTTCAAGGAACAATAATAGGTTCAGGCTTTGGACAACACCCAAGCCAATGAGTTTGAAGATGGCCTTGCCGCCGATGACGATGGCAAGGCCAAGCCAACCTCGGCAAAACGCAAGTGGTTCGGGTTTGCCAGCCTTGCTTCGCGCATTGCACTCATCAACATTCTCGGCCTCATCATCCTTTCGGGGGGCATTCTCTATTTCAACCAGTTTCGTCAAAGCCTTATCAATTCACGTGTTGAAAGTCTCTTAGTCCAAGGCCAGATCATTGCCGCCGCCATCGCAGGTTCCGCCACCGCCGACACATCTTCCATTGTCATTGATCCCGGAAAACTGGGTGATGCCACGGGCAATGATAGAAGCTCAGACTTGTCACAAACGGATTATGATTTCGCCATAACGCCTGATCGAGCTGGCCCTGTTCTGCGGCGCCTTTTAGCCAACACCACTATTCGCGGCCAGATCATCGACAACGATGGAAATATGGTGGTAGATTCAAGTTTCCTGACCGGTGGCAGTGATATCATCCAAACCAATATATCACCACCCGAAGTTCCAACCTTGCGCAGCCGCTTTTTGAATGTTGTGAATGCTGTGGGCGACAGATTTTTTGCCAATGATTATCCACCGCATGAAGATTATAATTTAGATAACAATCAATCACGTTCGGAGGTGGCCTCTGCCCTGAATGGCGCCACGTTAAGCGTCGTCCGTACCAATCAAATGCGCGAAATTATTGTGTTGGTGGCAGTTCCCGTGCAGCGTTTTCGCGCTGTCCAAGGTGCACTGCTTCTCTCCACACAGGGCGGTGAAATTGACAATGTGCTACGCGGTGAAAGGCGCATCGTTTATCTGACCTTTGCCTTCACAGCGTTTGTCGGGCTGCTTTTATCGGCTCTGCTAGCCCGCACAATTGCGCGACCAATTCGAAGACTTTCAGCCGCAGCGGACCGCGTGCGTCGTGGCATCAATCACAGCCGTGTTGAAATTCCAGATTTCACGACCAGAAGAGATGAGATTGGCCAGCTTTCAGGGTCGTTGCGCCACATGACACATGCACTTTACGCGCGCATTGCTGCCATTGAAGCGTTTGCCGCCGATGTGGCGCATGAACTCAAGAACCCGCTCACTTCGCTTCGCAGCGCAGTTGAAACTTTTCGCTATGCCAAAACTGATGCGCAACGCGGTAAACTTGTGGAGATTATTGTGCATGATGTGCAACGCATGGACAGGCTCATCTCAGATATTTCCGATGCCTCGCGGCTTGATGCTGAACTCGCGCGCGCCGAGGTGCACCCCATCGATTTTTCGAAACTGTTGGAAAACATCGTAACCCACGCCAATGAAACCGCTAAAGATGGAATGGCCATGGTCAATTTCAGTGTCCAAGATCCCAAAGGCAATGAAGCGGCTTATATGGTCTTGGGTCATGATTCCAGGTTAGGCCAAGTTCTGCGCAACCTTATTGACAATGCACGCTCCTTCACCGCCTCTGGCACCAGCTTACAAATCCGCTTGCGCCGCGTTGGCGACGAGATCGAAGCACGCGTTGAAGATCACGGCCCGGGGATTGCGCCGGATGATCTCGAACGCATCTTTGAACGCTTTTATACAGACCGACCAGAGCAGAATTTCGGCGGCAACTCTGGCCTTGGCCTTGCGATTTCGCGCCAAGTGATGGAGGCCCACAAGGGCCGCATTTGGGCGCAGAACCGATATAGCAAAGCAACAGATGGCGGTGAAAAGTCTGTTCTGGGCGCTCGTTTTGTGTTGCGTCTTCCAGCCATGCCGGAAGGCTGGAAGGCAGAAACGTGACTAACCTTCACGCAACCTGCGTGGCCTTCGGTCGCTTTGGCGTTCTCATCCGGGGGCCATCAGGTTGCGGTAAATCCAGTTTGGCTTTGCGTTTAATTGATGGGCAAGGTTATGGCATCGGGCCCAACATACTTAAAGCAAAGCTTGTTGCCGATGACCAAGTGATGGTGGACCGCAAAGGCCTTAATGTCTCGGCTTCAACGTCCGCCGCCTTGACAGGTCGCCTTGAAATTCGCGGGCTGGGGATTGTCACACTTGATCATCTCAAAGCGGTGAATTTGCGCCTAGTTGTGGATTTATTGCCAATCAAAGACATCCCTCGCATGCCGGAATTAGCCGAAGCCCGCGTTGAGCTGCTGGGGGTTGTGCTGCCACGCCTCTATCTCGATGCGCAGACTGCCGATGCTGCGGCGAAGTTGCGTGCAGCAGTTGTTCACCTCAAACATAATAACAGTTTTTAATTCGCTTCTTTTTCGCCCAAATATGATTTAAAAGTTTTTCCCCAAACTGGGGTTGAAACGTGAATTCAATGTGTCGTGGTGTAAAACGTAAATGATAGGATTAGTGCTGGTCACCCACGGTCGTTTGGCCTTAGAGTTCATTCATGCCCTTGAACATGTTGTGGGCAAGCAAGAAGGCATTGAGGCCGTTTGTATTGGCCCCGATGACCGCATGGACGCAAGGCGCATCGACATTGCCGAAGCCATTGCGAAAGTTGATCGCGGCCTTGGCGTGATTATTTTAACAGACATGTTTGGCGGCACGCCGTCAAACCTTGCCATATCGCTTTTAGAAGAGGGTAAAGTGGAAGTGGTGGCCGGGCTTAATTTACCGATGCTGGTAAAGCTCGCGCGCGTGCGCAAAGATTGCAATTTGCATAAGGCCGCTTCAGCCGCTCAAGATGCAGGCCGCAAATATATTAACATTGCCTCGCAAGTTCTTCAGGGTGACTGATGGCCATCCTAAAACGCACCTTCGCGATCATCAATCAGCGTGGGCTTCATGCGCGGGCGTCGGCAAAATTTGTGAAATGTGCTGAAGGCTTTGATGCCACAATATCTGTCAGCAAAGATGGTCAATCGGTTCCCGGCACATCGATCATGGGCCTGATGATGCTGGCTGCCAGCATGGGCACCAGTGTGAATGTGGAAACCTCAGGCCCGCAAGCCGAAGCGGCAATGCTGGCACTTGATGCACTGGTTGCTTCCAAGTTTGATGAGGATTGAGTGAGCGAGCCGGGCCCGGTGTTAAAGCCCGATGGCCGTCAATCAGAAACGGCTTTGGCCCTTCAGCGCGGGCTTTCTCGTTTGCTGCGCGATCATGATCACGTCATGCTCACCGAATTCACCTTGGCCTCAGGCCGCCGCGCTGATGTGATTGCCTTAGGCCCGGATGGCATGATTTGGATCATCGAAATAAAATCGTCGCCGATGGACTTCTATGCCGATAACAAATGGCAAGAATACCGCGTGTTCTGTGACAAATTTTCATTTGCGATTCCACAAACCATGGATGCAAGCATCATCCCGCTTGAGGCCGGCTTGATCGTGGCCGATCAATGGGGCGCAGAACTGCTAAGGCCTGCCTCGCTCCATCCTCTACATGCTTCGCGCCGCAAAGCATTAACCCACAGCTTTGCCCGCAGTGCAGCCCTACGTTTGCAAATCATAGAAAATCTATAGGTTCGTTCTATAAATGTTCTTGACTCTGCTGCTACGCCCAGACTAGCCTTAAACATAGAATTGGCAGGGGCAGGCAAACACGATGGCGGCGCGGGCAGCGACAGTGGCTTTTCAAGGTATCGAAGCGGTGCCAGTTGATGTGCAAGCCCAGTTTTTGAATGGGCAAGTGAATTTTCACATTGTCGGCTTGGGCGACAAAGCCATTTCTGAAAGCAAGGAACGTGTGCGTGCCGCCCTTCACGCCATAGGGCTAGGCTTGCCAGGCAAGCGTTTGATCGTGAATCTTTCACCAGCCGATCTTCCCAAAGAAGGCAGCCACTATGATTTGCCCATCGCCATGGCCATACTTTCGGCTCTTGGTGTTATCCCACCAGATTTTCTATCCCGTTATCTGGTGTTGGGTGAGTTGTCGTTGGATGGCACTCTGCTACCGGTTTCCGGGGCTTTGCCTGCCGCCATGACGGCTGTGGCCCAAGATCTGGGGATTATTTGCCCAAAACTTTCAGGACGCGAAGCCGCATGGGCTAGCGAGAAATTGGACATATTGGCCCCTGAAAACCTTATTCAACTGATTAACCATGTGAAGGGCACGCAGGTTCTGTCTCGGCCTACGCCACATCTTGCGATACTTAATCAGGTTTTGCCTGATCTCAGCGAAATTAAGGGGCAGGAAGCGGCTAAGCGGGCCTTGGAAGTAGCCGCCGCCGGTGGCCATCATATGCTTATGGTAGGGCCTCCAGGGGCTGGAAAATCCATGTTGGCGCAGCGTATGCCGTCCATTCTACCGCCGCTTGATCCGCGTGAAATGTTGGATGTGTCGATGATCGCCTCGTTAAGTGGCGAGTTGAAGGATGGCCAATTAACCAAGCGCAGACCTTTTCGCGCCCCCCATCATTCAGCCTCAATGCCGGCTTTGGTGGGTGGCGGCATCAGGCCCAAGCCCGGTGAAATGGCTTTGGCCCATCACGGTGTTTTGTTTCTTGATGAACTGCCGGAATTCCAACCCCGCGTTCTTGAAGCTTTGCGCCAACCGATGGAAACTGGTGAAGCGCTGGTGGCCAGAGCCAACTATCATGTCACCTATCCATCGCGTTTTCAGCTGATAGCGGCCATGAATCCCTGCAAATGCGGTATGGCCGGAGAGCCCGGTCATACCTGTCGCTTAGGACCGCGGTGTGCCACAGACTATCAATCGCGGATCTCCGGGCCCTTGCTTGACCGCATGGACATCCAACTGGAATTGGCGGCCGTTCGCGCCGTTGATTTGTCTCTGCCAGCGCCTAAAGAAACAAGCGCTGATGTTGCCAAACGTGTGGCCTTGGCACGCAATGTTCAAGCCGCGCGGTTTCGCGATCTTGGCTTTGAACACTTGCGCACCAATGCCCAAGCTGATGGTGAAGTGTTGGATACAATAGCACCCCTAGACAATGCCGGAATGGCTTTACTGCGCGATGCAGCAGAGGCCATGAAGCTTTCAGCGCGTGGTTATCACCGTGTGTTGCGCGTGGCCCGCAGCATTGCTGATCTGGCAGGCTCAGACCACATCTTGCGGCTGCATTTAGCGGAAGCTTTGTCCTATCGCCAACGCCCAGCCTCAATGCGCTTGGCCGCCTAACCATCCACGGCTTTCATCTTATGTTTACCGCGTTTGCAGAGGGTCACTTTTTAGCAAGGTGCCTGCGTTAGAATGGGTTCAAATCGGAACCCAGTTTTTAAAAATGGCATTACAGGAATTCCATAAGCAAAATGCAGCCAAAGCCCAAAGCCCGCAATGGGGCTTTGATGCGTCAGCCCTGATGCTGGTGTTAGCGGCCGGTTTCTTTGCATTGGTCGCAATTGAAATTTATGGGATCGAAAGCGCAGGTGGATTTACCGCCGCTGTTCTGATTTTTCTGAGCGCCTTAACATTGGCGGGGTTGCTCTTAACCGTCAACCTCCACCACCGAAAAAGACTTATTGGCCTTCGCCAAGAATTACAGAACGCTACAACAAGCCTGTTATCCGCAGAGGCGAACGCCACGCAAAAATCTCGCGTGCTCGCAACAATGAGCCACGAAATCCGCACGCCACTCAATGGCATCACCGGCATGTTGGCTTTGCTGGCTGATACAAATTTAACCGCTGAGCAGCGCAACTATGTGGATATGGCCCACGGCGCGGCGCGCACGCAGCTTTCCATTATTGACGAAATTCTTGACACGGCCAAATCTGAAAGCAAAAATGATGGTAAATTAAAAGCTTTCGAACTGCGACCGCAAATCGAAAAAATCACTGAACTGTTGGCACCGCGGGCCCATGCCAAAAGCATCGAAATTTCGGCCTATGTGTCACCCCGCGTACCCATCGCAATTTTGAGTGATGAATTGCGTTTGCGCCAAGTTATTTATAACCTCGCTGGCAACGCTATCAAGTTCACCGAAAAGGGCGGCGTCTCGCTTGAGGTTGATTGGCAGAACGGCAAGCTTGAGGTAAGAGTTTGCGATACGGGCATTGGCATTTCGGCAGATGAGACCGCCCGTGTGTTTAAAGAATTTTCGCAGGCGAGTGATACAACACAGCAGCGCTTTGGTGGCACCGGCTTGGGCCTGACGATTTCGAAAAAAATTATCGAAGATCTCGGCGGCCAAATCGCATTTCAATCTGAAAAAGGTAACGGCACAAAGTTTGTGGTAACTCTACTTGCCGATCAAACGGTCGAAGCTCAAGCCAACAAAAATGTCCTTTCAGGGCGGCACTATACTTTAGCTTTGCCAAGCGGTTTCACCCGCGATCATTTAGCGGCAACCCTGAGCGATCTTGGCGCTTCAGTAAGCTTTGTGGACAATGCCGCGAAGTTGCGAGTTGAATTGGAAATCACAAATCCGCTGTCACAGTTCATTTGCGCCTATCCCTATTTTGCAATGTTGAGTAAATGGGCCGGCCACCGAAAATCTGGCAAGCGCCCAGCACCCATTGTCTGGATTTTGCTACGCCCAGAGGAACGCAAAGATCATCTTGAACTACTCAGGGCGCCCTTTTCTGGTTATTTGCTGAGCCCTTTGCGTTATGCAACGCTTCTGGAGAGGCTTGCAGACAAAGACGGCAAGGCCCTGAAACTCACCAGTGTTATGATGCGAAAAGCCAGCGGTAAACAGAAGAAACTCAAGCCCGTTCAAAATCTTGAAATCCTTCTTGCCGAAGACAATGCCGTTAATGCATTGCTGGCCCGAACCCTATTGGAAAAACTGGGGCACAGCGTAACGCTTGTCGGCGACGGGCAAGCAGCACTGAACGCCTTGCAAGCGGGTCGCTTTGATATCGCGGTGTTGGATGTTGAAATGCCAATCCTCGGCGGCCTTGAAGTGGCGCGCATTCTGCGCAATGACCAAGCCCACCCCGCATTGCAATCTCTTCCGCTATTGGCGCTCTCAGCCAATGCCATGGAAGAAGATATTGTGGCCTGCAAATTGGCGGGGATGAATGATCACCTTGCCAAGCCCTTTGATCGGTTGGATCTGGAAGAAAAAATTATGTCGCTGCAACGGCGCTATAAAGCCGCTTAAGTAATACTTATATTTATGTCCTCCATCTGAATGTCATAATTCTGCGCTTTAAAGTCAAACGCGGAGGATGACTTGCGGCACGATGCTCTAGCGTTTATGCGCCACCACATGAAAGTGAGATTGGCAAAATCGCCCGATGAAGTGCGCGTGGCCCAGCGCTTGCGCTTTCATGTCTTTCACGAAGAAGGCGGCGCCGTTCACCAAGGTGAACAAGGTATAGATCAAGACCGCTTTGATTCTGTGTCGGAACATCTTTTAGTCATTGAGCCTTCAACAGGTCATCCAAGCCCTTTCGCCGTTGAAGACGGTACATTGGTTGGCACATACCGTCTCATCACCCAAGATAAAGCGCTCGGCGCGGGCGGGTTTTACAGTGCCGCTGAATTTGATCTACAGCCCCTTTTGCAGCGCCATAGAAATTTACGTTTTCTCGAATTGGGTCGCTCTTGTGTGTTGAAGCGCGCAAGGGGCACAGCTGTTATTGAACTGTTGTGGCAGGGGATCTGGAATTTTGTCCGCATCTATAAAATCGACGTGATGTTGGGCTGCGCCAGTTTTGATGGCATTGATCCCGCTGCCCACAAGTCGGCCTTAAGCTTCCTCGCCCGAAAGGTGCAAACGCCAGAAGATTGGCACGTCAAAGCTTTGCCCGAACGTTTCCACGATATGAACCTCGAACCCGAAGCCAGCTATGACGCGAAGCGCGTGCTAGCCAGCTTGCCACCGTTGATTAAGGGCTATCTGCGCCTTGGGTGTTATTTTGGTGAGGGCTGCGTGATCGACCATGCATTCAACACAGTGGACGTGCTGGTGGTTCTTCCAGTCTCGGCTATCAATCCGCGCTATTTTGCCCGCTTTGGGGCCCCTGTCTAAACCTTGGCGTAAAGCTCTGCCCCTGATATGGGTAGGCCATGGACGCTGCTCTATCATCAAACGATTTGCAAACGGATAGCCAATCCACGCCGATGATGGCGCAATATCTGGAAATCAAACGTCAACACACCGATGCCTTGCTACTTTACCGCATGGGCGATTTCTACGAACTGTTTTTTGACGATGCCGTGAAGGCCTCTGCCACACTCGGCATAGCCCTCACGAAACGTGGCAAGCACAAAGGTGCTGACATTGCAATGTGCGGCGTTCCCGTTCACGCGCTGGATCATTATTTGCACAAGCTCATCCGCAATGGCCACCGCGTGGCACTTGCTGAGCAAATGGAAGACCCGGCAGAGGCCAAGAAACGCGGATACAAATCTGTCGTCGCCAGACAAGTGGTTCGTCTTATCACACCGGGCACTTTAATTGAAGATACTTTGTTGGAGCAGCGCACTAGCAACTATCTGGCCTGCCTTACGGGCCATAAATCGAGCGGAGATTTGGCTTTAGCTTATGCCGATATTTCAACAGGCACATTGGCCGTTATGCCAACCGATGCAGGCAAATTGGCCGCTGCTTTGGCTAGACTATCGCCCTCTGAAATTTTGCTAAATGATGCCCTGTTAGAGCTGCCACAAGTGCTTACAAGTATCAAAGAAAGTGGCGCGGCGATTACACCCATTCCCACAAGTCGGTTTGATAGTAGCGCCGCCATCCATTCCCTCAAAACTCATTTTGAGGTGGAATCGCTTGAGGTCTATGGCGCCTTTCGCCGACTTGATTTGTCGGCCTTGGGTGCGTTGCTTGATTACATTAAGCTCACTCAAGTGGGGCATATGCCGCATTTGCGCACGCCGCATTTGGAAACGCCAGAAAGCGGCTTGATCATTGATGCTGCAACGCGCGCCAATCTGGAATTAACACGCACTTTGGGGGGTGAACGCAAAGGCAGCCTTCTGGCAACTTTGGACACAACTGTCACCGCTGCGGGGGCCCGGTTGTTTGCAGAATATGTGGCCCGCCCCTTGGCTGATCCAAGTCTGATTAACGCGCGACTGGATGCGGTGGCGCATTTCTATGATGATGAGGTACTTAACGAAACCATCCGCCGCATTTTGCGAGGCTTACCAGATATTGAACGGGCCTTATCGCGCCTCACCAGTGAGCGCGGGGGCCCACGAGATTTGGGCGCCATCAGTGCTGGCGTGTTGGCAACGCAGCAATTGCAAACCACTTTGCGCGGAGAATCAGGGGGCCTAACGGCTTTACCGTCGCAGCTTGCAGACATATTGGATCAACTTCATGCCGCACCGCATGAACTTGCAAACGAAATCGTACAGGCCCTTGCAGATGAACTTCCTCTTCAGACCCGTGATGGTGGTTTTGTGGCACATGGGTTTTCTTCCGAACTTGATGAAAACCGCAAGCTGCGCGACGACACCCGCCAAGTGATTGCCAACTTGCAAAGTGCCTATGCTGAATCAACTGGCGTGAAAACCCTCAAGATTAAGCATAACAATATGCTTGGTTATTTTATTGAAGTAACCGCTCAGCAAGCCGAACAGATGAAGCCCTCAAATGCGGCACAAACTTTCATGCACCGCCAAACCATCGCGTCAGCCATGCGCTTCACCACTATTGAGCTTGGAGAATTAGAGCAAAAGATCGCGGTGGCTGGGGCTCGTGTTCTTGCACTTGAATTGGATATTTTTCGCAAACTTGCAGATGGTGTGTTGCAACATCGATACGCCTTGTCCCACGCCGCTGCTGCCTTGGCAGCCTTAGATGTCTATGCCAGCTTGGGCGCACTCGCCAGACAAAGACGATTTGTGCGACCAAAGATGGATGCAAGTTTGGCATTCTTCATCCAAGCAGGTCGCCATCCGGTGGTGGAACAAGCCTTGCTGGCTCAGGGTGAGCGCGCCTTTGCTGCCAATGACAGCGCTTTGAGTGAAACCCACAAACGCCTGTGGCTGCTCACCGGCCCCAATATGGCAGGCAAATCAACCTATCTGCGACAAAATGCGTTAATTGCCATTATGGCGCAATTTGGCTCTTTTGTTCCAGCAAAGTCTGCACATATTGGCGTGCTTGATCGGCTTTTCAGCCGGGTGGGTGCAGCTGATGATTTAGCCAGAGGCCGTTCAACTTTCATGGTGGAAATGATCGAAACCGCTGCCATCCTGAACCAAGCCACCCAGCGCTCGTTGGTCATCCTCGACGAGATTGGCCGAGGCACGGCAACTTATGACGGCCTCTCTATTGCTTGGGCGACATTGGAACATTTACACGATGTGAACTGTTCGCGCGCCCTTTTCGCAACGCACTATCACGAACTTACGTCGCTGGCAGCCACATTGAAACACTTGCACTGTGCCACAATGAAGGTGCGCGAATGGGACGGAGAAATTGTCTTCTTGCATGAAGTCACATCCGGCACAGCAGAGCGCAGCTATGGTATTCAAGCTGCAAAATTGGCGGGCTTACCTGCCAACGTCATTCACCGCGCAACGGAAGTTTTAAAACGACTTGAAGAAGGCAAGGGCACCAACAAAGCCCAGAATCTTGCTGCGGAGTTACCGCTTTTCGCCGCCAGTGTGAGGGCGCAACCTATTCCTAAGAAAGATGGATTGCGCGAAAAATTGAACGCTATCGTGCCGGATGAACTTTCACCACGCGAAGCCCACTCCATTATTTACGAGTTAATCGCACAGGCCAAGGAAAAATTGTGACAACGCCAGAAATAAAATTTGCAAGCAACCTTGTCGCATTGAGTGGTGCAGACACGTTATCTTTGCGCAATGCGGCTTCTGCGCTCATTCGCGATTATTTGGTTGAAAGCCGAAGCAATGCCGAAGTCCAACTCTTGAAGGATGGTAAGGGAACGGCTTGTGCCGAAGCGCTGTCGTTTACACAAGATGAGATCATCAAGGGTCTTTTTGCATTTGCTGCCCAGCACTTTCAAAAAGCCGATAATCTCAAACTCGCTGTTGTTGCTGTAGGCGGCTTTGGGCGCAAAACTTTGGCGCCTGGGTCAGACATTGATCTGTTATTTCTCCTGCCTGGTCAAACTTCACCCATCGTAAATTCTGTGGTGGAATTTGTTCTCTATGCGTTGTGGGACGCACGTTTGAAAGTGGGTCATGCCACAAGGCAGGTGGATGATTGCATCCGCCTTGCCAAAACCGATAATACTATTCTCACTTCAATCCTTGAGGCGCGCTTCCTTTGTGGTGACATAGCACTCTTTGAAAATCTTTCGCGCCGCTTCAAATCCGAAATTGTCGCAACCGGAGCCAAGAAATTTGTTGCAGAAAAATTGGTTGAGCGTGACTTAAGACACGCGAAAAGCGGGCAGAGCCGTTATGCCGTAGAGCCTGACTTGAAGGACGGCAAAGGCGGGTTGCGCGATCTGCATACTCTTTTTTGGATTGCAAAATTTCTGTTCAACGCCAACTCACCCCAAGAATTAGCTGTTAAAGGGGCGTTTTCTCAGAGCGAACTGCACACATTTTTAAAGTGCGAAGATTTTCTTTGGGCGGTGAGATGCCACCTGCATTTCATTTCGGGGCGCGGTGAAGATCGGCTCAGCTTTGATCGTCAGTCTGAGCTTGCGCAGCGTCTGCACTATAAGGCGCACGGCGGCTTGCAGGCCGTAGAGCGCTTCATGCGACACTATTTCTTGATTGCCAAAGATGTTGGCGATCTCACGCGCATTTTTTGTGCCAGTCTTGAGCAAAAGCATTTGAAAGATGTGCAAGGCATCACACGTATCTTTACAAAATTTCTGCCGCGCCGCGGGCAAACGAGAAAATTACGTGACGGCTTTAAAATTGAAAGTGGCCGTATCAATGTTGTAGCCGAAAGCACCTTCGCAATCGACCCGGTGAACATGCTGCGCATTTTTAAAATTGCCGCTGAGACCTTATTGGAAATTCATCCAGATGCATTGAAGCTGATGCGCAAATCCTTTCGCCTTATCGATGATAAACTGCGAGGCAATGCCGAAGCCAATGGCATTTTCATGGATATTCTGTGCGGTTCTCAAAAGCCCGAAGCTATTTTGCGGTTGATGAACGAAGCAGGTGTGTTGGCTCGTTTCATTCCTGAATTTGGTAAAGTAGTGGCGATGATGCAGTTCAATATGTATCACCACTACACCGTTGATGAACATTTGATACGCGCAGTTGGTGTGTTGACGGGGATTGAAGATGGCTCTCTGGCGAAGGAGCATCCGAGATCTGCCGAACTATTCCCCACCATCAAAGCAAGGCGTGCACTTTATGTGGCAACCCTGTTGCATGATGTTGCAAAAGGCCGCATTGAAGATCATTCAATTGCAGGTGAGCGTATCGCACGTGAGCTCTGTCCACGCCTTGGCCTGTCGCCGGATGAAACGGAGCTGGTGGCTTGGCTTATCCGCCATCATCTGTTGATGAGTGAAACGTCGCAGATGCGCGACCTAAATGATTTCAAGACTATTCTTGATTTCGTCAAAATTGTACAAACTCCTGAGAGGTTGAAACTTCTCATCATCCTGACGGTGGCTGATATCAGGGCCGTTGGTCCAGGTGTCTGGAACGGTTGGAAGGGGCAACTTCTGCGCTCGCTTTATTTTGAAGCAGAACCGCTGCTATCGGATGGCCATGCCGCAACCACTCGCAATTCGCGTGTGATGGAGGCACAGGCTGCTTTCTTTGGGCAACTTGGCGTAACTGACGAAAATGAAAAGCAGGAGCTGGCGGGTCGCCACTATGATGCTTATTGGTTAAGTGTGCCAACGGAACGGCAATTGCGTCATCACGCGCTCCTAGCGCGCTGGTCAAAAGGCGAAGTTGCAACTGACGTGACGACCGATGCTTTTGCTGGCATTACAGAGATCACCGTATTCGCCCCTGATCATCCGCGCTTGCTGGCCATGCTCACCGGCGCTTGTGCCGCTGCCGGCGGCAACATCATTGGTGCCCATATTTTTACAACAACTGATGGCATGGCGTTAGATACCATTTTGCTCACCCGGGAGTTCAAGGGCGACGAAGATGAAAATCGCCGCGCTCAGCGCATGTGTGATTCCATCAAACGTGTGCTGCATGGACAGGTGCGCTTGCGTGAAGAACTTTCTCGCATACAGCAAATGCCGGAACGAGCTAAAGCTTTCACTGTTGTGCCGCGCGTGTTAGTTGATAATGGGTCGTCCAACAAAAACACTGTGCTGGAAGTCAGCGGACTAGACCGTGTGGGCCTGCTTCATGCCGTAACCGAAGGCCTCTATCACCTTAATCTTAACATCGTTTCCGCCCATATCACCACCTTCGGCGAAAAGGCGGTGGATGTGTTCTACGTGACGGATTTAACCGGTGCCAAAATCACCAGCGACACCCGCATGGGGCAAATTGAAAAATCTTTGCTGTCGGTATTTGATCCCTTGGCAGAAACGGTGGCAATTGGTTAATTTTTGCTTTGTAAAGCGGTGAGCATGTCTGTCATCCGCTCTGCCGCAAAAGTCGGGGGCTATACCGCAATAAGCCGCATTCTGGGCTTCGTTCGCGATCAGCTTATTGCCTTCACATTGGGCACAGGCGATGTGGCGGATGCCTTCTTCGTGGCGCAGCGTTTTCCTAATTTATTTCGCACGCTATTTGCCGAGGGCGCGTTCAACTCCGCCTTTGTGCCGATTTTCGCTGGAAAGGTGGAAGCCGAAGGCTTACCCGCCGCACGCCAAATGGCCCAAGATGTCTATGCCGCTATGTTGGCTTGGATGGTGCTTTTCTGTGCTCTGTGCATGGCCTTCATGCCGTGGCTGATTTACCTTTTTGCATGGGGCTTTCAAGGCTCACCACAAAAGATGGCCTTAGTTGTGGGTCTCACACAACTCTGCTTTCCCTATCTGTTGTTTATGACCTTGACCGCTTTGCAAGGCGGTGTGCTCAATAGTTTGCATCGCTTCACGGCAGCGGCAGCGGCCCCCATTTTGCTCAACATTGTTTTGATCCTATCAAACGGCGTGGCTTGGTTGATAGGCTCAGGAGATTCCGCACTGACGGGTTATATCTTTGCAGGCGGCGTAACCTTGTCCGGCATAGCGCAGTTTGCCCTTTTGGCGATGGCCTGCAGGCGCGCAGGCGTGGCACTCTGGCCAAAACGACCACGCCTCACACCTGAGGTGAAACAAGTAATGGCGCGTTCTCTGCCGGGCATTTTGTCTGGCGGCGTGATGCAGATCAACTTGTTAATTGCCACGTCTTTGGCGTCAGCCATTCCTCACGCCAACTCATATCTTTATTATGCGGATCGTCTCTATCAACTTCCACTAGGCGTGATCGGTGTGGCCATTGGAGTGGTCTTGTTGCCCACGCTGTCGCGCCGCCTGCGCGCTGGCGATGAGGCCGGGGCAAGTGACGCTTCTAACCGCGCATTGGAATTTTCGCTCTTCCTCACGCTGCCAGCTGCGGCTGCTTTGATGCTGATTGGCGCACCTATATTGCGAACTGTGTTTGAGCATGGCGCTTTTAAAACAATTGACACATCCGCCGTGGCCCCCGCAGTCGCAGCCTTTGCCTTGGGCCTTCCGGCTTACTCGCTGACCAAAGTTTTTCAGCCCGGTTTTTATGCGCGTGGCGACACCAGAACGCCCATGCGTTTTGCCATCACTTCGGTTCTGGTTAACATCATCGGCAGCGTGGGGCTTTCCTATTTGATCGGCCATGTAGGCATTGCACTGGCCACATCTCTGGCCGCCTGGACAAATGCAGCGCAACTATATTATCGCCTGCATAAATTGGGACATTTCGAATTTGATCATAGTTCAAGCAAGCGCATTCCACTGATGTTGCATTCCACATTGATTATGGCGGCAAGCCTGTTGATCGCTTGGCTATTGCTGGAGGGCTGGTTCGCTGCTGGTGTAAGCGCATGGACAACTGTGCCGGCATTGGCGCTGCTCGTGACCATCGGTCTTGCTTCTTATTTCACTGCCTCACAACTCACTGGAGCGTGGCGTATATCTGAGCTAATGGGTGCCCTGAAAAGGAAATAAGCATGTTCCGCAAAAGTTGCAGACTTTTGCGATAAGAACTTGCGCTAAAGGAAATGATAATGAGCAGTTTCACCCCGCGCGTACTTTCTGGCATGCAGCCCACTGGCAATTTGCACCTCGGCAATTATCTCGGCGCCATGGTCAATTGGGTGAAAATGCAAGACACCCATGAAACGCTCTTTTGCGTGGTTGATATGCACGCCATTACACAAGCTACCTCAGTGTGGGGCGGGCCCATAACTTTGCGAAAATCCACACTGGAAGTTGCTGCAGCTTACATTGCCGCAGGCATTGATCCCAAGAATTCGATCCTCTTCAACCAGTCGCGCGTGGCTGAACATGCGGAGCTAGCTTGGATTTTTAATTGTATCGCTAGGCTTGGCTGGCTGAACCGCATGACGCAGTTTAAGGAAAAAGCGGGCAAAGACCGCGAGAATGCTTCGGTTGGACTTTACGCTTATCCAATTTTGATGGCGGCTGATATTTTGATTTACCGAGCCACTCATGTGCCTGTGGGCGAAGATCAGAAGCAACATCTGGAACTGTGCCGCGACATTGCGATTAAATTCAATAATGACTTTGGTGTGGATTTCTTCCCCATCACTGAACCTGTAATTATGGGTCCAGCCACGCGGGTGATGAGCCTTCGTGATGGCACCAAGAAGATGTCAAAGTCTGATCCATCAGATCTGTCGCGCATTAACCTTACTGACAGTGCCGACGACATCGCCAAGAAAATCCGCAAAGCCAAAACCGATGCCGATGGTTTGCCGTCTGAAAAGGCTGGCTTATCCGGAAGGCCTGAAGCTGAGAATTTGGTGGGGATCTATGCCGCGCTGGCCGATTGCACCACAGAAGTGGTGTTGACTGAATTTGGCGGCGGGCAATTTTCTGCTTTCAAGAATGCCCTGGCAGAACTGGCCGTGGCTAAGATTGCACCGATCACCACCAAAATGAACCAGCTGCTGGCTGATACGGGATATGTTGAGGAGGTGCTGACAGAAGGTGCCACGCGAGCTTCAGCCCTTGCCGCGCCCATTATGAAAGACGTGAAAAAGATCGTCGGCTTCGTATAAGAAAAGCCCACTTTAAATCCGCTTCATTTTGGTCTATATAATATCCGACAAGGATACTCAGATATGTTCATTCAAACCGAAGCCACGCCAAATCCAGCCACGTTGAAATTCCTGCCCGGCAAACTAGTGCTGCCAGGTTCCACGCGTGAATACCGCAAAGCCGCCGATGCGCTGGAAAGCCCGCTGGCCGAAAAGCTGTTTTTAGTGAACGGTGTTTCGGGTGTGTTTCTGGGCCATGATTTTATCACCGTCACCAAAGGTTCGGGTGAATGGCAGCATTTAAAGCCAGCTATTCTGGGCACGATCATGGATCACTATGTTTCGGGCACACCTATGCTGATGGGCGAAGCCCCGATTGACCAAGCCGGAGAAGAATTCTTCGCTGATGAACATAGTGAGATTGTCAAAACGATTAAAGACTTGCTTGACAGCCGCGTGCGCCCTGCGGTGGCACAAGATGGTGGTGACATCACTTTCAAAGGCTTCAAAGAAGGCGTGGTCTATTTGAATATGAAAGGCTCTTGTGCGGGTTGCCCATCTTCAACTGCCACGTTGAAAAACGGCATCGAAAACCTCTTAAAGCATTTTGTGCCGGAAGTGGGCGAAGTTCGCGCGGTATAGCAATTTTATTTCTGACAATACACGCAATAGAAACTTGAGCGGCCTGATTGCACAAGACGCTTAATGGGCTTCGCGCAAATGGAGCAGGGCTCCCTCTCGCGGTCATAAACTTGAAAGCGCTGCTGATATTCACCTTTGGTGCCATTGGCAGCTTGGAAATCTTGTAAGGTTGAACCACCAGCCAAAATGGCGTCATTCAGAATATCGCGGATATGGCGCACGAGTTCTTCGAGCTTTTCCAGCTTCACACTGCCCGCTTTGCGCTTGGGAGAAACTCGCGCCCGAAACAGCGCTTCACACACATATATGTTGCCTAGGCCCGCAATGATGCGTTGATCAAGCAAAGCTGCTTTCATCGGTGCGGCCTTGCCTTTAAATTTCTGTGCCAAATAGGCCGCAGAAAGCTCATTGCCCAAGGGCTCAACACCAAGGTTTTTGAGCAACCTGTGCTGGCCAAGATGGATTGTCTCCACGACATCCATCATGCCAAAACGCCGTGGATCTGAATAAACCAATCGGATGCCATCTTCGAGCGTGATCACCACGTGGTCATGCGGGCCATCGGCACCTTCGCCAGCCCCGGCCTCAAAATAAAACGCGCCCAAGTTGGCTGCGCCTTTGGGCGAAAGCGCTGTAAACCGCCCGGTCATGCCCAAATGCACGATCAGGCTGAAACCATTGTCTAACTCCGCCAGAATATATTTGGCGCGCCGCGACAGCATTTGAACCTTAGCCCCTAAAAGCCGCTCACTAAAATCTAGCGGAAAAGGAAAGCGCAACCCCGCCCGCCGCGTTTCCACCCGTTCAATCCTGCGGCCCTTCAGCACCGGCTCCAGCCCACGCTTGACCGTCTCAACTTCTGGCAATTCTGGCATATTTACCCTGTATCGCGATGGGCCATTTGGCGCAATGGTAACGCGGGCCAACTTGCACTATCTTAACCATATGGCAGATGAACCCCATACCGTTTCGTTCGGCTTTCGCAATGTGGGCGAAGATGAACGGCAAACTTTAGTCAACGACGTCTTCTCCAAGGCGGCGGCAGACTATGATAAAATGAATGATCTCATGTCTTCCGGCCTGCACCGATTGTGGAAAGACGATATGATGACCATGCTCAGCCCGCCCAAGAACAAACCTTTCAATGTTTTGGATGTGGCAGGTGGCACAGGTGACATTGCCTTTCGCATTCTCGATTCAGGCGGCCCGCAAACCCGCGTGACCATCGCTGATATTTCACCCCAGATGGTGGCTGAAGGCAAAAAGCGCGGCGAACGTGAGGGCAGATTGGATCGCTGCACCTTCACCGTGGGCAATGCTGAAGAGCTGGCCTTCGAAGACAACACGTTCGATGCTTATACGATTGCCTTTGGTATTCGCAATGTCACCCATATCGACAAGGCTCTGACAGAAGCACACCGCGTGTTGAAACCGGGTGGGCGTTTTCTATGTCTTGAGTTTTCACATCTGGGCAATGATCTGGCGCAAAAATTATATGATGCTTATTCCTTCACCGTCATCCCCGCCGTGGGCAAAGTGGTAACGGGCGATGGCCAGCCTTATCGTTATCTGGTGGAATCAATCCGCATGTTCCCCAAACAAGATGATTTTGCCCAGATGATCCGTGCCGCTGGCTTTGCGCGTGTAAGCTTTCGCAATCTCACGGGCGGCGTTGTGGCCATTCATTCGGGGTGGAAGATTTAATGGCCAACCCCATCACCAATGTGCTGCGTTTGGGCAAGGCTGGTTTCATACTTGCACGATATGATGCGCTGTTACCGCCAGACCAGTCAGCAAAGGCCCCATGGTTGGTGCGCATGGGTTCAAAACTGGCGCAGATTGGTGCCGACAAAAATCTTCAAGGCGGCCAACACAATCGCCTCACTCTTGCTTTGTCTAAGCTGGGGCCAAGTTACATTAAGCTTGGGCAGTTTTTGGCAACAAGGCCGGACGTGATCGGCGCAAAACGCGCCTTCGAATTGAAGGCCCTGCAAGACAAGCTGCCGCCCTTTGCGCAAAAGGAAGCTGAAGCCATTGTGGAAGCAGAACTTAGCAAGCCGGTTGCCAAACTGTTCAAAACTTTCGGCCCAGCCATTGCGGCTGCTTCCATTGCGCAAGTGCACAAGGCTGAAACATTGGATGGCAAGCAAGTTGCGGTGAAAATTCTGCGCCCGGATGTGGAGCGCCGCTTTGCCAATGATATTGAGAGCTTCGCTTTTGCCGCCCGCAACGCCGAGCGCTTCAGCAAAGAGGGCAGGCGTTTACGCCCCGTGGATGCCGTCGCAATGCTTGAAACCTCAATGGTGCATGAGTTGGATTTGCGCATGGAGGCCGCTGCCCTTTCAGAAATGGCGCAAAATGCCAAGGACGATGCGGGCTTTCGCGTGCCCGAAGTGCAATGGAACCTCAGCGCCAAGCGGGTGCTGACCACCGAATGGATTGACGGAACATCGATGGCCGATGTGGAAGCATTGCGCGCGCGGGGTCTTGATCTCAAGGCGCTGGGCGATACCGTGATTCAATCTTTCTTGCGCCATGCCATCCGCGATGGTTTCTTCCATGCCGATATGCATCAAGGCAATCTGTTTGTTGATCCCGCGGGCAACTTGGTAGCGTTAGATTTTGGCATCACTGGCCGCCTTTCAGAAAGTGACCGCCTGTTCCTTGCTGAAATTCTTTATGGGTTCATCACCCGCAATTATCGCCGCATAGCACAGGTACATTTTGATGCTGGCTATGTGCCTGAAACTGAAGATGTGGAAACCTTTGCCCAAGCGCTTCGCGCCATTGGTGAACCGATCATGGGGTTGCCTGCGGGAGAAATTTCCATGTCGCGCCTGCTCACCCAATTGTTTGAGGTGACCGAGCAATTCAATATGCAAACCCAACCGCAGCTTTTGCTCTTGCAGAAGACTATGGTGGTGACAGAAGGTGTGGCGCGAACGCTGAACCCCGATCTCAACATTTGGAAAACTGGAGAGCCCGTGGTGCGCACATGGATAGAGCGCAAGCTCGGCCCATTGGGCAAGATCGAGCAAGCTTTGGGCAGTGCAGGCGCTTTGGGCAGCCTTGCACTTCGTGTACCGCGTATCATGCAAGAAGCACATAATGTTCACCGCAAGTTAGATGCTTTTGTATCGGCGCAAACTGCCCCTCCCAATCCTTGGCCAGCGCGATTTCTGGCTGTCTGTGCCGTGGCCCTTGTGGTTATCGCCGCCCGCATGGTGCTGAGATGAGTACTATGGGAAAATCGGTTCTGCTCATCATTGGTGGCGGCATTGCGGCCTATAAGTGTCTTGAGTTGATCAGACTGCTTTCCAAACAGGGCATCAAAACCCGCGTGATTATCACCAAGGCCGCGGAGCGATTTGTAACGCCGTTATCTGTGGCTGCTCTGAGCGGAGAGAAGGTTTTCTCTGATCTGTTCAGCCTCACCGATGAAACCGAGATGGGACATATTGAACTTTCACGCTCTACCGATCTTGTGGTTGTTGCCCCCGCCACCGCTGATCTGATGGCCAAAATGGCCAGCGGCTTCGCAGGCGATCTTGCCTCAACCACTTTGCTGGCCACAGACAAAGCTGTGCTTATTGCTTCTGCCATGAATGTGCGCATGTGGCACAACGCCGCCACCCAGCGCAACGTGTCTCAGTTGAAAGCCGACGGCATTCACTTCATTGGCCCCAATGAAGGCGATATGGCTTGCGGTGAATTCGGTTTTGGCCGCATGGCTGAGCCTGCTGAGATTGTTGTGGCGATTGAAGCGCTGCTTGCCCCGCAAATAAAACCACTTTCAGGCAAGCAGGTGTTAATCACCGCTGGCCCGACGCGAGAGGCGATTGACCCGGTGCGCTATATTTCCAATCACTCATCCGGCAGGCAAGGCTTCGCCTTGGCCGAGGCTGCGGCGAATATGGGAGCCAATGTCTCTCTCATTTCTGGCCCCGTTACATTGCCAACGCCTCTGGGTGTGAAACGCGTGGACGTAACAACGGCAGATGAAATGTTGGTTGCGTGTGAACAAGTTACAAACATTGATCTAGCAATCTTCTGCGCTGCCGTCGCAGATTGGAAAGTTGTGAACCCGGCTAAACAAAAGTTGAAGAAGAACGATAAGGCAGAGCCGCCGACGCTTTCATTTATGCCCAATCCTGACATTCTCCGAACCATTGCGGGCTTAAAGCAGGGCCGACCAAAACTTGTTGTTGGCTTTTCTGCCGAAACTGAAAACGTGATCGATAACGCCAAAGCAAAATTAAAAAATAAAGGCTGTGATCTGATCATTGCCAATGACGTGTCTGAGGGCGTCTTCGGCACAAGCAAAAATGCTGTACATCTAGTTTCAGCTAAAAGTGTTGAAAGCTGGCCAGAACTTTCGAAAGCTGAAGTGGCGCGCCGCATTCTTGATGTTTGCGCCGGAATGTTAAAATGATTGATGTTAAAATCATGCGACTGCCAAATGGCGATGGTTTGGAGCTTCCGTCTTACGCCACGTCCGGTGCCGCAGGGCTTGATCTGCGTGCGGCTGAAGCGGCAATACTCAAACCCAATTCACGCTTGTTAATGCCTACTGGCATTGCAGTCGCATTGCCTGCGGGCCACGAGGCCCAAGTGCGCCCGCGTTCTGGGCTTGCGGTGAAACATGGTGTAACAGTGCTCAACACGCCCGGCACCATTGATGAAGATTATCGCGGTGAAATCAAAGTGCCGCTGATTAATCACGGCCATGAGGATTTCGTCATTCAGCGCGGCGACCGCATCGCGCAGATGGTGATTGCGCCTGTGGTGCAAGTACAGGTTGTCGAAGTTCGTTCACTCGAAGAAACCACGCGTGGTGCGGGCGGCTTTGGTTCTTCTGGGAGAAGCTGATGGCACTTTCGGGCGATGAGTTGGAACGTTATGCCCGTCACATTGTTCTACAAGAAGTAGGTGGGCCCGGCCAAAACAAACTGAAAAAGTCCCGCGTGTTGGTGATCGGTGCGGGCGGTCTGGGCGCCCCGGTTTTGCAATATCTGGCCGCCGCTGGTGTGGGCACATTGGGCATTGTTGATCACGACACCGTTTCGCTTTCCAATTTGCAGCGCCAAATTATTCACACGATGGATTTCATCGGCAAGCCCAAGGTGGACAGTGCCGCGCATTTCATCAACGCTTTGAACCCCGACGTTGCGGTAGAAAAACATAGCCACCGCATCACGCCAGAAAACGCGATGGATCTCATTTCGCGTTATGATGTGATTGCCGATTGTTGCGACAACTTCAATACACGCTTCCTTGTTTCTGACGCTTGTTATTTTGAGGCAAAGCCATTGGTCACGGCCGCCGTTGGTCAATTTGATGGCCAGATTTCAACTTTCAAACCTTATCTTAAGGCCGCTGATGGCACACCTTTACCGACCTATCGCTGTTTCATCGGCGATCTGCCGGAACCCGGCACGTTCCCCGCCTGCGAAGTGGCGGGCATCCTTGGTGCTTTGCCCGGCATTTTAGGTTCCATGCAAGCCATGGAAGTGATCAAAGAGTTGCTAGACATTGGGAATAGTTTAGCGGGCCGCATTTTGATGTATGATGCGCTGCTTGCGCGTTTCTTTGAAACCAGCCTCAGCTGGAATCCAGACAATCCTCTGAATGGCCGCAACCCGAAAATCATCGACATTCGCGCAGAAAATTATAGGAGCTAAATTGTGAAAGCACTGGTTCTGGAAAAGAAGGGCGTTCTTTCCCTCCGCGAGATTGATCTTCCTTCCAAACTTGGCGCTGAAGATTTGCGCATCGCCATTCACACGGTGGGTGTTTGCGGCAGTGATGTGCACTATTTTACCCATGGGGCGATTGGCAAATTTGTTGTCAATGCGCCCATGGTTTTGGGCCATGAAGCTTCAGGTACAATTGTAGAACTTGGCAGCAATGTGAAAAATTTCAACGTGGGTGACCGCGTTTGCATGGAACCCGGTGTGGCCAATATGAATTCACGCGCCGCAAAGTTAGGCATCTATAACCTAGACCCCGATCTCACCTTCTGGGCAACGCCACCAGATCATGGCTGTCTCACGCCACAGGTGGTGCACAAAGCGGCATTCACTTACAAACTACCAGATCACGTGTCTTTTGCTGAAGGTGCAATGGTGGAACCCTTCGCCGTGGGCATGCAGGCGGCAACCCGCGCCCGCATTAAGCCCGGCGATGTGGCTTTGGTCACAGGTTGCGGCCCCATCGGAATTATGATCGCGCTGGCTGCTTTGGCGGGCGGCTGTTCCAAAGTTTTGATTTCAGATGTATCTGCACCCAAACTCGAAATCGCCGCGCAATATGCGGGCATCATTCCTGTCAATATCATGCAAGAAAAATTGAGCGATGCAGTGGCGCGGCACACAAATGGCTGGGCGTTGATATTTTGTTTGAAGCCAGCGGCAGCCCGCGGGTTTATCCCACTATGTTTGATTTTGTTCGCCCCGGCGGTGCGGTAGTAATCGTTGGCTTACCGATTGAGCCTGTTGAATTCAACGTTGCCGCAGCCGTGGTGAACGAACTTCGCATCGAAACCGTATTTCGCTATGCCAATGTTTATGACCGCGCCATTGAACTGATTGCTTCAGGCAAGGTTGATCTCAAACCGTTAATCAGTGAAACCTTCGCCTTCGAAGACAGCATCAAAGCCTTCGAACGCGCCGCCGAAGGACGGCCCACGGATGTGAAGCTGCAAATCAAAGTGGGATAATGAGTGAGTCAGAGCCCACTGATGAGCCAAAACAATACTTTATTTCACAGCACCTGCAGTCAGGCCCTTTACAATGAAGCGTTCCAGAAAAATGTCTATAATAATCAAAGGCAAAATGGCGGCTGAAGACACATCGGCCATGCTCCACCAACTGATCCCTTGCGAACCCGTTTGGCTGGCAACCATCACTGGCAGCGTTTTCGCATGCGTGCTGGTCAGCAGGGCTGCGAAAAAATATTCATTCCAGCACAAGATCACCGCAAGAATAAAAGCCGCCATCATTCCGGGCAAGGCAATGGGCAAAATGATTTTGAGGAAGGCACTCCACGAGGAACATCCATCAACCAGTGCGGCTTGTTCCAACTCATTCGGGATATTATCGAACTGGTCGCGCATAATCCAAATAACAATCGGCAAAACCATCAGGGAATAAATTAATATCAAACCGAACATCGAATCTAGCAAGGCAAGTTCCTTGTAGAGCACCAGAAACGGCATGGCCAAAACCACAGGCGGCAGAATGAGCTGTGACAAGAAAAAGAATGAAATGCCCCGGTTGCGCCAGATGGCCCACTTATATTGAAATCGACTTAAGCCGTATGCAGCAGTGGAGCCCACCACGAGGGCCAGCGCCGCACCTCCGAACGAGGCTTGGATTGAATTCCAAAACCTCTTGATGAATTCTTCACGCGGGGTTGATTCTGTAAAAATGGTAACTGGCGATAGACCGAGCGCGGCAATATTCCACACGGATGGCCTTCATGCCTGCATAGGTAAAGAGCACCACAAGACTTGGCCAATGCCATACATCCATGACAATAAGCAGAAACCAAGCGGCAACCGAACTTTTGAGATCGAGATCCAGCCCATTAAAAGAAACAGCCCATGTCAGAAACCCTAGTTGCGGAAGTGACAAAGCCTTAAAAAGATAACCGACAACAAGATTGGGTGTGAGCAATGGCAACACCATCGATACCAAAAGCACTGAAGCGAGTTTGCCCTCGTGCGGCAATCGCAGTGCAATGAAAAGACCCAATGGAAGTTCGAATGCGAGTGCAAGGCCAGAGAACGCTAAACGTCGCAACACGCTAGGGAACCTCTGATTTAATGTCTTTGAGCTGCTGCCGGTCTCGTGGACAGGATCTTAAGTTACACCTGCCTTTCTTTCGAACTCAATAGGGCTGATGTACCCAATTGTCGAATGTCGGCGG
>JAYVOQ010000167.1:0-3078 GCA_043757845.1 Hyphomicrobiales bacterium | reverse complement strand
TCGGGTTGGAATTTAGGCGTGATCAGGGATCCATCACCACGCGCCATGGAAGCTTTTATTTTGCGCCAGACAGGCATTGCAAAAGCGCAATGGCTGATCAATGGCAGAGATGCCGCCAAGGTGATTGACGGCCTGAAAGCCTGGCTGGCCCGCGATACGAAGGTTGATTTCGCAAAAAGCAAAACGGCTCCAGAATGGTATAATCTTCCGCAGGTGCGCGTGTGCAAAGCACAATGGGTGGCTCTGATCACGCTTGAAGCCCTTACATGGACTGGCAACGAGATGGGGTTATTTAGCTATGCCAGAGCCATGTGCGGGAAAGACGAATGCCAGATGAGTGCATCTGACTGGCTGAAAGTGCAACAGGACTTGGGCCGCAAATTGCGCAACGCACTGGAGGCCAAATGACACAAAAACAGTTAGAGCTTCTGAACTACCTAAAGCAGTTTCAAGAGACCCGCGGCTATTGCCCATCTTACGAAGAGATGATGCGGGCCATGGGCCTTTCTAGTAAAAGCGGCATTTACCGGCTGATAAAGGCGTTGTTGGAGCGCGGGCACATTAAGCAAACGAAAGCCATGGTGCGCGGCATAGAGATTGTAAAGTTTGAGCAGCCGGCACAGCCAAGTTTACCCACCGTGACAGTTCTGATTTCTGCCGATGGATATTATTTGGGTGTAGACCCGCATTGCGAATTTGAAGTGAAGCTGCAGAGGGTGTGATGGTTGCCTATTCATATCAACAGCAATTTGTGCCCGCTATTTATTCCCGCAAAAAACGTCAGACCATTCGAGCAATCGGCAAACGCCGGCATGTGCGGCCAGGAGAAATGCTTCAGCTTTATGAAGGCATGAGAACCAAACACTGTGCCAAGATTATTCCAGATCAGGTTTGTTTGTACGCATTGCCGATCACTATTCTGGTGACGGCACCTCTCATCTTGCGCATCACTGTGGATGGCGAAGACGAGTGCAAACATTTGCTAGGATGGGAGAACCTCGACGAATTTGCCAAGCTGGATGGTTTTGAAAGCCTCGAAAGCATGCATGGTTTCTGGCTCAAATTTCACGGCGTTGGCGTGTTTAACGGCGTGCTGATCGGATGGTGAAACCTTGGCCCTTTGGTGCTTTGCGCATGTTTGGCTATGGCGCGATTTTGATTGATCCGCCTTGGCATTACGAGATGTATTCGGAGAAGGGCGAAGCGAGGTCGCCGCAAGCCCATTATCAAACCATGACTGACCAAAATATTCTTGATCTTCCTGTGGGGCATCTGGGCCGCGACCAGACCATTCTGATGCTGTGGGCCACATGGGCTAAGCTGCCGCTGGCTGTTGAATGTGTGAAGTGCTGGGGCTTTAAATATATCTCGGGCGGTGACTGGGTAAAAACTACCAAGGACGGCACGGCTTTGAAAATTGGCTTGGGTTATAATTTTAGAAATGCCAGTGAGCCTTTTTTGCTGGCACGAATGGGCGACAGCCAAGCGAGGCTCACCAATGTACCTAACGTCATAATTGCGCCAGCGCGCGAACACAGCCGCAAGCCCGACGAGATGCGCGAGATCGTAACCAGACTCAGCCCTAATCAAAACCGCTGCGAACTGTTTGCGAGAGAGCCTTGGGCTGACAATGAGGTGTGGGGAAATGATGTTGCGAAGTTTGAGAGTGTGAAGTGAAGACCTTAGAACACAAGTCACTGCTTTTGTGTAAGACCCGTGCATTGATAAGACATATTCACTTGAAAACTCATGCAACCGTATTGGCTGGGAGCTGTGCACATGCGTTGTTCACCACCAAATTTCTCAGCGCTTGTATAGCCCCATGCTTTGCATCTTTCTTCGGCCTGCAATTGCGCACCAGTGTAGTCAACCTTGCCACCCTCAAACGCGCCAACATTATAAGACATCTGAACTGTGCCATCAGCGCGGCTTCCCGTGAGGGGCTGCGCAATAATCTGTTGGGTTGTGCAACCCGCAATCAAAAGAGCCGCAGTTGCCACCAAATTCCACTTTAACATATTGCGCTGTCCCCTGCCAAAACCACTTCGAACATTACGCAAAAACCAAGTGCGCACAAGGGCTTTTACACCCTGATTTTCGCCTGCCTTGCCTTTCTCAAATGGGTTGCCTATGATTCGCATTAACTGGTGGACCTGAGCTTTATGCTCTGCAGTTAAAAACTCTGCGCACATATGAACTGTTTTCTGAGGCCATGATGCGCGAGACTTTTTCGTTGAAATTTGATTATTTGCCGTTGCTATTGTCTGAGATTGCACATGCTGCGGGGCTTGATGCAGCCCTCAAAGTGGCCACTGCCAAGGGCGGCACCAAAGCCTATTTTCCATTGAGGCCTTTGGCTGATCATTGGTTGACACTTGCTGTGGGGGCTGAAGCTGCCGCCAAAATCTGCACTAAGATTTGCAATGGTGACCACGGTATAGAACTGGAAGTGCCCATGGGGCCGAATGCATCCAACCGTGCGCGTTGGACACAGATCAAAACCTTAAGCGACCAAGGCTATTCTAAACCGCGTATTGCCAGAATTGTGGGTTGTCACTACAAGACAGTGGGCCGCGTTAAAAATGGCCACCGCAAAACTGTGGCGCGCGTGTTAGCGCAAAGTGACTTCTTTCAAGCCTGAATGACAATAGGGGGGAACGCGCACACCCCTGCATAATCCCGCTTTAGAGTGGCAAAACAAACTCAATTGATTTTCACAATTGAGGGTTCTCCCATGCTTCCTAAATCTCTCGCAAAAAACAACTGGCCCAAGCAAAGCCAGATGGATGCTTTTTATGGTAACCCGCGCTCGAACCACCCCGATCAAGCGTCGGTGGGTTGGGAGAAGGCTAATCTGACCCGCATCGTTCCGCCCTTTAAAATGTTTTATGCCGGAAATCCTGTGCGGTCTATTCGCATCCACAAGAAATGTGCTGCCAGTTTGAAGCGCATTTTTAATGCCATTTTAGTGGCCACCAAGGGTGATGCAAAAAAGCTTCATGATTGGAAGATTGATTTGTTTTCTGGATCATATGTGTTTCGCCTTAAGCGCAACTCAGACACGTTGAGTTGCCATGC
>JAYVOQ010000166.1:0-11524 GCA_043757845.1 Hyphomicrobiales bacterium | reverse complement strand
ATCTATCTGCATGGGGCTCTCTCCGTGGGTTGCTTTCACAACACCCCATGAGTCACATCAAAACTGATTTGAGAATCCCCCACCCTTAGCCGTAACTGGGGTTAAGTTAGCCCATTAAGTCTCTGCCTTGGGTGGCTGGCGGGAACAGCTTGGATCAGCGAACTTGTATAGGCGTGTGTGGGCGCGTTAAAAACATCGCGCCTTGGGCCATATTCAACAATTTCACCATTTCGCATCACAGCGACATGGTGGCTCATGCGCTCGATCACCGCCATATCATGTGAGATAAAAATATAAGCAATGTTCATTTGCTCTTGCAGCTCTTGCATAAGATCAAGTACTTGACCGCGCACAGAAACATCAAGTGCTGACACACACTCGTCTGCAATAATAATCTTTGGTTCAAGGGCTAGAGCGCGGGCAATGCAAATGCGCTGGCGCTGGCCCCCAGAAAATTCATGGGGATAACGAGTTGCATGTTCGGGTGTGAGGCTAACACGGCGCAGCAATGCAATAACCCGTTCCTGCCGCTCTGATTTTGGGCCTATGTTATGAATATCAAGCGGCTCAGCTATTGCTTTACCAACGGACATTCGCGGATCAAGAGAAGCATAAGGATCTTGAAAAATCATTTGCGCCTGGCGGCGCAGCGGCTTCATGAGATTGCGACTTAGCCCCGCGATATTGATGCCATTCAGGATAATATCACCCGTGGATGGCACTAATCCCAGAATGGCTTTGCCTGTGGTTGATTTGCCAGAACCGCTTTCACCCACCAATCCAAGTGTCTGACCAGCTTTGAGTGAAAGGCTCACATTTCTAACGGCTGGCGTAAGCGTCTGACGTTTCCAAAATGGGCCGTTAGACCCTCCATAAACCACCTGCAAGTTAATGACTTCGAGAACAGGCTTTTCAGCTATAGGTGCGAGGGGAAGACTTGTCACGCGTGGAGGCGCATCTGTATCGCTATAACGGCCCAAGTGCGGCACTGCGGCGAGAAGCTTCTTGGTATAGTCTTGCGAAGGCCGTTCAAAAATATCCAGAACCGCGCCTTGCTCTATTAACTTGCCATTATTTAATACGGCCACGCGGTCTGCCATTTCGGCCACCACGCCCATATCGTGGGTGATCAAAACAATTGAAGTTGCGAATTCATGTCTGAGCTCGCGCATTAATTTTAGAATTTGGGCTTGTACTGTTACGTCCAGTGCGGTTGTCGGTTCATCTGCAATCAACACCTTGGGCTTGCAAGAAAGGGCCATACAGATCATCACACGCTGGCGCATACCGCCGGAAAGCTCATGAGGATATTGGGTCAACCGTTTTGCTGGAGCATTGATTTGAACTGCATCCAACATCTCCAGCGCACGGGCTTTGGCATTCTCACTGATGTTGTGCGCGCGGATCGCTTCCATCAACTGCGCGCCTATTGTCATGACCGGATTGAGCGAGCTCATCGGATCTTGGAAGATCATCGCAATTTCACCACCGCGAATCTTGCGCATGTCTTGGTCTGATAGGGAGGTGAGTTCGCGCCCACCAAGTTTTATTTGGCCGCTGCTTAACTTCAGTGACGGCGATAGCAAGCGCATGATCGAAAGAGCAGTAAGCGATTTTCCTGAACCAGATTCACCCGCAATGCAGAGGGTTTCTGATGGTGCTAAAGCAAGGCTCACCCCTTGCAATACGGGCTTCAAGCCTTCAGGCGTGCGCGCATCAATAGACAAATCTTCTATCGTAAGGATAGGCTCAGGAGGTGAAGGTGAAATCACGCTAGAACAAGTCGAGGAAAGTAGAACGAAATGACCCAATTGGGTAGGTCGACAATTTCACTGATGCGCAGATCACCGCAAACCGAAACCAGGAGATAGGCATCCATCGGGCTTAAACCATGTTCGGCACCTAAAAGATCAATCATGCGGGCGACACTTTCGCGCGCGGCCGTCATCAGGTCGGGGCCGATGCCGGTCGTCACCTCATAGCCATCCGCATCCAAATGGCGGGTCACGGGGCCGGGCGTGGTAAAGCGCGGGCTTTTGATAGGGCGGCCTTTCACAACTTCCAGCGTGGCTTCTACATCCATCTGACTTTCAATGGCTGTTCCACATACTTCACCGTCACCCTGAGCGGCATGAGTGTCGCCAATCGAAAACAACGCCCCTTCCACTTCAACCGGCAGATAGAGCATAGTGCCTGCTGCAAGATCACGGATATCCAAATTGCCGCCCACGTTGCGCGGCGGCACGACGGAGTGCAGCCCTGCCAACGCCGGAGCCACGCCGATCGTTCCTGCAAATGGCTTCAGCGGCACGCGGCCCTTGGGGCCATAGAGAGCTGGCGCCAAGCTGATAGTATCATATTTCCAGAGGTGCAGCGCTGGTTCTTTGAATTGATCTGCCAACAGGCCAAAGCCTGGGATATTGGCCGTCCAACCAAAGCCAGAAGGGATGAACTTGTGCAAGGTTACTTTCAACACATCACCAGGCATTGCGCCTTCCACATAAACCGGGCCAGTGACAGGGTTAATTTTGCCAAAATCAAGTGTGGGAATATCGGCAACAGTTGAATTTCTGTTGAGCTGGCCGCCTGATGAATCGAGGCATTCAAAATGAATAGTCTCACCTGATTGAGCCACAAGCGTGGGAGAAAAACTGCGATCCCACCCAAAGTGATGGTTCTTGCGATGGATTGTGTGATTGCAGTTTACACACATGGCTTCTTCCTTTCAATAAATGGCCTAACAATAGCGGGTTAAGATAAGGCTCGCGCGCAGCGGCGAGCCTTGAAATAGATCGTTTTTACTTGCTGATGTAAATTGCTTCATAGTCGATAACGCGGGTTGGATCGATGTAGATTTGGTCGGGTCCCCCCATGCGCTTTGATTTAGCAACCACGCGACGTTCATTCAACACGGGCACCCAAGGTGCACCTTTGGTTTGAATGTCAGTGAATATCTGGGCCCAGATTTTTGCACGTTCATCCTTCTGTTTCGGGTCTGACATTGTATCTGCCTTGATGGCCCGTTCTTCAAAAGACTTGTCGCAATACCAAGACCAATTCCAGCCGCCATCAATGGCACCACCACAACCCAAAATGGGGCCATAAAAATCAGATGGATCTGGATAATCAGCAATCCAGCCCATACCGCCAGACCATGTCAAAGCGCTGGTTTCTTTGTTGCCGCCCGCGGCAATCACCTCGGGTTGGGCCAACGATTTGATTTCAGCTTTGATGCCAATGGCTGCTAAATCCTGTTGAATGGCTTGCGCAATGCGTGGGTTAGGATCGGTATTCATCACGTAAAGCTGTGTTTCAAAGCCAGCCTTCAAGCCGGCCTCGGCCAAAAGTGCTTTGGCTTTTTCAACGTCAAAAGCATAGCCTTTATAGTTTTTGTCATACCCAGCTAACAATGGAGGCAAAACCTGTGTTGCGGCTGTTGCGCGGCCATTGATAATTTTAACAATGCGTTCTTTATTGATGGCCATGTTCAACGCTTGGCGCACACGCACATCATCGAACGGCTTTTTGGTGGTATTGATCGTGATATAGCTTGTTTCAAGCTGAGCACGATCCACGATCATGCCCGTCATTTCCTTATCGTTTTTCATTTCAAGATATTTGGCTGGCGGTATGCCGTCACCGGCAATATCAATTTCGCCTTTTTGCAAGCGTAAAATGGCAACGAGTGGCTCTTGGCCAATTTCAATCGTGTATTGGTCAAGATTAGGACGCGTACGAAAATAATCAGGGTTGCGCACAAACACCAAGCGCTGTCCGCTGACCCATTCTTTCAACATATAGGCACCTGAGCCGAGGGGCTTTTTACCAAAATCTGCGCCTTCCGCGACGACAGCTTCCTGAGGTACAACCGATGCAAAATTCAGTGCCAGATCGTTAAGGAAAGTTGCATCAGGCTGGCTGAGCGTGAATTTCACCGTAGTTTCATCCACAGCTTCAATACCGGAGATGGTAGTGGCCTTGCCAGATGTCAAAGCATCCGCACCTACGATTGAATGATAAAAACCAGCTCCTGGCCCTTTAGTTGCAGGATTGACTGCGCGTTCAATGGAAAATTTCACATCGGCGGCCACAACCTTGCGACCGTTGGTAAACTTGGCATTAGAGTTGAGTTTAAAAACATAAGTCAGGCCATCTGGCGAAATCGTATAACTGTCTGCCAATGAAGGAAACAGGTCTGATGTGCCGGCCTTATAATCCACCAGCCGCGAAAACATCGAGTTGATCATGGACCAGTTTTGCCAGTCATAGCCGATGGCGGGATCAAGGGTAGCCATATCGTCTTTGTAGGTTACAATGATAGCGCCACCTTGTTGCGGTTCATCGGCAAAGGCAGGCAAGGCGAAAGCCGAGACTGTTGCAAAGGCCATGAGTGCTGTGGTTGTGTTAAGCAATTTATTCAACATCGTCTTAGGCTCCTTTTTTAAGCAGTACGACCCGCGCGGATGCGCGGATCGAGAAATGGTGCGATAATATCTGCAATAAGATTTCCCAAAACAATGGCCAGAGATGAGACTAAAGTCACGCCAATTATGATGGGAATATCCACTTGCTGAATGCCTTGCCACGCAAGCTGGCCGATACCGGGCCAGCCAAAAACAGCTTCAACCACAACAACGCCAGCCATGAACTGGCCAATATCGATACCGATCATTGCAATAAGCGGCAGCAGCGCGTTGGGCAAGCTATGGCGCAAGATGACCCGCGATTTTGATAAGCCTTTGGCATTTGCAGTGCGGATATAATCCTGATTGAGCACGTCTATCATAGCAGAGCGCGTCATACGCGCATACCAACCTGCACCCAGTAACCCCAGCGTTACAGAAGGCAAAACAATATGGGCTGGGGTGCCATAACCGCTCATTGGAAACCAACTCAGTTCGACAGCAAAAACGTAAAGCAGCAAAAGCGCTACCACAAATTGAGGAGCAGAAACGCCAATGAAGGATAGCGTCATCACCAAACTATCGGTGAAGCTGTTGCGCCTTGTTGCAGCGATTACGCCAGCGGAAAGACCAATCGCGACTTCCATAAAAATGCCCGCAACCATGAGATAAAATGTTGCGGGAAGCCTAGCCAGGATCAGGGCTGATACATCACTGCGCTGAACGTAAGAGCGGCCCAAATCGCCATGTAGCAGGGTGACCAAATAGTTCCAAAACTGAACAGGCAAGGGCAAATCTAGCCCAAGTTGGTGGCGCACATTCGCAATCATCGCGGCATTGGCACTGCGGCCTGCAATCAGCGCGGCGGGGTCAGCGGGCAGATAGTGCAACAACGCAAACGTGATGGCTGCAACACCCAGTAAAATCAACACTGCTTGCAATAATCTTTGAAGTAACAGCAGCACCATTTTTAACCTCTGCCCCGTTGTGTGGGGTCTAACAGATCACGTAAACTGTCACCCACGATATTGAAAGACAATGCCGTAGCCAAGATAATTGCGCCAGGGATGAACACCAGCCAAGGTGCCGATTGAAAATAGCTTTGGCTTTCATAAATAATGTTGCCCCATGAAGGCTGGGGCGGCTGCACACCCACACCCAGAAAACTCAGCGTGGCCTCAAGCAACACTGTTGTGGCAATGCCCAGCGTGCCCCAGACAATAGCTGTGGGTAGCAAATGCGGCGCAATGTGCTTCCACAAAATGCGCCCGTGGGAAGCGCCAAGCGATTTTTCTGCCACAATAAAATCACGCGCCGCAAGCCCGCGGGTTTCGGTGTAAACGATACGGGCCACCTGCACCCAATTCACCAGGGCTATCACCATAGCCACAATCCAAAGGCTTGGATGCAGTAGGGCAGCAAGCACAATCGCCAGAAGCAGGGCCGGAAAAGCCATCATCAAATCAGTAAAACGCATCAGGAGATTGCCTAATACGCCGCCGCTATATCCTGCAACCATGCCAACGGCCATGCCGATGGCCACTGCCACACCATTCGAAACAAGACCAATAAGCAAAGACGTGCGTGCACCAAACAACAGACGCGAAAGCAGGTCTCGGCCCAGCGTATCTGTGCCCAACCAATAATTAGCATCGGGCGGCAGGGGTGCGCCTTCTGGGCTTAGGCCATCAAAGGGCTGAGCTTCTGGCGCGTAAGGCGCTATCCACGGGGCGGCAAGTGCTATAAAAATTACGAAAACAATGATGGTCAGCGCCAATATAGTTGATGGACGACTGATAAGTTCTTTTACGATGCGCTTCACAACGGCGCTCCCATCCCTGCTAAGTGACAGCCCGCCAAACGTTTTCCTTCCACATACTCGCCGATGAGTTGGTGATAGCGCACTTTCCCGAAGCTTGGGAAATGACCGGCGTGAACGATGCTTATCGGAAGTGAACTGATGTGCTCCAGCGTGCTGACATAGTCATCAATGTTTGAATGATAGGCATCATCAATCAGTGGGCCATCATAAATCACATCGCCGGAGAGGAAAATTCCCGTCTTTCTTTCGAACAAGCCAATACCGCCGGGTGAGTGGCCCGGCGTGTGAACCACTTCGAAAACCCTATCCCCTAAATCAATAATGTCACGGTCTTCCAAGATACGTGAGGCAACAGCGGGTTTCACTTTATACATCGCTGTGTTCCAGCCTTCGGGCAGCTCGTCAAACATCTCGTCAGTTGCGTAAAGATCCGCCAAGGTCAATCCAGCGCGTGGATCTTTGAAAATTTCCGCTTCATTTTTATGCACACAGCAGGATCCAAATTCGTGATGGCAGCCGATGTGATCAAAATGGGTGTGGCTGGCAACGCAAGTTACCTCACGTTCTGTCACCAGTTTCACATGTTGGCGCAAGCTGAAATGGCCCAAACCCGTATCAAACAACAAATCGCGATCACGGCCTCGCACATGCCACATGTTGCAGCGGAAAAAAGGCTTGATCCAAGGTTCATGGATGAGCGTAACACCATCCCCCAAACGCAGCGTTTCATACCATTGTTCAGCTTTAATCATCCGCCCAAACTCACCATGTGTTGCGGGTCGCAGCTCAACTGCACCTGATCTCCAACTTTGACCTCAGTATCGGAAGGTAGATGGGCAATGAAAAGCGTTGAATTATGCTTGGCTAAAATGCGTTTATAACTGCCCTGATAAACCACGTCGATGATTTGGGCCGAGCCCAAATTGCCTTTGGATTTCACAATTAAAATATGTTCGGGCCTGATCGCCTTGTTATCAATGATCGTGCTTTCGCCCATGAAGGTTGCAGAAAAGCGAGTGGCGGGCCGTGCGTAGACTTTCTGAGGTGTACCTTGGTCTTCAATGCGGCCATTATTCATCACCACAACATGATCTGCCAAAGCCATGGCCTCTTCTTGATCATGGGTCACATGGATAAAAGCCGTGCCGACGCGGGTTTGGATGGATTTTAACTCGTCCTGCATTTGCCGACGCAGTTTTAAGTCCAGTGCGCCCAGCGGCTCATCCAACAAAAGCACTTGGGGCTCCACAATGAGCGCCCTTGCCAGGGCCACACGTTGACGCTGGCCGCCAGAAAGCTCATGCGGCTTCTTGTTGGCCGCGTGTTCAAGGCCCACTAGTTTTAACATCTCCATCACTTGCTGATTTCGTGTTGCGGCGACAACGCCTCTCATGCGCAAACCAAAACCTACATTTTTGATAACATCCATATGAGGAAACAGAGCATAGTCTTGAAATACTGTCGCTGTGGGCCGCTTGGCAGGGGGAACATTTGTACAATCCACACCGTTGATGAAAACCGCACCGGCAGAGGGTTGGAGAAAGCCGCCGAGAATGGAAAGAAGAGTGGTTTTGCCGGAGCCAGATGGGCCCAGAAAAACAGTGTAGCTTCCGGCCTTAATCTTCAAAGAAATATCATTCAAGGCCTTAGTGCCGGGAAAATCACGGCTCACATTCTCGATCAACACGAGATCACTCATCGTGGCGATTTCCTAAATGCCAAAGTTTCAAACAACACCGCCATGGCCACCGATACACCAAATACGATTGAACCCACTGCATTGGTTTTAGGGTTGAGGCCAGCACGTAGCAAATTCCAGATTTCAACAGGCAAGGTTGTGTCAAAGCGCGTCAACAGAAATGAAATCACAAATTCATCCCAAGAAAATGTCATCGAAAGAAAGAAGCTTGCAAAAATGGCGGGCCACAAAATAGGCGCCGTGATCAAGAACAACAGCTTCCATTCTGCCGCCCCCAAATCGCGCGCGGCGCGCTCCATATTGGCCTGATGATCGCCCATCTGGCTATAGATTATCGCGAAACACAGCGGCAGATTGATCACAACATGGCCAATGCCCGCTGCAATCAAAGATTTTGGCACACCTATGTAATTGAAAAAAACCAACAACCCCATGCCAATTATAAGATAGCTGATAGTGAGTGGTGCAGTAATCAACCCACGCAACCAAGCAGATCCCGGCAAATAGAAGCGTGCAAAGCCCCAAGCCGACAGAAAGCCTAAAACCGTTGCGATTGCGGAAGTGGACAATGCAACAAGAATTGAATTCATTAAACCGGCAACCAACCGCGGATCATTCAACACTGCCGCATACCAACGCAGAGAGGGGCCATTGAAAGGTGGAATGGGGAAAAGTGAGCTTTGAAATGAAAAAAGCACAAGGACTAGCACGGGTAGGAAAATGAAAGCGTAAATCAATCCCGCATAGAATGTGGAAATGGTGCGCAACATTAAGTGCGCTCCACTTTCAGCCATTTGGCGCAAAGCAAATAAGCAAAGGTAACGACCACCATGAGGATGAGCGAAAGCGCCGATGCAGATCTGAAATCTCCACGGCGACCAATCTGCATCATAATCAATTGCGGCATAAGCAATTCATTGTTACCTCCTAAAATCTGCGGAGTGATGTAATCTCCGATAGCCAATACGAATGTGAGAAAAGCGCCAACCATGATGCCTGGCAAAGTGAGAGGCAAAATCACATGTCGGAAGCTTTGCAGTGGCGAAGCTCCAAGATCATAAGCAGCCTTGCGGTAGTTGAGGCTCAGTTGTTTGAGGTTTGAATAGATTGTCAGCGTGAGCAGCATCACAAAGAAATGCACAAAGCCAATCACCGTTGCGGTGCGCGTGTTGGCCAGCTGTATGGGCGCATTCAGCAATCCTAAATCTATCAGCGCGGTATTCACAATTCCTTTTTCCGACAACACCAAAAGCCAGCTATAGGAACGCACTACATAGGATGTCCAAAAAGGCAAAACTGCCAACATCAGGGCCAGTCTTTGCCAGCGCTGTGGCACAACATCTGCCAGAATCCAAGCAAATGGATAGGCAAGAAGCACCGAGATGAGTGTTACAAGTCCAGTCACTTCTAGTGAATTGATCAAAGCATAGTAATAGCTAGGGTTTGTAAAAAACTGGATATACGCCGCCAAAGAAAAACCTGTGCCATCTTTGGGAAACACGCTGATGGCAACCATTGCAGAACAAGGCAAAACAAAAAAGGACAGCGTCCACATTAAAGCGGGACTAACACTAGCCCATGCAACGCGATTGAATGACAATTTCAAATCACACGACTATTTTGCTTGGATCATTTCTGTCCAAAGGTCTTGCATCTTCTTGTCCAAGGCATCGTTTGGTGCAGGATAGGCTTGTGCGCGTTTTAAAAAGTCGGGCTGCTCGGCAAAGCGCAGAGTTTTCTTCTGGTCATCGTTCAACGTGGCTTTCATGTTTGATGGCATGCCCCAATAGCAACTGGATGTGGCCAAACGTGCCTGCCCTTCCGGGCTCACGATATATTGGATGAACTTTAATGCCATCTCCTTGTTCTTGGAATCTTTGAACATGGCCAAGGATTGCGACCAGAGCACAGCCCCTTCCTTAGGAATAGAAAAATCCAGCTCAGGCTTGTCTTTGGCAATGCCTGCTGTCACCCATTCGCCACCGCCAATAAGAACATCCGCTTCGCCAGTGGCTAGCGCAGTTTGGCTTGCAGCCACATCTGTTACGGCTTTGGCATTGGCCTTCATCTTTTTGAGAACTTCTTTGATTGCAGGCAGATCTGCTTCCGTCAGATCAGCAGTCTTTTTGCCGATTGACATTGCAGCCATGCCGATCACCGGCAAGTAATAATCATAGATCGCCAATCGGCCCTTATATTTATCGCTGGTCAGGGCGGCCAATGATTGCATATCGCCCACGTCAACCTTGGTCTTGTTGAAGCTGATGGTATTGTAACCGAATTTCTCAGTTACGCCGTATCGCTTGCCGTCAAACACAGTACTGGCATCCATTTTCACTTGGGGGAATAGATCCGCCATGGGCAGTTTGTCTTCGGGCAACGGTTCAAACAATTTCTTCTCAACGCCGCGGTGCACATCAATTGAATCAATGACCATCACATCCCAATCTCCGGGCTGAGATTGATCAACCAAAGCAAGGCCTGCTCCAGTGCCTTCAAATTGCTTGATGTTTACTTTGATGCGATTGGCATCCTCAAAAGGTTTCAGTAACTCCGGGTCGGCATGATCGCACCAGACCAAAGCATTCAGATCGGCCGCTTGTGTGGTCGATACTACGCTCATCAATGCGACAATCGAAACTGCAGCGGCGCGGCGAAAATTCATTTTTGAAGTCTCCACAAAAATAACTCTCGAGTTAAAATGAACCAATTCTAAATTTGAGTCAATTCTAAAACTATGGTAGCCGGAAAAAATGACAGGCCTTCGTGCAAAACAAAAGACCGACCGTAACAACCGGATTATTGAAGCTGCCACAAAATTGTTCAAAAAATCTGGTTACGAAGCCTCAAAGATGGATGACATTGCAATTGCGGCTGAAGTTTCGATAGGGACTATCTATAATTACTACCAAAACAAGGGTGACTTACTCTTGGCGATTGTATCCAGAGAAGTGCATGAAGTGCTGCGTGAAGGCGCTGGAATTGTGGCCAAGCCTTCGAGAAACACTTATGAATCTGTCGATAGCCTCGTAAACATTTATTGTAACCACTCGCTGGTTTATCTCAGCAAAGAAATGTGGCGGGTTGCGATGTCAATTTCCACCCAACGACCAAAAAGCCCATTTGGCTTGGCTTATTCGGCACTGGATGCGGCTTTAGGCGAACAAACATGCGAACTTATAAAAGCGCTCCAAGATATCGGTTTGGTACGTTCAGACTGCGATTCAAAAGCCATCGGCGAAATAGTATTTAATAATCTCAATATGATGTTTATTGGGTTTGTGAAAGATGATGCGATGCCAATGGCAACACTGAGGAAGAATATACGCGCGCAAAATGCTGCCTTAGTGTTTATCTTGCGAGGCTGAAGGTTGCAACATGGCGGTGGATCTAGAATCTTGATAAAAAGTCGCCCGTGAACAATCCGGTTTTCAGACCTGAATTACCAATCTTCTGCCGATGAAGGCTGCCATGAGCAGAAGCAAAAATATCCTCAACCAGTTGAGGATGAGGCGGAAGTTATAGCCTGCGGCGGCGAGGATTGCGTTGATGGCATCGCCTTTGCTGTGGGCGAGATGGCAGCGTCCCATGCGGTGCTCG
>JAYVOQ010000165.1:0-3107 GCA_043757845.1 Hyphomicrobiales bacterium | reverse complement strand
AGCGGCATCATTCAGCGCTCGTTTGTTGTCGGCAATATTAGCTTCAAATTCAGCGTGTGTGTTGGCCGGGATATATGTGCTGCGGCAATACCCTGTGACTTGCAAACCAGAATCGCGAATTTGTTTTGTCACAATTTTGAGATTTTGTCCTTCCATCTCGCGCCGCCATGGCGCAATGCCCGCAAATCCATGTCTAGCAATTGCATCGATCACTTCACCAATCGGTGCCTGAAAGCCCAGTGTAGCAGTATTGTTTGCACAGTCATGTGGGCGAAGTACCCGCATCACGCACCATAGACCGCAAGAAGTTGTTTCATGCGTCGGACAGCCAAATCAGGTTTGCGCAAAAGGCCAGCGGCATCAGCAAGTTTAAAAATTTCAACAAAATGCGAAAGTGAGCGAGCCGATTGTGCCCCATTTATCATGATAAAATGATCTTGATTGCCATTGAGCCAAGCCAAGAACACGATGCCCGTCTTATAAAATTGTGTCGGTGCACTGAAGATCAAACGGGACAAAGGAACCGTCGGAGCAAGAACTGAATGAAATTTTTCGAGATCGTTTTTCGCCAGTGCGCTTAGTGCAATTGCCGCAGCAGGCGCTATCGCATCGAAAATTCCAAGCAGAGCATGTGAATATCCATGGGTGTCGCCTGCGATCAGCTCGGCATAATTGAAGTCATCGCCTGTATACATTTTGATGGACGCTGGTAATCGTCGTCTCATTTCAATTTCTTTCTCGGCATCAAGCAATGAAATTTTTATCCCATCAATCTTCGCAATATTCTGATCGATCATTGCAAGGCAGGTTTCCATTGCGGGTGAAAAACCAATTGTGGCCCAATAACCTTTGAGCGCAGGATCAAACATTGGCCCCAACCAATGCAGCACCACAGGATGATCCGCCTCGCGCAGAACTGCAGAATAAACTTTAATATAATCTTCCGGTGTTTTTGCAGCACGCACCAAAGCCCTGCTGGCCATCAGAATAATCCGTCCGCCAAGTTTTTGAATAGCATGAAGCTGCATCAAATAGGCGCGGATCACGTCATCAAGCGAATGAACATCCGAAAGATTCAAATGATCAGTTCCGCAGCCAGAATAAATCAGTTTGGATTTTTCGGTTCCTGCATCATCAGTTGAACGGCGGATCAATTCCAAAGCATCTGGCCAGTCTAAGCCCATGCCGCGCTGCGAGGTGTCCATCGCCTCGGCAATGCCAAAGCCCAAATTTAAAAGATAGCGGCGGTAAGCAATCGTGCCTTTCCAATCAATACCGCCATTCATTGGATCCGCCACCACATGTGCCGCAGCAAAGGCAAAACGGTTGAACGGCATCGTCGGTTTGCGCGCGACAAGTGGTTCGCCTACTAACGTATACGGAGCGGATTTTCGATTTGCAGATGGCAAGGAAATTTTCATTTTAATATCTCACCGTCAATAATCCACCATCCACCTGAATGGCTTGGCCCACTGTGTAGGGCAACAGGCCTTGCGCCATAGTGGATGCAACACGAGCCACGTCGGCGGGCTGGCCAAAACGTTTGATCACGGTCAAACCCTCATCGATCAATTTATCATATTTGGCCTTTGCCGGTGCGGTCATATCGGTCTCGATAAAGCCCGGCTGAATTTCATAAACACCAATGCCTTCATCTGAAAGTCGCGCGGCAAAAAGTTTTGAGGTCATCGAAACCGCCGCTTTTGAAACGCAATATTCTCCTCGCGCAATGGAAACAGCAGTGGCATTGCAAGAAGAAATATTGATGATGGAGCGGTGTTTGGTTTTTTGAATTTGCGCCAGTAAGCGTTTCGCAAATGCTTGTGTTAGAAAAAATGTGCCTCGCGTATTGATGTCCATACAGCGATTGTAACTTGCCAAAGAAACGTCCAACAAGTCACCTCGATTGAGAACGGAAACCCCCGCGTTGTTCACCAAAGTTGATAACGGCCCGATCTTCTCTGCTTCGTCAAGCATTGCGATATGAGTTTCCAAATTTGAAATATCCCCGATTACCGCGATTGATTTTCTCCCCAGAGACTTGATCTCCGAAACAACAGCATCAACTTCAGCGGAGGCCACAACATCATTAACTGCAACATCAAAACCATCTTGCGCCAGCATCAGAGCAATGGCCTTGCCAATGCCGCGCGCCGCACCTGTTACGAGAGCATTCCCGCTCATCATTCAGTTTCCAATCTACGAAGAGTTTCAGGTGTGCACACGATGCGCAGCACTGTTTGAATATTAAAGGCCAACCGATCTTTCAAAGCTTTGGCTGACATCAAGTCGCGTTCAAAAACAATTGAGCCTGTGTAGCGATTGGTCAGATAGTGATAGGCAATGGCCGCAACTGATATTTGCATTTGCACGGCATCCAGGTTTTTATGAAACAAGCCGGCAATCGCCCCGCGATCAAGCAGTGCTTGCATGCGCCCTACGAAGTTACGGCTCATCTCTAGTATGCGCTTTGAACTTTTGATGTGCTTTGCTTTATGAAGGTTTTCAGAATTAACCAATGTGATGAATTCTGGGTTTTCTAGAAAATAATTCCAATTGAAATTTACAAGCTTGCGCAAAGCCGTGATCGGTTCTTCATGGTCAAGCTCCAACGCCTTTTCCGCCTCTCGAAAATCCGCATAAGCGTTCTCAATAACCAACTTGAACAAAGCTTCTTTGTTGCCAAAATAATGATACATCATGCGCTTGTTTGATTTTGCACGCGCTGCAATTACATCCACGCGTGCACCACCCAAGCCAGATTTAGCAAATTCCACCTTCGCTGCTGCCATGATGCGCCGCTTGGTTTCCTCCGGGTCTCTTAACTGTTTACTGAAAGTCACAATTTGCCTATTGAAATAACTAAATAGTTATTTATGATTAATCCAAGAAGGTTTTGAAGGCAAGAGTATGTATGACTATATTATCATAGGTGGCGGTTCGGCGGGTTGCGTGATGGCGGCTAGGCTTTCCGAAATGCCTGATGCGAAGGTGCTTTTGCTGGAAGCTGGCCCCAAGGACACCGATCCATATATCCACATGCCAGTTGGTTTTTTTAAAATGACTAGCGGGCCGCTGACGTGGGGCTTGAAGACAGCACCCATGCG
>JAYVOQ010000164.1:0-3111 GCA_043757845.1 Hyphomicrobiales bacterium | reverse complement strand
CTGCTTCAGCATCATCAAAACTTTTTTCAACTTCTTATCGTCAAGCTTTGGCTGCAATTTGTCCAAGTCATGCAAGCCGTCAAGAACGGTGTCTTCGTCAACGCGACCCTCTGAAATCAAGGCTGCAGCGTTTTTGGAAAACTTGGCGTATTCGTAACGGCGATTGTTGCCGCTTTTACCGTTGCCCTTGATGATCAGCGGGAAGCCTTTTTCCAGGTCCCAAATTGCGTCACCATCGGCAACTTCGCCGACTTCATCGCACAGGAACTTCACCGCGCACGCTGGAAGACGAAGCACCTTTGGCGTTGGCTTCGGCTCATTCAAGTCCAGCGCGTTGACCACGATGGAATCCGAAGGCATGTATTTTTTCCACAGGTCCTGCTTTTTCTTGTTCGGCGAATCTTCATATTTTTCTTTCAGCCGAAAGCCATAGTCCATGACAGCATCTTCCGCGCCGTCTTCGATGCGTGGGCTGGTTGCCATTGCAACGGGCTTACCGCCCTTCCACACCTGGTGCACTAAAAGGCGCTTCATCAAATCCTTGCCGTTCCACGGCGGAAGAATCAGCACCTTGTTCAGCTTTGGTCCCAATTTCATGTAATCGGCCTTGCCACCGCCGCGTTCGGTCGATTCTTGAACCGATTGCGTGGACTTGACCACTTCGGACATTTTCACTCTGTGCTTAGCCATTACGCCTATCCCTTCTTCTTCGTTAAATTTTCAACAGCCTTGTTCACGTTCCCAACCCTAGACTTGAAACCATGTTCCAATTCCTTGCGGTAATTGTAAGCAAGGTTCGAAAGCTGATCGCCCTTTTGTGCAATCGAAGATGCAGCCGCCCAACATACGTTGAAGCGCCACTTAGCTTCGAAAAACTTTTCACGCGCTTCGCAAATTTCCGGGCTTCGTGCCAAGCGCTGTTTGATTTGCTGTTCACTAGGTTTCTTCTTGACCGATGCAATCCGGATCTGTTTGTCAAGACGCGCTTCCAACACCTTCACGGTGTCTTCGGCCTTGTCCTTCAAATACTCAGCATCGGCTTTCATCAAATTGATGCGAAACATTCGCGAACTGTTCCGTGCCATTTCTTCGGACAGGTTCGCCTGATCAACCTTAACCATCACCCCAAGTTCTTTTGTCAGTCCTGCATACTTCTTTCTTAGTTGATTTTCTTCCATGAATCAACCCACCTTTGTGATGTCAAGTTTTTTTCCGGACCAACAATCGTAAAGTTCAAAATCGATCCCAAGCGGCACGGAACGCTTGCCAGTGCCTAGCTCACGTTCAAGACACTTCTTCGCCAAATCCCTAAGACGAAGCATTTCCGCTGGTGGACCTTCACCCAAAATACCGTCGTGCAGTGACAACAAAAGCCTTGACGCAAATTCCTGGTCCCTTAGCGCCCGATACAGCCGCAACTTCCCACGCACGAAAATTTCGTTTGCAAAACCTTGGATCGGAAAGTTCATCAGCTGACGCTGAACGCCTTCCATGTCCATTTCACGCATCCGAATGTTCTGGCTGAATTCGCTGTTGAACCACTTTGACGCGCCGAAGACACGACGCTTGCGTCCTGTTTCTGGAAGAACAAGCAAGCCGCCTTCAATGGCAACGTCACACTGTTCTTGCCGCCAAGCATACAGACCGGAATACTTGTCGAAATACCCGTCAATCATGTCCTGCATTTCGTCTTCTTCGCGTCCGTGTTCCTTGGCAAGCGTGTTGGCCGACATGCCATAGTTCAGGCCGAAACCAAGCGCCTTGACCAGCGTTCGAAGTTCCGACCACTCTAGGGCCAACTGAATTTTTGCCGGATCTTCACCCTGGTATTTCAAACCTTCCAAGAAGATTTTTTCGGTGACTTCCTTTGGCAACATTCCAACCATTCGCCCAAGCGTCACAGCGTTTCGACTGTGCATGTCCACGCCTTCGCGAATTTCCTTGATCATTGTCACGTCACCAGACAGGAACGCGGCAATTCGCATTTCCAACTGTTTGAAGTCGATGCTGAACATGATCCAGTCTTTTCTGGAAGGAATGAACAGCTGACGAATGTTGGCTTCGGGGTATTTTGGATTCGGACGCGGGATGGTTTGGATTGCCGGATCTTCAACCGACATACGCCCGGTGCGTGGCGTGTGGATGTTGGAACTGTAATGCACGAAGCCCTTGGCATCGACAAACTGCAAAATGCCGCTAGCACCGTCCTTGCCGTCTAGGTAATTGGACTTCAACTTACCAATGGACCGTGATTCCAAAATAAGGCGTGGCACCCGCCCGATTTTATTTCTGGTGGCAAGCTTGGACAGCACGCTTTCGTCCGTGGACCACTTCACCGCGTCCCGGCTTGAACCCTTCGTCTTCTTGTCACCTTTGTTGCCGATAGCGCCGATGCTTTCGAGGTAAGCGGACAGCTGTGGCGGTGACTGTGGGTTGAAATCCGGGTTCTTCGTGATCTTCTTTATTTGCACGTCGATTCCGGCAAGGATTTTTGCGAAGTCCTTCGAAATCTTTTGCAGCCGATCAATGTCGATCTTTACGCCACGGAATTCCAAATCAGCCATGAGACGAACCAGCGGCATTTGCTGTTTCATCATCAAGCTAGCCATGCCTTCGGATTTCAGTTCTTTCAGAACCTTCCTGAAAACGCGATACGTGCAGTCAACGTCCTTGGCCAAATACAGCGACAAAATTTGTGGCGGGACATACGAATAAGGTTTCTTGTTTTTCTTCGTCTTGTTGACGAACGGCCACAGGTGTTTTTCATAGTTGCCGTAACCGATGCCATACCAGTCTTGGCAGAACGTCAAACCGTGCGGCTTGTTTTCATCCACCAAGCTGTGGGCAATAATGGTGTCAAACCAGAAATTTCGAACCGGGAACCCAGCGCCACGGCAAAACTTCACGTCAAACTTGCCGTTGTGCGCAATCTTTCGGACAGGCGAATTAAATATTTTCCGGAAGGCCAGTTGCAGCGCCTTGCGGTTTGTCTTCACAAAGGTGGTTATCCTAGCAGCAAGCGCTTTTTCGTCTGGCTTGAACTTCTTCGTTTCCGCTTCCGTGTATTCATGGAACGGAATGACGATTGCCCGTCCTGGTCCAAGGCTGAAC
>JAYVOQ010000163.1:0-3133 GCA_043757845.1 Hyphomicrobiales bacterium | reverse complement strand
CGTGAATGCCCAAAATTGCGTGGAACTTGCGGCAGAGCCTGATATTGACGGGTTGTTTATTGGGCGTTCTGCATTGGATGTTCAAGGCTATCTTAGTATAATACAGTCTGTTCTTGATTCACAGGGAGTTTGAATATGAAGATTGCGCTGGGCGCTGATAGCGCGGGGAAACCTTTGATTGACGTGATTGAAGCCCACCTGAAAGCAAAGGGGCATCATGAAATTGTTAACATGAGTCAGAGCGGATTTTATGCTGATCTTTCTGCAGCGGTCGCAGGAGCTGTGATGGATGGTAGAGTTGACCGTGCCATACTTTCCTGTGGCACTGGGATTGGCGTTTGCATCGCAGCTAATAAAATTCCCGGCATTCGTGCGGCATTGACCCATGACACATACTCTGCAGAACGCGCGGCAAAATCTAACAACGCGCAGATCATAACGATGGGTGCGCGGGTTATTGGGCCAGAATTGGCCAAGGCCATTGTCGATATGTTTTTGGCCAGCGAGTTTGACCACAAAGGTTCGTCAGCAGAAAACGTCGCGGCGATTAATCGGCTTGACCGCTAACACACATTGACCAAGGCCTCACCCGCCAAAAATCGACGCACTTCTTCGGCGGCAAGGCCTGCAGCGTAAGTGACAGTGCGAACCGATGCCCCCGCAATATGGGGTGTGAGGGTGACATTGGGCAGTTGCAGTAAAGGCCAGTCTGCGGGCACAGGTTCAATTGCGAATGTTTCCAACATAGCTCCGCGCAAATGGCCTTCGCTCATCACTTTATAAAGCGCATCATAATCCAGCAATGGGCCACGGGCCGTGTTGATGAATGTGGCGTCTGGTTTCATTTTCCGAAGCGTTGCTTCGTTGATCATTTGAGTGGTTTCTGCAGTGACACGGGGGTGAAGCGAGATGACGTCAGACTCTGCAAGCAGCGTGTCGAGCGAAGTTTGAATGACACCATCGCGCAAGTCGTCGGCACTAAGCTGCACATAGGGATCTGACACAAGGATTTTGCATCCAAACACTTTCAGAAATTTCACAACGCGGCGGCCCACTTCGCCATAACCGAGAAGGCCTACGGTCATTTCAGAAAGCTCACGGCCGGTTACGTCTGCACGGTATAAATCACCGCGATATTCGCCTTTGCGCAACGCATCATGGCCTTTTGTGATATTGCGGGTTTCGGCTAAAATTGCGCCGATGGTGAATTCTGCAACGGCGGATGCATTACGGCCGGGCGTGTTGACCACTTTGATATTTCTTGCGCGCGCGGCTTTCATATCAATGTTCACAGGCCCGCCCCGGGATACGGCGATGAGTTTCAAATTTGGCAAGCGGTCCATGATGCTGGCCGAAAAGGGTGCGAGTTGTGTGACGGCAACAGTTGCGCCGCCCACCAATTCAACCACTTGATCAGCACTGCCCATATATTCTTTTAAGCCGTCCATACCCTCGACGGCATAGCCATGTTCCATAGGTTCATCGGGCCAGGGCAAATCATGTTTTTGGATATCGAGTTCGAAGTTTTTGCAGCGATCGCGCAACGCCGCTTCAAACATTTCAGAAAGCATAAAGCGATCACCGATGATGGAAATTTTATGGGGCATGGTTTTTCAACTCAAAAGATTTGCGCCAGAGGGGACGCATGACTTCACGGGTTTCTTTGTAGATTGCAAATGCACCGTCATAGATTTTTGTAAGTCCAGCATCTGGCAGTGTTGCATGGCCGATCAAAGGTTTGACCCATTGGTCAACGCAGGCGCTCATATTGGGGTAAATTTTCTGTTGGACTGCGGCGATCATCGCAACACCGGCGGCACCTGCCTCTTCACGCGAGACGACGAAAATTTTGCAATTGAGGACGCTGGCTAAAATGACACGCAAGGCCTTTGAACGCGCCGCGCCACCTGTGATGCGAACTTCTGACGGTATGCCGCCCATCACTGCATAACAATCCCGCGCGGCAAAGCACAGACCTTCATAGACGCTGCGCATAAGATCAGCATAACTTGCACCGAGTTCCAATCCTGTGAACATGGCGCGTGCCTTTGCATCAAGGAATGGCCCGCGTTCTCCAGCATGAGAAATATAGGGATGATAGATTGAGCTGGCGGGCTTTGCGTTCAGAATGTTTTCGTCGAGAGTTTTGAGAAGGTCGGCGCGGCTGCGGGTGATGCCTTGGCTTTTGAGAACATCCAACCCCAGATCAAGCATCCAATCAATGTTTAAGGTGGACGCCATGTTTGACTGAGACTGAGTTTGCAAACCTGATTCAGGAAAGGGCATGGTGAAACCCGACATCTCTGAATTGAGTTTCACATCATTGGCGATTGGTACAATGCGCATATGCATGCCGGTGGAACCAACAATCGTGCAACCTAACTTTCCCAATGGATCATAAAGCCCGCCACCAAGGCCGGCGCAGACCACATCAACAAAGCCAAGCACAACAGGGGTTCCGGGCTTAAGGCCGATGTCACCTGCGATGGCCGCCGACAGCGGATGCGATGTCGTTGTGCCGTCAACGATGGGAGGCAGCAAATGCTTGGTATCACCGGCGCCCATCTGGTCTAAGAAATCGGGTTGATATTTACGCGTTCTGAAATTGCCAAAAGTGAAATTTGCTTCCGATGGATCAGTGCAGCGCTGACCTGTGAAATTGTAATAGAGCCAATCTTTACAATGAAATGCGGTGGTTGCATTGATCAACACATCAGGTGTGTTTCGTTTCAACCAAACCAATTGGCTGGAGGCTTGGCCTGCATAGACGCCTGTGCCGGTGCGGCCATAATGATCAGCATAATTTTTGCTGCGCACGAATTCTTCAGCAATAGAAACGGCGCGTGCATCCAGCCAAAGAAAAGCTGGGCCGACGGGTTTTCCCGCCGCGTCGATCATCCAATTTCCGTCGCCCTGCCCCGTCACGGCGATCGCTACCAGCCTGTCTGCTAAGTTTGGAACTTTCTCGACCAGCTGTTTGAGGCAGGCGACTGCATCTCGCCACGTGCGGGCCATGTCTTGTTCAACGCCACCGTTGGGCAAACTCACATAGGAATTGGGAATGGCGGCGAAAGCTATTTGCTCACCCAACAAAGTGAAGGCCACAGATTTTAAAACTGATGTGCCAGCATCA
>JAYVOQ010000162.1:0-3170 GCA_043757845.1 Hyphomicrobiales bacterium | reverse complement strand
TTAGAAGTCAAAACAATGTCACTTGCCAGAGGACTCGAGTCTGGGCCGGCTTTTGGATCCCCTAAAAGCCTTTACACTTTCCATTCATGGTTAACACTTCGGAAAGCCAAACATGGGATTCTGGTGGTTTATTTCCCTAACCCAATAAACCTCAAAGGTTGACAGGGCTGGGATGAGGTGCAAAGACCAGCCTATTCCTCCAGAGGCGATGGGGGCGTGGGCGTAAACTCAAGGAAGTTCCTTTAGTCGATGAAAGTGCGGCAAAAACGGCAGCTGATTGCCAAAGATTATGATGACCGCCTCATTCCCGTTGAGCGCGAGGTCGAGGTGTTTGACCTTGACACCACCTATATCGAACAAACTACACAACATCGCTGGCTTTTGACAACTTGTCTTACGGGTGTGGCTGGAACGTTGCTGATCGGTGGTTTATTAGTTGGCTTGTTTGGCCGCAACGCCCAGCCTTTGCCCGCCAATGCTGCCATTCGGGCTGATCGTACAGCGGTTTCAGCCATCAGCAGTCCTACCGACGATAAGCAAGTTGTGGCAGAGCGCGATTTGGCTGGCGGTTTTGCTTATCCAGAAATTACACAAGACGAACTTCCTTACAGCAAAGAAAACACCAAAGTCCTTGATGCGGAAATTCGTAACGCTTCTGATGACAGTGAAAACATCACCACCATTACTAAAACGCCACCGCCAGAACCCGTGGATGAAAGCTTCTCATTGGCTGAAGGTTCCACACTGGTTGATGCGTTGACCCAGCGCGGCGTGCCCAAGGCGGCAGCACAGGCTTTGGCCACCTCACTTGATGCGGTTGTGCCCGCTAAAGATATAAAATCTGGCACGAAAGTTGATGTGACTTTTGATCGCCAGATTGATTTTTATGGTCGTGAAGTGACATTCCCTGTGGAACTGTCATTCGATTTGCCGAACAAGGGCACAGTGACAGTGGATTCCGATGAAGACGGTATCTTTACAGCTTCACTTGACACTGACACCGCACCTCCACAAGTTGCCCAAAAGTCGGCGGTTACGCAGTTCCATAGCAGCAGCAAAGTCGGCTCCAGTCTTTATGCAACCGCCCAAGATAACAAGATTCCTGATTATATTATTTCCGAATTCACTCATGTGTTCTCATATGACGTAGACTTCCAGCGCCAGGTGAGTGCGTCTGACTCCTTTGAGGTGTTTTTCGGCAATCCGCTTTCCGGCTCATCAGCTAAGCGCAAAGTTTTGCACATGGCGCGCCTTACTATTGATGGAAATACGCGCAGCTTCTTTCGTTTCACAAATACTGATGGCGTGACAGATTATTTCGATGAAAGCGGCCATTCGGCTTCGCGTAATCTTTTGCGCACCCCAGTTTCAGGTGCACGGTTAACCTCAGGCTTTGGAATGCGGGTTCATCCATTGCTCGGATATTCAAAAATGCATGAGGGTGTGGATTTTGGTGCGGCCTCGGGCACGCCGATCCATGCTGCAGGTGATGGCGATGTCGATCAAGCCGGCCGCGAGAGTGGTTACGGCAACGTTGTTATATTAAGCCACAGCGATAGCCTGCAAACGATGTATGCCCATATGCAGCGCTTTGCGGCGGGTATTCATGAAGGCAGCCATGTGAATCAAGGCCAAGTGATTGGCTATGTGGGTACTACGGGGCGTTCAACCGGACCCCATCTACACTTTGAAGTTCGAATTAATGAAAAAGCTGTAAATCCGATGACAGTGCGCGGCGCTGGCGGCCATCAACTTGCGGGTCGTGATCTTTCCAACTTCCGCGCCCAACGCGACAAAGTTTTGGCAATGATGGAAAAAGCGCCATCTGCTAATGAAGTGGCTCAAGCGGCAAATCAGTAATTTTAAGCGGCGCAACTGGCGGAAAGCAGGTTTGACTCATCCTTGAACTTCGTTATATCCATTCAGACATAACGGAGCCAGTCATGAAATTCGCCATCGCAGCAACATTTTTAGCCCTATCGTCCACCACAACTTTGGCCGCTGACATTAACGTCTTTGCGGCCGCCAGCATGAAGGGCGCATTGGATGAAATAGGTGCTGCTTACAAAGCCAAAACTGGCAATGGCATTGTAGCCACTTACGCCGCCACAGGCACGCTGGCCAAGCAGATTGAAGCTGCCGCCCCGGCTGATGTGTTCATTTCTGCGGACGAGCAGTGGATGAATGAACTGGCGGGCAAAAACCTGCTCAAATCCGATACACGCCACGTCATTGCGGGCAACACGCTTGTGCTGGTTGAAGCTAAGGATGCCAAGCTCATAGTGAAATTAGCTGATATCGCCACCGCTTTGGGAGACGGTAAACTGGCGCTGGCCGATGTGGCTTCAGTGCCTGCTGGCAAATATGCCAAAGCCGCATTAGAGAAACTAGGCCAATGGTCTGCCGTGGAAAAGAACGTGGTAATGCAAGACAATGTTCGCGCCGCTCTCGCCCTTGTGGCTAGGGGCGAAGCTAGGCTTGGTGTGGTTTATGGCAGCGATGTTGTGGCCGAACCGAAAGTGGAAGTGGCCGCAATTTTTGACGAAGAAACACATGCGCCGATTCGCTATCCAATGGCGGTTATTGCGGCTTCGCAGAATGCCGATGCGCCCGCTTTCGCAGGTTTCTTGCTCGGCGATGAGGCGCAGGCTATCTTCAAGAAGGATGGCTTTACGCGAGTGAAATGATTGCGCCACGCCCATCCCCCATGGTCATCACCACACACACCGTCATACCTGCGAAGGCAGGGATCCAGCTTCGTTTTTCATGTGCTGCCAAGTCCTAGCTGGGCCCCTGCCTTCGCAGGGGTGACGGAATATATTTGGATTAATTTTTGCCCAACCCCGCAGTGCGCCCGATGACCGCTGAAGAAATCACCGTTGTTTTACTCTCACTCAAGGTGGCTGTGGTGGCCACTTTGTTTTGTTTGCCTTTAGCAATTTGGTTGGCTTTTTTGCTGGCGCGCAAGGAATTCTGGGGCAAAACCATAGTAAATGCCGCAACCTTCTTGCCGCTGCTGTTGCCGCCTGTCGTCACGGGTTACATTCTGCTGGCTGCCTTCGGGCGCAAGGGGTTTATCGGCGAACCGCTCTATGACATCACAGGTCTGACTATCGCCTTCAAATGGACGGGCGCTGCCCTTGCTGCGGGCCTTATGGCCCTGCCCATCA
>JAYVOQ010000161.1:0-11910 GCA_043757845.1 Hyphomicrobiales bacterium | reverse complement strand
ACTGGTCGTTAACCTTTGATCTTTACATTTTGGCAAGAACTCCACTCGCGCTGTTGAACACCAAAAACGCCTATTGAGACGCCATGACATCATATGCTGGAAACCTTGATAAGACATACGCAAGGTTCTCGTTCGGAGGCTTTCGTGAATGGATTGTGGCGCTGATTTTTATATCGTCGTTTTTCGTGAAGATAGAACCAGCACTTACCGATCTTTTTGGAATTTTCGCGATTTTTCTTTTTATCCGAAGCGGACTACATTTTTCGCGTTATCTAGCTGCGCCCTTGCTGCTGCTCATCATTTATCTGGTTGCCGGTCTTATATCAGTCATACCGATTGATATGCCGGGCTCCTATGCAGACAACAAATCCCCGTTCCAATATGTATTTGTTCTGGCCTATATGAGCATCACCGGGGTTTTTATTTCCGCCTACATAACTGCAAATCCAATAACAAATTATCTGAAAATTGAAAAAGCTTATTGGATTGGAGCTGTTATTGGTTCTGTGCTCGGTCTAGCTATTTACTTTCAAACGGCGCCATTTTTCAAAGAAATAAACATGTTAGGTGATAATTCTCTTGGCTTTTACCTTTTGCGGGTTCGAGGCGGATACAAAGATCCCAACGTCTTTTCGACTTGGCTGGTGTTCCCCATCATCAGCATGATGCAAGCGCTGATGGTTGGCCGTATTCGCATGACCTTGATCAATTTGGGCAGCTTTAGTGTGATGTTGGTTGCGCTGCTTCTTGCCTTTTCGCGGGGGGCTTGGATAGACGCGGTTGGCGCGGCAATACTCACTATTTTGTTGAGCGTGATCGTGACCCAATCCTCAGCAATACGAAGCCGATTAGTTTTGTTGAGTTTTGTTGGCGTCATTTTTTTGGCGATCATCTTGATTGTTCTGCTTTCCGTGCCCAGCATCGAAAATGCATTTCTTGATCGATTTGTATTGGTGAAACAATATGACGCGGGTGAAACAGGTCGTTTTGGCAATCAGTTGAATTCAATTCCAAGGTTGCTTTTGCTGCCGTTTGGATTTGGTCCTTACCAATTTCAAGAAATATTTGGCGAAGCTCCACACAATACTTTTTTGAACGCGTTCGCTTCGGCGGGCTGGCTGGGCGGCCTAGCTTACCTGCTGCTGTTTTTTACCAATGTGATGATTGGACTGAAATTGATATTTTCAAAATCGAAGTTTCAGATGGTTGCAATACCTATCTATTCGACTCTTATTGTTATGATATTGCAAGGTCTGCAAATTGATAACGAACATTGGCGTCATCTCTATTGGCTGATGGGGATGGGTTGGGGATTGTTTGCAGCACTGCGTGAACAGCAAACCAGAGGTGAAGACCCGAAAGACATTGCGCGGGATTGGACTCTTCTTCAGCGTCGCGCATGAGCGCTGTAGCAGAAAAGAAACTTGCTGTTGCTGGCTTGTCGGCTCTGTTCATCAAAGGGCTGGGTGCAGTCTTGAGTTATGCCATGGTTGTGGCCTTTGCGCATATTTTGGATGCGGATGAATATGGCCGTTTTGCTTTCGGAATGAACGCGGCAATCATCATCTCGGCCGATGTGGGCCTTGGCTTTGCCACAGGTATCATGCGTTATTAGCCGCAGCATGTGGTGGCTGGGGAAAGTGTTGAGGCCCACAGAGTTGCGCAGTTTGGATATATTGCGACAGCTTCGGCCAGTGTTGTTATACTTGCCATAGCCGCAATACTTGGTTCGATACCCGCTATAACTGCAAACGTAGGCTCTTCAGGATTTCTGATCGCTGTCGCTTTTCTGGAGGCATAGTCGCCCTTGGCGATTACTCTACCAACCTTTTGCGCGCCCAAGGCAGCAAGCTGGTGTCTATCTTACCGCGTGATATTTTGTGGCGTGTGACAACGCCTGCCGCGGCTTTTGTTGTGTGGCGATTTGGGGCAGGACTAAGTGGCACAGCGTCTCTTGCCATTGCAGCTTTTGTGTTGGTGCTTCTCACTTTATGGCAAGCCGTTCCTATTCAAAGAAACATAAATGCACTCATGCTCCAGAAGAAGGGGCAACAGAATTTTAAAGCCCTGCTGCCCAGTCTTGCTCCACTCTGGGCGGCTGGGATTATCTTTGCCATGATTCAACAGTTTGACGTAGTTATTGTGGGCTCTCTCTTATCGAAATCGGAAACGGGTAGTTATTTTGCCGCGCAGAAAACCGCTCAGTTGTTAAGCCTCGTTCTCATTGCTGGCGGGCTTGCCACCGCCCCCCATATGTCTGCGCTCTATCATGCGGGAAGACTTGTTGAGTTGCAGGCGCTTTGCCGGAAACTCGCCATCGCCATTGCTGTGATCACCTTTGCCGGATTCATTATTCTTATCATTACCGGCAAGCTTTTATTGAGCATCTTTGATCCACAGTTTGTGGCGGCCTATCCCATCTTAATTGCTCTTGCCCTAGGCACAGTTGCAGACGCGGTGTCAGGGCCTAACGCCTATCTGATGCAAATGACAAAGTTCGAAGGCGCTTATCTCAAAATTCTGATCGGTTGCTATAGTTTAGTCATCTCCGCTCAGTTCATCTTAATTCCACACTACGGCAGTTTTGGCGCAGCGCTGGCTTCGGCTTTCGGTGTGATATTGTGGAATGTTCTAGCGATAGTTGTTTTGCGCAAAAATGCTGGGTTGGACTCTTCATTGTTGAGCGTCATTCACCCTCCTCACCCAAAAGATAAATCATGACGGTTGTCCCCAAAATCGCAGTTCTGATGCCCGTCTATAATCCGGGGCCGGAACTGTTTGCAACACTGGCAAGTATCAAGGCGCAGATTTCACCCGCCACGCTTTTCCTTGTCGATGATGGATCAAAAACAAAGCCAGACTACCCAGCACTTACCAAGGGCCTGAATGCTCGCATCATTGCTCTGGCGCAGAATCTGGGAATTACGGGTGCGCTGAATGCGGGTCTTACCGAAATTCTAAAAGGAGATTTTGATTTTGTAGCGCGTGTTGATAACGGCGATATTAATATGCCGCAGCGGTTTGCGGCGCAGGTTGCATATTTGGACGCACAACCTGAGCTGTCACTTGTCTCAGCCCATGTGCGCTATGAATATGCGCTCACAGGTTTGAAAGTGGATTTGAAAGGCTCATCTGATCCGCAAGGCTGTTGGCGAGAGCTGCGATACAATGCCCCTCTAACCCATGCAGCCATCAGGTTTCGCAGGTCGTTTTTGCGAGAACTTAAGGCTTACCCCACGCAATATCCCGCAGCAGAAGACTATGCGATGGAGTTTTGGGCGGCGGCCCACGGCCAACTTTTCGCCAATGTGCCACAGATGCTTTACCGCACAATCGAAATGAATGAATCAATTTCAGGTGGTTCGCGCCACAAACAACTGAAAAGCCGATTGCGGTTACAGCGCGACAATGCTGATTGGCTGAACATCCATAGTTATTTGGGCATGGCGCGCACGCTTGCCCTATTAGGCCTGCCCGTTACACCACTGCGCCGCATGAAACGGGCCATTCGCAGATAAAATTTTTAAATTGGTCGGAGCGACAGGATTCGAACCTGCGACCCCTAGTCCCCCAGACTAGTGCGCTACCGGGCTGCGCTACGCTCCGACTTGGGCGTGATCTAGCATTCTTGCATCTAAAGTCCAACATAAAGCTAATGCTTGAAAAACAGCCAGAGCAAATCCCCGCGGCGTCCGAGGATGGTTTGGGCTTGATAGGCCAACATCAAGGCCCAACATATTTCTGCAATTATAACGGCATGGCCAGCTGCGTTCAGGCCGAAGGTATTTTGCAAAACAGCCCAACTTGCTGCGAAAATGATCAGCCCTATCAAGCAGGCCATTGCGGAACGCATTTGTTGGCCTGCTATAGAAATTAGATTTTGGTTCATGCCACTGAGTGCGCGGATAGATTGGCCAATGAGAAAAAGCACCAATAGTTTGTGGCCTTCAGCATAGTTTGGGCCAAACAAAGACAAGAGCCAGCCACCGAACATAAGCGTGAAAACTAACCCGGCCGCAAGCGTTAGGCCTGTCAACAAGTTGAGGCGCAGTAATAAATTATCGGCCTTTGCGTTTTCGCGTTTGGCCAGAGCTTCAGTCAAGTCGGGCAAAACAAATTGCTGTGCGGCCTGCACCACAAATCCGGCAATGGCGGCAAGGCGCACGGTAAGGCCCAGAACTGCAAGTTGTTCATGCGGCAGAAACCATCCGCCCAACATTGTTACGATGTCGGCAAACATCACCGTAACGGCACCCACCACCGCCAGAGCCATAGAGCGGCTGCGCAAAGCGCGCGTGAGTGCAGGCCGTGTTCTTTTCCAGTCTTGCCAAGATATTCCTTTGGCCCGTACAACGAAACTTTGCAGGGCGGCAACCAGCACATTGCTTCCCACATAAGCGGCTAAAACCAACGGCAAGGATGAAACGGATGGGAACAGAAGTGCTGCAAGCACATAAAACAGAAACAAACTTGGTCGCAAAATAAAGTCTGGCACATAAGCCCATTGGTAAAGGCGCATGCCGTTGGCCAAGACGCTGTTGTACCTTACGATAGCCGAAGGCAGCGCTGAAAGTGCCCCAAATAAAATTGCAATCTTCGTGCCCAATGACAGCGGCAAAGCATAAAGACAAACCACCGTGATGATTAAAACAACGCAAAGCCCCAAAACCAGATCACGCAAAAACGTGCCATGAAAGGCGTGCACCAACTTATTTAAATCAAGGGCAAAGAAACGTGGCAATTGAGTAAGAGCCAACAAAGGATAACCCACAGCTGCCATCATGCTGAAGATTGCGGCCAAGGACATGGCCAGAAAAATAACCCCCACATCACTTTGAGAAAATGTTCGCGCTAATACCAGCTGCGTGGCAAAGCCCAAGCCTGCCCCAATGACGCGAAGGCCCAAGCTGCCGGCCATCAGCTGCAGCATCCGCGTTAATGTCATGGAAAGTTAGCGACCCGTCTCAAGCAGTTTGCGGGCATCACCCAAATCCTTCAGGGCGGCACGAAGGGCTTCGGCTTGATTGTTGGAGAGCTTGTGAATAATTTTGGGTGCGTCACCGAGCGTCCGCGCCAGTGGCGCTTTGCCGATGCGTGGTGCGACTTTCGCAGTGCCTGGTGCGGGTGCGCCCAAAAGCGCCATTTCGCTTTTGCGCGGCATCACTTCACCGCGACCAATTGCGGTTACATAGGCCACACCCTCTTCTTTAAGGATGAGTTGCACACCACGGATTGTATAGCCCCTCTTATAAAGGAGGTCATGTATACCGCGCAGCAGTTCAAGGTCATTCGGCCTGTAATAGCGCCGCCCTCCGGCGCGTTTCATCGGCTTTATTTGCGAGAAGCGGGTTTCCCAAAAGCGCAGAACATGCTGCGGCACGCTGAGTTCTTCGGCAACTTCGCTGATGGTGCGAAACGCGTCGGGTGATTTTTCAATTATCATACTTCAAGGCCCCCGCATATAATGCCATACTGGTGGGGTTAGTCTTCATCGCCGGGCTCCTGCCCATTGACGATATTTTTCATAATCTGGCTGGGGCGGAACACCAACACGCGGCGCGGCGTGATGGGAACTTCCACACCAGTTTTAGGGTTGCGGCCCATGCGTTGCCGTTTGGCGCGCACCATAAAGGTTCCAAATGACGAAAGCTTCACGGTGTGGCCAGCCACAAGTGAATCTGAAACCAAATCCAGAATGGCGTTCACCATATCGGCGGATTCGGTTCGCGATAGCCCCACCTCCCGGTGCAGCACCTCAGTTAAATCCGCACGCGTCAGCGTTTTTCCACTCATGGCAGTCCCCGACAATTGATTCGAGATTAGAAGATTTAGCGACTTTCGGCAATCAAGATTTACATGTTCTCAATAGCTTACAGGAGACTTTTAACAAAACTGCAAGTTAAAACCGCAGCAACACGCCACCCCAAGTGAAGCCGCCGCCCATGGCTTCCATTAAAACCAGCTGTCCGCGCTGGATTAAACCATGCCGCAGGCCATGATCAAAGGCCAAAGGAATGGAAGCGGCAGAGGTGTTTCCATGTTGATCGAGGGTGATGATGAACTTTTCGGGTGCCACGCCCAGCTTGCTGGCGGTGCTGTCTAAAATGCGCTTGTTGGCTTGATGTGGCACAAACCAATCAATATCTGCCATGGAAACGCCAGCGGTTTTAGTGACCTCCAGCATGTTTTCTGCCATGTTGACCACGGCATGTTTGAACACCTCGCGGCCTTCCATGCGCAGGTGACCAACGGTTTGCGTGGTCGATGGCCCGCCATCAACATATAACTTCATGCAATGCCTGCCGTCTGATCGCAGCTTAGAACCCAGAATGCCAGCATTGCCGTCCTTTTGAGCTTTGACCACAAAAGCCCCTGCCCCATCACCAAAGAGAACGCAGGTTGCGCGGTCTGACCAATCCAGAATGCGCGAGAAGGTTTCTGATCCGATGACCAAAGCGCAAGTGGCCTGTTCTGCTTTAATCAAAGCGTCCGCCGTTGAAAGCGCAAAGACAAAGCCCGAGCATACAGCCTGCAAATCAAAAGCCGCACCTTTGGTAATGCCAAGTTCGGCTTGCACCTCTGTGGCTGTGGCAGGAAATGTATGATCAGGCGTTGATGTGGCAAGAATAATCAGATCAACATCGTCAACGCTTAGGCCAGCGTTGGCCAGCGCTTTGCGGGCGGCCGCAACGGCCAAGGTTTTGGTGGTTTCGCCATCACCTGCAATGTGACGGGTGCGAATGCCAGTGCGCTCGGTAATCCATTCGTCGGTTGTGTCGACAAACTTGGCAAGATCGCTATTGGTCATTACTTTTTGAGGAAGCTCCGAACCCACGCCAACAACAACAGACCTGATCATTCAGCAGCATCCCCTTGCGGCATTGGCGCCTGCAATACGTTATGCACTTCCGCCACATCATGGGCAATGCGTTGGGTTAGGCCATTGCGCACCATCTCAATGGCCACCTCAACAGCGGTTGCATAGCCCAGCACGTCTGTGCCGCCATGGCTTTTCACCACCACACCATTGAGGCCCAGAAAAACGCCACCATTGTGCTTGCTTGGGTCAAGTCTTTCACGCAAGGCCGCAAATGCACCACCGGCCAGAAATGCACCGATTTTTGAAATCAACGTTGCATTCAAGGCACTGCGCAAAAACGTTGTCATTTGCTTCACGGTGCCTTCAGCAACTTTAATGGCGATATTGCCAGTGAAGCCTTCGGTGACCACCACATCAACGCGGCCTTTGCCGATGTCATCACCTTCAACAAAGCCATCATAGCGCAATGGCAATTTCAACTCGCGCAACATGCGCGCCGCTTCCTTAACGCTGTCGTTGCCTTTTACTTCTTCAACACCGATATTCAGCAAGCCAACTGAAGGCTGCGGCTTGCCGAACAGACACGAGGCCATGGCTTCACCCATAATAGCGAATTCGACTAGCTGGTGCGCATCAGCCCCAACCGTGGCTCCTACATCCAGCACAACACATTCACCCGTCAACGTGGGCCAAATGGCGGCAATCGCTGGCCTTTCAATGCCGGGCAAAGTGCGCAAGACGAAGCGCGACATGGCCATTAAAGCTCCGGTATTTCCAGCCGAGACAATAGCGGCGGCCTCACCTTGGCGCACGGCATCGATGGCTTGCCACATGCCGCTTTTGTTGCGCCCGCGCCGCAATGCTTGTGACGGCTTTTCATCCATTGCAATTGAAATTTCCGAATGCCTAACTTCAGACTTCGCGGCCAGAGCTTGGCGTTTGGCAAGCAAAGCATTTATGGCTTTCGCATCGCCGAAAAATATGAACTTCACATCAGGGTGGCGCTGCAAAGCCATGGCACAGCCCGGAATGGCAATTTCTGCCCCACGGTCTCCGCCCATCGCATCGATGGCAATGGTTAAAATTTGCGTCACGTTAGGTATGATTCTTGCCCCATGAGGCGCAAAATAGAGACTTGTGTGGCTGACACAATCTCATTTATTTTCGCCCCGTTCGGCCAGCTCAACAGATAGCTCTTCAGGTTTGCGCGGATAAGGATCAAGTTCCAGACCCAGTGTCTCAGCGGCAATCTCACCCAAATCTATGAGGCCATCAACAATGGGGTCTGCATCGTCCTCAACAGCATCCACTAAATGTTTAGGAAGCAGAAAATAGCGCAACACAGAATAGGTTTCCGTTTTTCGAAATGGCTCAAGCGAGACAACAGACATTTGCTCTAGGTCGACAACCACTTTGCCAGTTACTTTCACGCCGCCGCCGCGCCACGGCACGGTTAAAAACCGCGCGTCTAAACTATGCAAAACTGGAATTGAGAAGCGCCGCGCAAGGGCTTCACACTCTTTTGCGTCAGCCACAACATGCTCGTGTGAACCTTTTCGGGGTACGCGGTCTACCGCGAGCGGCCTCGATAATTCTGGCAGGACTGCAATTTTACTCATTCGAAAACAAATTTTCCTGCAATGATATTTTTGGTTTCATGCTTGCGCAATTGGGCTTTTGCGCCCAGAACATAGTTGGCCAGTTTTGTTACGCCAGCGCTGGCCTTGCCCGCATAAACATTGCGCTGCAATGCTGCCGCCATGGTGGCGTGGTCGTTGGCGGCATCATAAGCCACATAGCGACCCTGAAACGCTTCTGCCATGCGGCGCACTTTTTTGCTTACGCCTAAATCACCGGCGCCAAGTTCACGGATGTTGTCGTCCATATCGACGCAGAAAACATCAATTAGCTGTTGGCGCAAACGATCATCTTCACCTTTCAGCCGCGCAACAACAAGCCAGAGGTGAACCACCAGTAAATCAAATCTGCCATCAATGGTATCTGGCACACCCCAATCCGCATAGAAATGGGGTTGCCGTGTGGCTGCCACAATTACTGCATAGACGACCCGAGCTTGATCGGGCTTGGGCTTAAACAGGTGGCCTAAAATCATGCCCTTGCCCCGAATCCGAAGCACGGGCAAAAGGTTATGCAAATGGTGGAAAAAAAACATGGCTTCAAATTTCGCGCGGTTACGGTTGGGCCTTATCTGGCTGTTTGGCGTGATGATTGCAAGTGCGCTTGCGGCTTGCACAGCCCAGCTTGACCACCGCGGCTATATAGCCAAGCCCGGCGCTTTCAGCTCGTTACATCAGGGCATGAGCAAGCTGGAAGTTGAGGGCACTTTAGGCTCTCCTTCCACCACGGCTTCCATTAATTTTCAAGGTGACAGCTATTATTATATTTCATCGGTCACGTCGCACCGCTCTGTCTTAAAACCCATTGAGATTGACCGACAAGTTATAGCCGTGCGGTTTGATCGGCAAGACCGCGTGAGCGGGGTTGCGCAATATGGATTGGTTGATGGCGCGGTGATTGATCTGAACACGCGTAAGACACCGATTGTGGGTTCAGAGTTTTCGCTTTTGGCCGAGTTGCTTAAAGGGCCTGGCACGGCTAGCAGTGGAAATAATCTGGGGCGAAAGTTGTAAGCAGGTGCGCTAGGTAACATTGCTCGGGAGATTTTTATGGAAGTTGTGCAAAAGGCTTCACGGCAAAAACGCAAGGGACATTCTGAATGGTTTACAGGCGAGGTTAGCATAGAGTCGTTAAATGATGCCCAATTGCCCGGCTGCACCAGTTCCGCTTTAGTAACCTTTGAGCCGGGCGCGCGCACCGCATGGCATACACACCCGTTGGGCCAAACACTTTACGTCACGCAGGGCAAAGGCTGGGTGCAAATTTGGGGTGGCCCGGTTACCGAAATAAATTCAGGCGACGTGATATGGTTTCCACCGGATGAAAAGCATTGGCACGGTGCCACGGCCACCACAGCCTTAAGTCATATTGCAATTCATGAAGCGCTGCATGGAAAAAGCGTCGATTGGTTAGAGCAAGTCAGCGAAGACCAGTTTAGGGCATGAACACCCAAGGCAGTTGGCGCGGCATTGGTTTGGTGCTGGCAGCGGTGTTTTTGTTCGCTTGCCAAGATGCCTTGGGCAAATATCTATTCACCACCTATTCCGTGCCCTTTGTACATGCGGTGCGCTATTTCGTAAATCTGGCGATTATGGTGGCTTTGATTTTGCCACGTTATGGCTGGCGTTTGGTTAAAACCCAGCGCCCCGTTTTAGTTGCCGCCCGCGGTTTGGCTCTAGCAATTGGTTCGCTCACCGGCGGCTTTGCCTTGAGAGCCATGCCATTGGCTGAGACCGTAAGCATACTCTACCTTGCTCCCCTGGCCGTGTTGTTCTTGGCCATGCCAGTGTTGGGCGAGAAGGTGAAATGGTTTGGTTGGGCGGCCTCGGCCATCGGCTTTATGGGGTTACTGCTGATTGTGCGCCCTCATGCCAATATCTCCACCGTTGGATTGTTGTTTTCATTCTTGTGTCTGTTGACTGCGGTGGTTTACCCGGTGCTCTCACGCTTGCTCTCAAAAACTGAAAGCACAGAAACGCTGATGTTCTATGTTGGGCTGGTGGGTTCCATTTTTTACGGCGTGCAATTGCCGTGGACAATGCCAAATACGTTTCCGCCATGGCCAGATTTCGCCTTAATGTTGGCCCTGGGCGTAGGTTCGTTGATCGGGCACTCACTGTTTACAGCAGCCTATGCCCGCGCACCCGTTTCACTATTGGGGCCTTTTACTTATGCGCATATTGCTTGGGCCACTTTATTGGGCTGGCGGTTCTTCAACCAAGTGCCAGACTTTATCACGTTTATGGGCATAGCGCTGGTGGCTGCCGCGGGTGTGGGTAATGCGGTGATGAATTATCGAACATCGCGCAACACGGAATTGATCTTCGAACCGCAGGAGGCTTGACATGCAAAAGCGAAAACTGGAAAAAACTGGATTGGAAGTCTCTACGTCTGCAACGGATTGATATTTGTACATACATATGTCATCACGATTAAATGTTGGATTTATTCCATGGGTTCAAATCGAAAGATGGCAATCAAGAAAATCCCAAAGTTTAAAACGGACAAAGAGGCAGAAGATTTCGTCGATCACGCCGATCTCACCGAATATGATTTGTCTGGCTTCAAACCAGTGAAGTTCGAATTTCTGCCAAAGGAAGAGCGGGTAAATATGCGACTGCCCTCTGCGCTGCTCAAAGCGGTGCGTGAAAAAGCCGAGGCTGCTGGCATGCCCTATCAGCGCTATATCCGCGCCGCGCTGGAACGGGCGGTGAGTGGGAAGAAGTGAGTAGTTCTATTCAAAGAACTCTTCATCAATCCGTTTTATTTCCACCACCTCTTCGACGCGACATCCTACGTTGAAGCGAATCATCAATGCCGCTAGCGCGGGGCCATCTATTAGCACAATTCGTTTGCCAAGTTTTTCGGCAGTGTCGTAAGCGGACTTTGTGAAAGTCGAAGTCGTGACGAATAGTCCCTTGGCGGCTTTATGCATATCAAGGCTACCAAAGAAATCCCTTATATCACCTGCTGAAACGGTGACATTTTCAGCGTAACGTTTGGCTTGAATATAAACCCGATCCAGCCCCAAAGTGTCTTGGTCAATCACACCATCCACGCCGTTGTCACCAGCGCGGCCTATAGCTCTTCCTGCTTGCGCATAAGTGCCTCCATAACCCATGGCCAAAAGAAGTTGAACGATGACGCGCTCAAAAAAAGCCGATGGTGCAAGTCGCAGTCTTTCGATTATGTCTTGACCCAGCGCCGAATTGATTAAGCGACTAGCCGAACGAATTTGATCATCCGGCGTCTGTTCGGACGACCCCGAAGCCTGAACGTTTTGCGGTTCATATCTAGCCTCAGTTTCCTCATTTGAGGTGCGCTCACGAAATGCCACAAAATCAGGAAATTGGCTTAGGGAACCTCTGATTTAATGTCTTGCTGAATTTGCATTGATGTGATTCTTCTGTGTCGGAGGATTTTCCGATGCGGCAGATGACATTTTCGAATTC
>JAYVOQ010000160.1:0-3198 GCA_043757845.1 Hyphomicrobiales bacterium | reverse complement strand
GCCTTGTAGGGCAGAACTTTTCCGGTGAGTGCCATGCCCAGTAGTGTGCGACCGTGGAAGCCGCCGTGAAAGGCGATGACATCTGAACGGCCCGTATAAGCGCGGGCGAATTTGATTGCGTTTTCGACGGCTTCGGCACCTGTGGTGACGAGTGCGGATTTTACTTCGCCTTTTATTGGCGCTTTTGCATTCAGCTTTTCGCAGACTTCGATGAAGGGCGCATAGGGCATGACCATGGCGCAAGTGTGGGTGAACGCTTCAAGCTGCTCGTAAACCCGCTTCATCACCAAAGGATGGCGGTGCCCGGTATTGACCACGGCGATGCCGCCGCCAAAATCCACATAGCGATTGCCTTCAATATCCCAAATTTCAGAATTCTCGGCCTTTGCCGCCATGACGGGCGCACCCATGCCGATGCCCCGCGAAACGGCTTTGGCGCGCCGTTCTACCCAGGCTTTGTTGGAGCCAGCGGGCTGATGTCTGATAGGTGCGTTCATAGGGCATACTCCGAATTTGATTTCATTGTATCATAGCCCTGTTGATCTTTGTCTCGCAAACGGATTCAGTGGTACCAGAGGATTTTGTATGTCTGATTTGATTTCCATGAATGCTGTTGACGTTGTGACCAAGCTGAAAAGCAGCACGGTTTCGCCTTTGGAACTGTTGGACGTATTGGAAGCGCGGATTGCCGCAGTTAATCCGGCGATCAATGCGCTGCCAACTTTGTGCTTTGAACGAGCGCGAGCGCATGCGCTTAAGTTAATGGCGAAACCCATGTCCGAGCGTGGATTGTTGGCAGGTTTGCCAATTCCGATCAAAGATTTGACCGATGTTGCGGGCGTTCGCTCCACGCAAGGATCACTGATTTTTGCACAAAGAATAGCAGTCGAGTCAGATATTCTGGTGCGACATTTAGAGGGCGAAGGTGGCGTAGTTTGTGCGATGTCGAATACGCCAGAATTTGGTGCTGGTGCACATACATTCAATGAAGTCTTTGGTGTTACGCGCAATCCTTGGAATTTGAAAATGTCGGCGGCTGGATCATCTGGCGGCGCTGCGGCAGCTTTGGCATCGGGCATGGCGTGGTTGGCGCATGGGTCGGATATGGGAGGATCACTGCGCAACCCTGCAAGTTTTTGTGGTGTCGTGGGTATGCGCCCATCGCCGGGACGCGTTGCATCGTCCGTGTACGGAAAGATTGATGGTACGCTGGGATTAGAAGGGCCAATGGCACGCAATGTTTCTGACTTGGCGTTGCTGTTTGATGCCATGGTGGGAGCAGAGGCGGGTGACCCGTTATCTTTGCCGCGCGAGGATAATTATTCATACGCCATTTCGAAAGGCTGGAAGCCGAAGCGTGTTGCGATCAGTCGTGATTTAGGAATTACTCCAGTTGATCCTGAGGTAGCGGAGATTGTTTTAGAAGCGGGCCGAAAGTTGCAAGCTGCTGGTGTGATTGTTGAAGAAGTACATCCTGATCTTTCCGAAATGATGAATTGTTTTCAAACTTTGCGTGCGCTTGGTTTTGCCGTGGGCATGCGGCAGTTGTTGATTGACCACCGCGATTTGCTGAAGCCCGAAGTGATTTGGAATATTGAAAAGGGATTGGCTTTGTCTGTTGAAAATATTGCCAGAGCTGAGGCGCAGCGCGGCATGCTGTTTCACCGGATGGGGAAATTTTTGAACGAATATGATTTTCTATTATGCCCCGCCACCATCGTGCAGCCGTTCCCTGTTGAGCAACGCTATCCAACACATTGCAACGGCGTTGAATTTGAAACTTATGTTGATTGGTTGTTGATTGTTGCTGTGGCCACAATGTGTGCGTGCCCTGCAATTTCAATTCCGTGTGGGTTCATTAAATCTAACTTGCCAGTGGGTTTACAAATTATAGGGCCCAATCGCGGCGAGGCAAAGCTATTGGCGGGTGCTAAGTTTGTTGAGGAGGTGTTGGGAATTGGTGCAATTACACCAATCGATCCAAGAGGTTAGGCATGACGGGGCACAATTGGCACGAGTTACAATATAACCCGCGCACCACGGTGGCAAATGCGGGGGATATCATCCCCGATTGGAAAATTCGTGCAGCGCGGACACGCGAACGATTTTCGTTTGATGCCGATATTTCTTATGGGCCGCATCCGCGCGAGGTTTTGGATTTTTATCGCGCGCCTAAATCAAAAGGCGTCGTGATTTATATTCACGGTGGCTATTGGCGGATGCTTTCGAAAGTTGAAACATCTTGGGTGGCTGATGGATTTGTGGAGCAGGGTGTTTCTGTTGCACTGATCAATTATCCGCTTTGCCCTGAAGTTTCACTAAGCGATATTCGAGACAGCATCATTCGTGCTTTTGTGCATGTTTATAAAAATGTGCTGAATGATGATGAACGGAAAAATATTGTTGTCAGCGGCCATTCAGCGGGTGGCCATTTGGCGGCATCGCACTTGGCGACAGATTGGACAAAGTTTGGATTGCCTGAAAATCCATTAGCAGGTGTTATCGCCATTTCTGGAATTTACGATGTTGCCCCATTGATCAATACAACCATGAATGCCGATATTGGCATTACAGAACAATCCGCGCCTGCACTCAATTTGGTGACATCAGACATCAAATCGAAAGCGCCAATTTGTTTTGTTGTGGGTGGAGATGAGCCTTCGGAGTTTCACAGGCAATCCGAGCTCCAATCGAAAGCATGGAGCCAATTGAACCCTGAAATTTTGAGTTTAGTCGGGAAAAACCATTTTACCGTGGTTGATTCTCTTTCAGAGCCACATGGTGAACTTCACAAACTGGCCATGGCCATGTTGTCCAGTAGATCTTAAAGCGGGTTGCCACAAAGCATTTGCTGCATTATTCATATACTAACAACAACAGGGAATGGGACGATGAACGCAACATTGGCAAACAGGCTTTGGCCGCAAACGCAGTCTTCAAATTTAGTTCGTAATATCGTGCTCGCTGTCGTGGGCAGCCTGATTGTGGCTGTTGCCGCGCAGATAAATGTGCCTTTACCAATCGTGCCGCTGACACTGCAATCTCTCGCCGTTCTGGCAATTGGCGCTGCCTATGGTGCCAGACTTGGTGGTGCGACCTTGGCGCTTTATGCAGCAGAAGGTGCTGCTGGCCTTCCAGTGTTTGCACAAATGAAAGCGGGCGCCGGCGTGATTGCTGGCCCAACGGGCGGTTATATCA
>JAYVOQ010000159.1:0-3235 GCA_043757845.1 Hyphomicrobiales bacterium | reverse complement strand
AATTCGTGGTCGGCGGCATCTCAATGGGCGCTGCAATCGCCCTTCGAATTGCTATCATTGCGCCAGAACGAGTGAAAGCTTTAATCCTCGCTCGTCCCGCTTGGGGCTGGGAGTCGGGGCCAGGTAATATGAGTGTTTTCAATGTCTTGTCGAAGTTCGTTGAGAACCAAAATAAAGCAGGTTTTGAGCAAACTGATATAGCCAAAAATTTTGCCTTCAACGCACCCGATAATTATGCGTCGTTGCTCAGATTATTCGAAAAACCAAACTCACCAATGGTCGCTAAACTCCATTCCAGTATAGCATCAAGCGGGCCAGAAGTTTCTGAAAAACAGGTCGGCGCAATTCAGGTACCCACGCTTGTCTTGGCCAACGCTGTTGATCTGATTCACCCCATATCGCTGGCCCAAAAATTATCATCGACGATAGTTGGTTCGCGCTTCATTATTATCACGCCGAAAGCAACCGACAAAGCAAAGCATTTCGCAGAATTCCATATCGCTGTTAAAGATTTTTTGAAAAATATCGAGGTTTTAAATTGAGTACTTCACATCGCCCTGCCCCTGATTGGTTTATCGACTTGCCGAATGATCGCTTGTTGGCAGAAATCTCTTTGTGGTCAGCTGATCTGGGCCGATTAGCGGATGACACAAAGCGCATTGAACCTTTCACCGATATTTTTCATGTCGATGTGTCGGATGGGCATTTTTCACCTGCCATGTTGTTCTTTCCGGATTTATTGTCGAGTGTTCGAAAAGTAACTGCTAAGCCCATTCATGTGCATCTCATGGTGGCTGACGGCATATTGATGGATCAAGTTTCGCAATTCATCGAAGCCGGTTCTGATCTTATTAGTGTTCATGCTGAAAATGCAAATGCACTTGAAGCACTGTCGGCGATCAAAGCTGCGGGCCTCAAAACGGGCGTGGTGTTGCAACTGCATACTCTTGTACAAGACGCAGTGAAGTTCGTACCGCATATCGATATGTTAACCCTGCTTGGAACGCGCATGGGCATCAAGGGCGTGGGCTTGGACGACGAGGCACCTTCGCGTTTGCACGAAGCGCGCGCATTGGTGGCCAATACGGGTCATCGCATTATTGTAGCAGCTGATGGTGGCATTCGGGATAATACCGTGCCTAAATTGCGCGCGGGCGGTGCTGAAACTATTGTAATGGGTTCACTTGCATTTGGTGCTCATGATTTGGCTTCGCGAATGGATTGGGTGCATGCGCAATAATCTCACATTGGGAATTGATCTGGGTGGCACACAACTGCGTGCCGCCGTACTGGATGCACAAGGCCAAATATTGCGCCGCGCCGCTGTTGCAACAGATGTTGCAGGTGGCCCATATGCCGTAACTGCGCAAATGGTAGAGCTTTCGTCCCAAGTGAGCGATGGTCTCATGCATCAAATCACGAGTGCTGGTGTTTCTTCACCTGGGCCTTTGGATTTGGAAAATGGGCGTACATCCGATCTGCCCACACTGCCTGGTTGGCTAGATTTTCCTCTGCGACAAACGCTGACTGATAAATTGAAGATGCCAGTGGTTTTGGAAAATGATGGAGTAGCGGCTGTCAATGGTGAATGGAAATTTGGTGCGGGGCGCGGGCTTAACAATATTGTTTATGTAACTATCAGCACAGGCATTGGTGGTGGCGTGGTGGTTGACGGTCATCTGATGCATGGAAGGCTGGGCATGGCAGGCCATGTTGGCCACATGATGATTGACCCAAACGGCCCCATTTGTGGCTGCGGTGGACGTGGTTGTTTTGAAGCCGTTGCATCAGCTACTAATTTTTCAATTGCAGCGCAAAAACTTGGCTTCAATGACGGCAAGCAAGCTGTTGAACTGGCCCGCAGCGGAAACGCAAAAGCCAAAGCATTAGTAGATCAAGAGGCTGAATGGTTGGGCTATGGTTTTGCAAGTTTGTTGCATCTTTACAGCCCTGAAATCCTAATTGTTGGGGGTGGGCTTTCATCTGCGCTTGATTTGATGATGGTTGGCATCAGTTCGCAAATCACAAAACACGCTATGCCCGCATTTCGAAATGTAGAAGTCGTGCTCGCTGCGCTTGGCGACAATGCGGGGCTTGTAGGTGCTGCCGCATTGGCGATGCAAATCGTCTAATTCACTTTCGCCAGAACACCACCTGTTAATTCCACCTTCACACCGGTCGTGCTTGGAAAAGTAATCGACAATCCGCGCAATGATCGCACGGCCAGATAGGCCCAAGCCTCGGCCTCCATGCTATCGCCATTTAGATTTTCATCTTCCGCACTTACAACGTTCGGCAATATCTCGCGCAGCATCTGCATTAAAGTTGCGTTGTGTCTGCCACCGCCACAGATCACCCATTTTGCGGGTGGTTCATGAAACCAGTTTGCTGCTCGCGCAATTGAGTGGGCTGTGAATGCAGTAAGTGTTGCCCCACCATCTTCTAAACTGAGCCCTGAAAAATCAAGATTTGTAAAACTGTTTCGGTCTAATGATTTTGGTGGCCTTTTTGAAAAATATATATTTTCGAGTGCCGCTTTTAAATGAACAACAGATATGTGCCCCTTTGCCGCCGTTTCTCCACCGGCATCGAAATTCGCCTGAGTGTGTTTTTTTATCCAATCATTGATCAAAGCGTTGCCGGGGCCCGTGTCGAATGCAGTTATATAACCATCAGGCGCCACATGAGTAACGTTAGCCACGCCACCGATATTCACAAATGCAATCGGTGCCTCCTTCGCTAATGCACGGTGATAAGCTGGAACCAAGGGCGCACCCTGCCCGCCAGCCGCCACATCGGCTGCACGCATATCGTATACAACATCAATTCCAGTGGCTTTTGCCAGCGCCGCACCGTCTCCTAACTGAACGGTCAGCTTCTGATTGGGTTTGTGAATAACAGTCTGACCATGAAAGCCAATTACGTCGATATCTGAAGCTTTTAGGTGATTTTCCTCAAGAAACTGCCGGATTGCATTCGAGTGCCAGTCTGTGAGTAATTTTTCAGTTGAAAGCAAATTGCCAAGTCGCTGATTCCGTTCTGTAATACCAACCGCATCCACCAAAGCTTGCCGCAAGACGTCTTGCTGTTTCTGCTCATAAGAAAATGTCGCTGACGGCCCGCGCTTGACCAGCTTTTCACCATCCGTTTTGACCAATGCGACATCAATTCCGTCAAGCGAAGTTCCTGACATCAAACCGATACTTGTTAAGATTTTTGACATGAATCACACTTG
>JAYVOQ010000158.1:0-12146 GCA_043757845.1 Hyphomicrobiales bacterium | reverse complement strand
CACACCTTACGAATACATCTGCAAATGCTGGACAAATGAACCAGAAAGATTCAAACTAAATCCAATCCATCAAATCGCGGAACTAAACAGCTAGGTTCTGACTAAGCGTCAGAACCTTCCACTTGGGCCATGACCACGCCTGAGATTTTCCATGAGCCGTCGGGTTGGCGTTCCATAAAATAAATGCCCTCATAGCGAACCCCGTCCATGCCCAGAATTTCGACTTTTTGGAATGGCCTGCCACTGGGGTCTATGCCCGCTTCACCGAAACTAAATTGTTTGTTGCGGTAAACCGCAGGATAGCCGCCACGCACCATACTCATGAATATATCAGGTGATGGAAAAATCTTTTGCACATTGGGAGCGGCCTCGGAATAAGCCGTTGCCGCATCATCCTGAGAGATGGCTTTCAGCTGGTGGGTGATGATGGCCTTGTAGGCCTCATTGGCCGATGGGTTATCTTGCGCCAAGGCCGGAACCGCGGCGAAGGTGATAGCTAAAAACAGGAACAAGCGCTTCATTGGAGCCTCCTGGAATATATACGGTGCAAAAGCTGAACTAGTTTCATCCACTCTGCAAAAAATGTCGAAAGCCCCCTGCGAAGTGCCGCATTGCCGAACTGCTGACGGATGCCTAGAGTATGGAGATTGTCAACGGATTGCCAAAACGCAATGAACACACTTGAAACTGCTTCAAATTGGCTAAAACAAGGACGCAAAGTGGCGCTGGCCACTGTGGTTGAAACTTGGGGTTCGGCGCCGCAGCCTGTGGGCAGCCAATTGGTGGTGGACGCTGAAGGGCATTTTGAGGGTGCGGTTTCTGGCGGTTGTGTGGAAGGTGAAGTTATATCGCAGGCGCAAACGTTGATCAGCACCGGCGGCCACAAGATTTTAGAATTTGGTGTTGCTGATGAAACCGCTTGGCGCGTAGGGCTGGCTTGTGGCGGGCGTATTAAAATTTATATTGAGGCCGTGGCGTGAAAGTTGAACTGCTCCAGCACTTAGTCGAGGCCCGCAAACAGCGTCGTGGCGTGGCGGTTGTGACGAACACCAAGACGGGGGAACAACAATTGGTTGCGCGTGCCGAAGCAGCAGCGGACAGCGAATTGGAAAAAGCGTTTCGCTTCGACAAGTCTGGCATGGCAGGAGATGATTTTTTTGCGGTTTACAATCCGCCACTGCGTTTGGTGATCATTGGCGCGGTGCTTATTGCGCAAAGTGTTATCCCTGTGGCGCAGGCTTGCGGCTATGATGTTATCGTGATTGATCCACGCGGAGCTTTTGCTACGGATAAGCGCTTTCCGGGAGTTTCGCTTCATGCCGATTGGCCGCAAGACGTTTTGCCCCAAATCGGTTTAGATGGCCGCACGGGGTTTATGGCGCTGACCCATGATCCAAAGATTGATGATCCGGCGTTGGAGTTGGCTTTGAAGTCTGCGGTGTTTTACATCGGCGCTTTGGGTTCAAAGAAAACCCAAGCGGCGCGGCACGAACGGTTGGCCAAAATGGGGTTTGATGAAACGGTTCGCGCCCGTATCTGCGGCCCGATTGGGCTTTCGATTGGCGCTGTGGGTGCTGCCGAAATTGCCATTTCCGTGATGGCGGAAATGACCAAGGCTCTGCGCCTTGGCCTTTCATGAAATTTGGTTTGCTGAAATCTGAGAGGGCTTTAGGAGCGGTTCTGGCTCACTCAACGGGCGGCTTGAAGAAGGGTCGCAAGCTTGTGGCGGATGATCTTGCGCGATTAAAGCAGCAAGGTATTGCAGAAGTTCTTACGGCTCAACTGTCGAAACGTGATGTGCCTGAAGATCAGGCCGCTGCTGCAATTGCAAAAGCCATATGTTGGCTTGGCGTTTCTACGCAATCACCGTTTACCGGAAGGGCAAATCTGCACGCTAATGTTGGCGGACTGGTCATGGTGGATGAAGCGTTGCTGCATAAGTTGAACCGCGTACATGAGGCCATCACGGTGGCCACGTTAAAGTCTTACGAGGTGGTGGCACCGCGGCAAATGTTGGCCACTGTAAAGATCATTCCCTATGCGGCACCTGCCGCTGCCATGAAAAAGGTTCTGGGCCTGTTGAAATCAAAGAAGCTGGTGCGCGTGGCGGCGTTCAAGGCGCTGCGGGTTGGATTGATTATTACGCAAACACCTTCCACCAAACCTTCGCATGTCATCAAATCTGAAAAGGCCATTGCCGAACGGTTGGCTCGCCTAGGATCCACGCTTGCCGCTGTGGCAGTTGTGGCGCATCAAATTGCGGCCACGGCCAAGGCCATTGCGGCGATGAAGGTGCGCGGACTTTCGCCGATCTTGGTTTTTGGTGCTTCAGCCATCGTGGACCGCGCCGACGTGGTGCCCGCCGCGCTCAAAGCGGCCAAAGGCAGGGTGATCCATTTGGGCATGCCGGTAGACCCTGGTAATTTGCTGATGCTGGGGCAGTTAGGGGCTGTTGACGTGATTGGTGTTCCCAGTTGCGCGCGCTCATCTAAAACCAATGGATTTGACCTTGTTTTGAACCGCTTGTGCGCCGGATTGAAAGTTACACGTGAGGATGTGATGGCCATGGGGGCGGGCGGTTTATTGGCCGAAATTGCTTCGCGCCCTCAGCCGCGCGAGGGCACGCTCAAAGTTCCCACGCGGCTGCGCATTGCAGCCGTGGTTTTAGCTGCGGGTCAATCCACGCGCATGGGGGCAAACAAGCTGTTGGCTGAGCTGGCCGGAAAGCCATTGCTGGCGCAGACTGTGACACAGATTAAGGCTTCAGGCGTTGATGAGATTGTGGTTGTGACTGGCCATCAGCGGGCAGAAATTGAATCTACTCTGGCTGGTGCTGGGGTGAGGTTCGTTCACAATGTAGCCTTTGCGGATGGGTTGGCCAGTTCCATTAAAGCGGGCATTCGTGCCGTGCAGAATTTTGATGCGGCTTTCGTTTGCCTTGGTGACATGCCGCTCATCCGCGCCGATGATATGAAGCGCATGATGGCGGCTTTTGATGTTGAAGAAGGCCGCACATTGATTGCACCCGCACAGGGGCGCAAATTGGGCAACCCAGTTCTCTGGGGCCAAGAACATTTCGCCTCTTTATTGGCATTGGAAGGTGATAGGGGCGCGCGTGGTCTATTAGAAACAAGACGCGAGGCTCTCGTTGAAATTGCGGTGGAGCATGAAGGCATCATGTTGGATGCAGACACGCCTGAAGCGCTGGCCGCCATCAAATCAAAGTTAGAGCAAATGCCGATATTGAATAAAGCCTGAACGCGATGCGATGTTTTCGTAAAGCTTCATGGCATCGGTATTGGTTTCATGGGTCAACCAATGGACGTTTGAACAGCCTTGGATTTTGGCATAGTCATAAACGTACTCAATCAACTTGCGGCCTATTCCGGCCCCACGTGCTTTATCAACCACGAACAGGTCTTGCAAATAACAATAATCACCCACCGTCCAACATGAGCGGTGCATAATGTGATGCACAAGACCAATGGCCTTGCCATCAGACCAGGCCAAGGCTCCACCCATTGGTTCGCTTTCATCAAGCAGCCGCGCCCAAGTGACATCGCTGACGGCTTCGGGAATATCGGTTTTGTAAAAAGCTTGATAGCCGCGCCACAGGGGATACCATTGGTGCTTTTGATTTTCCGCCAAAGGTAGAATTTGAATGGGCATGTGCGGCACTTTTCTCAGATCACTTGCAAATTGCGCAGGCTAACATGGCCTTTTCTGCCGATGATAATGTGATCTTGCACCAAAATGCCCAGCTTATCACCGGCTGCAATGATTTTTTTTGTCATATCGATATCCGCATAAGACGGCGTGGGATCACCGGATGGATGGTTGTGCACCATGATAATGGCTGATGCGGAAAGCTCTAAGGCCCGCTTGATCACCTCACGTGCATAAACTGGTGTGTGATCCACGGTGCCTTGCTGTTGCACTTCATCTGCGATCAGTTGATTTTTCTTGTCTATGAAAAGCAGGCGGAAACTTTCAATGTCTTCATAGGCCATGGCCGCGCGGCAATAATCAATGATGGCATTCCAAGAGGCCAGCATAGGGCGATTGATGATTGCAGCTCTCGTTAAACGCAAAGCTGCGGCTTGAATCAGTTTAAGTTCGGTGATGATTGCGGGGCCAACGCCTTTCACTTCTTGCAATCGTTCAGGCTGTGCGCTGATCACTTCTGCAAATGAACCAAAGCGCGCCAGCAACATTTTGGCCAAAGGCTTGGTATCACCGCGCTTGATGGCGCGAAACAACACCATTTCTAGAAGTTCATAATCGGGCAGGGCTGTGGGCCCACCAACGCGAAACCGATCTCGCAAGCGTTCACGGTGTCCGGTGGGGCTGATGATGGACGAGAAATCTTCCAAACCCTTTGGGTTGCCTGTCTCTTCCGCTAATGCTTTGCCCGGCCCCAGTTTTGGCATATATTACGTCTTGAAAAGTGGTTTGTGAAAGCCATCGGGCGACAGCGTGAAAATCTCAACGCCGGTTTCGGTTACGCCAACGGTATGTTCGAATTGCGCGGACAGAGATTTGTCTCTGGTGACCGCTGTCCAGCCATCGCTTAGAATTTTGACGTGGGCTTTGCCCAAATTGATCATGGGCTCGATGGTGAAAATCATACCGGGTTTGAGCTTTGCACCCTCACCGCGCTTGCCATAATGCAAGATATTGGGGTGATCATGAAAAACTTGGCCCAAGCCATGTCCACAGAAATCACGCACCACAGAACAACGCTGGCTTTCAGCATAAGTTTGAATGGCATGGCCAATGTCGCCCAAATGGGCACCGGGCTTCACCTCAGCTATGCCGCGCATCAGGCTTTCATAGGTAACGTCAATCAGTCGCTCTGCGGCGCGTGGAATTTCACCAATAGCAAACATGCGACTGCTGTCGCCGTGCCAGCCTTCAACAATCAAGGTGAGATCAACGTTCACAATGTCGCCGCTGCGCAATAGTTTTTCGCTCGGAATGCCGTGGCACACCACATGGTTGATCGAGGTGCAACAGGCTTTACGATAGCCGCGGTAATTCAAAGTGGCGGGCAGCGCGTGGTGCTGTTCAGCAAAGTCCATAAAGAAATCATCGATGGTTTGTGTGGTTGTGCCATCGCACACCATGGGGGACACTTCGTCTAAGGCTAAAGCTGTTAAAGCGCCTGCTTTGCGCATTGCTGCAAAGGCTTCTTTTCCATGCAGCTTAATATGAGGTAGGGATTCAGTCATGCTCATGCCGCCTAATATGGCAATGCTGGGGCTGTGGGTCAATGTGCCTTGCGGGCTTTAGGCCGCTTGCTCAATAGATAAAGCCTTCTTCACTTTCTCCGTAAGGTCCCTTCTGGTGAAGGGCTTGTTCACCAAATCAATGGTGTCCGGCAAATCTTGCATTTGGCGAACAGACCCTGGCGCATAACCAGACATGAATAAAATTTTGAGTTCGGGGCGAATTTTCATAGCTTTCAATGCCATTTCTGGCCCATTCATTCCGCCAGCCATGATCACGTCTGATAATACAAGATCAATATCGGGATTGGCTTCAATTGATCTCAAACCTTCGGGGCCACTGCTGGCGGTGATGGCCTCAAAACCCATTTCTTCAACCATGGCAGCGGCCACTTCACGCACCGCGTTATTATCTTCCACTACTAACACTTTCATCTTGCGCGTAAGCGGAGCGGTATCGTTCGCCGCAATGAGTGCTTCCGGCTTTGCCGCTTCGGCAAGCTTTTGTGGCGCTTGGAATTGTGGCTTGGCGGTGAGGCGCGGCAAATAAATTTTTACAGTGGTGCCGATGCCCACTTCAGAATATATTTTTACGTGGCCGCCAGATTGCTTCACAAAGCCATAGATCATTGAAAGGCCCAAGCCTGACCCGGCCTCCGGCCCTTTGGTGGTGAAGAACGGCTGAAACACTTTTTCGATGTTTTCCGGTGCTATGCCTGAGCCTGTGTCAGTGACAGCCAGTTCTACATAGTCGCCCACTTCAACATCTTCATTAGATCTGGCATATTCTGCGTCTATTGTTCTATTGGCGCATTCAATAATCAATTTCCCGCCCTTAGGGCCCATGGCATCACGCGCGTTGATAACAAGATTGAGAACCGCAGTTTCAAGCATTGTTTTATCGGCTTTAATGGGCCAGATCTCGGGCGTCGGTATAATGTTCAAATCAACCCCAGCTGTCAGTGCTTGCTTGAGCAAGTCTTGCATGGATAAGAGCAGATCGTTTACTTCCAAATCGCGGTTGTGCAACGGTTGCTGGCGTGAATAGGCCAACATGCGGCGCGTGAGGTCTGAGCCTTTGTCTGCCGCGTCAATTGCCGCGCGAATGCGTTTCAAGGCACGCTCATCACCTTGTACGAATTGTTCAACGAGTTGGAGATTGCCCATCACAACCATCAGAAGATTGTTAAAGTCATGCGCAATGCCGCCTGTCAGCTGGCCCACTGCTTCCATTTTTTGAGCCTGGTGGAATTTGCTTTCAAGGGCTTTGCGTTCGGTTACTTGCTGGCAGGCACCAAAGATGTTTTCGATGGCACCGTTATCGCCGCGTTCGGGCTCCATCGTGACGGCAAACCATTCCATATCGCCGTTTTTGGTTTTAACCGCGATTTCAAGGTTTTTCACTTGCTTGCCGATTTTAGCAAGCTCTAGACCTTCATTGAATTTTTCGCGGTCAGCGGGCTCAATCATCTTGATCAGTGTATCAAGGTTGGGGTGAACCATGGCGTCAGCCAAGCCAATCATGGCGGCTAATTCTGCGGTGAGGCGCGACACATTGCTTTCCACACGCAAACGAAATGAACCGATGTGTGAAACTGCTTGCGTGCGTTTCAACATCAGTTCGGAGTTCTTCAGCCGGTCCAAGGTCAACATTTCGTTGTCAATGTTACGGCACAGCCCTACGCATTTTTTGGGACGGCCCGTGGCCGGGTCGCGCACTAAGCCTGCAAGGCACTCAATCCAAGCGTATTTGCCACTGCGGGTTTTGACGCGGTACCTGGTTTGATAAATATCTGTGCCAAACGGCGAAGTGCGAATTTTCTCATCGATGGTTTTAGAGAGATCCTCTGGATGCACCAAAGTGTTGAAAGACATATAGTCGAGTGGACGATCACCGACATGACCGCCAAATATCTCAAACATTTCGGGCGAGTTATAGGTTTCGCCGGTTTCGTAGTCATGATCCCAAAGCGCATAGCCGCCAGACCGCAAAGCCAAATTTAATCGGCGCTCTGTGGTAATCGCATTTTCCATATGTTCTGTGGAGCTTTGTTGACCAATCAGCAACATTTGCGCTTGTTCGCCTTCGCCGATGATTTGCGTGCGGAACATAGATTTGATGTGGCTGCCCAATGGCGGCGCGTAGTTGACTTCAATGATGCTTTGGTTGGGTTGGCGTGGATCCGGGGCCAAGTGACGGGCAGATAATACTGCCGAGCCAAACTTCATTAAGGGCTTGCCTACGATGTCGCTGCGCTGACAGTTCCATTTTGCCAACAAGGCAGACGACACTTCGCACACTATGGCTTCCGGCAGTTTGATTGCCATCACGTCTACATTTGCCAGTTCGAAGGCCGTCACTAATGCGTCAATCATTTTCTTGCCCACTCAATCAGTTCTGCGAGTGATCATCGTGGCAAAAGGTGAAACAAGTGTTGATCTTTATTAAAGATTACGCTTCACCACAGTTTTATTGGCATTTTTTGTGGGATCGGTGCGGCAATGGACGAGAAATGGCAGAAAAGCTTCCCAGTTTCATGGGATCAATTCCACCGAGACGCAAGGGCACTAGCGTGGAGGTTGTCTTCTTCTGGAAAATTTCGCGCTTTAGTTGCAATTACACGTGGAGGTCTAGTGCCGGCAGCCATTGTTGCGCGCGAACTTGGCATTCGGGTGATCGAGACTGTGGGTGTCGCATCATATGATTATGATAAGCAAGGTGAAGTTAGCGTTTTGAAACCTGTCAGTTCATTTATCATCGGTGATGACCAAGGGGCAGGTGTGTTAATTGTCGATGATTTGGTGGACACCGGCAAAACCGCCAAAGTTGTGCGCGAAATTTTGCCAAAGGCGCATTTTGCTGCCGTCTATGCCAAACCCCAAGGCAGGCCATTGGTTGACACGTTTGTGACTGAAGTCAGCCAAGATACATGGATTTATTTGCCTTGGGATATGGAGTTGCAGTTCAAAGCGCCCATCACCCATAAGGCCACGCCTTAGTTTTTTAATCCATAGTCTGGGCGCCTGGCGGCCAAGCCGACGATAAATGGCACGTAAACTTCTGCCAATTTGGGTTGTAATAATTTTGCGCCAGATTGAAAGCTATATAATGCCATGGCGGCCCGCTTGTGGGCATCACTTCGACTTATTGCAAAGACGGCATGGCATTGCACTTTTTTGGCCAACCCTTTGAATGAAAGCCTGCCTGCGTCCAAGCTAGACAGGGTTTGGCTTTTGTCACGCAGTTCTCCAGCGATTACAATATCAGCATTCACCTGTTTGCAAGCTTGCTCGGCACGCGCGGCCATGTTGACGGGTTCGCCCAAGGCCGAATAATCAAAACGTTGCGCGGAACCCATATTCCCAACTGTTGCAAGGCCTGACGCAATACCAATGCGAACGCCGATTGGACTAAGCTTGGCGTCGTTTAGCAAGGTCAAGACGTGCGGCTGTTGATTAAGTGTGGTTAGGGCCTCTTGTATTTTGAGGGCAGCGACGGTGGCATAAAACTGATGCTGTGAAATATCAATTGGCGCATTCCATATCGCCATCACCGCATCGCCGATGTATTTGTCCAGTGTGCCATTTTCACTGAGTATAGCTGAGGTGCAAAGTGAAAGAACCTGGTTGATCAGTGAAACCAAATCCTGTGGCGCAAGCTTTTCTGTCATCGGTGTAAAGTTTTTAATATCCACAAACATCACGGTGATATCGCGTTGCTCACCGCCGAGTTTCAAAGCTTTTGGATTGCGCTCAATCTCACGCAGCAGCGGAGTTGATAGATAATGACTGAAGGCGAAGCGCAAACTGCGACCTTGGCGTTCGGTGATGAATAATTTCAGGGCCAATAGACTTAAGAAAAGCAATGCTGATGCCAGCAGCGGAAAGGTTGCATCAAACAGCAACCCGTAATTTCGAAAGGCAACTGTTATACTGTAAAGTGTGAACACAATTGTTGCGCCCCAAGCGGCGAGCAATAAAGCTGGTCGGGTCAATACGGATAGGATCGCCAGCAGCAAACCTGCAATCACAATGTAAACCAACTCAAGCTGGCTTATCACTTCACCGTGCTTTAGAAATTGTTCGCCAAGGATTTGTTCAATGGCTTGTGCGTGAACTGAAACGCCGGGCAGTGTTTCGCCAAGGGTGGAAATATGACGATCTCCTAAGCCAGCTGCCGAGGTTCCGATTAATACCAATTTTCCATCTATTTTGGTGCGCAGTGAATCATCTGATTTAGTGTCAAGCAATGCGGCAGCAGAGACATAAGATTCGGTCTGCTCTGGCCGATAGTAAATTTGGAAGGTGCCATTTTCGTTTATTGGAATTTCAAGTTTACCAATCTGGACGGACTCTAAGGCGTTAGCAACGTTTGGGGATCCAGTGATCAGATAAGATGATTCACCTTGCGACACACGTAAAATTTCAAGAACAAAACTTGGCAAAAAACTTTTCCCATTGCTCCACAGCATGGGCACGCTTCGTGCCACACCAGACTCTGATGCCAAGTCCAGATTGATGAGGCCAATGCCTTTGGCTGCCTCATTGATTTTTGGCAGATTGCTGACCAGATTTGGCAGCAATGGAGCTGCCAAAGGTGTGGCGGCGCCGCGAAGGTTGAAGCCAGCCTTGGCAATGGATAAAGGTGGTGCTTGTGATAAGGTGACTTGTGCGGCCGCCATCACCACGTTGGCGTTGTTGATTGCGTTGGCGAACAGCGCATCTGTATCTGCTAAAACGGGAAAGATATTCTTCTGAATTTCAACAAATTCAGGCCTTCTAAAAAAAAGAGCAGGCGATTGCTGGTCTTCCTCCGGGAAGATTATATCGAAGGCGATCACTTTCGCGCCCATGCTGTTGAGGTTATCAACCATCTTCGCCAATTTGTCGCGTGACCAGGGCCACTGGCCGATGTGCGCAAGAGAGGCCTCATCAATATCGACGATGACCACGGGTTGGGCATTCTGTTGTCGAGGCCAGAGTTGTTGCAGCAAGTCAAAACCTGAAGCCCGCAGGCTGGCCACTGGGGCGGGGTCACTTAAGCGCAACCAACACAGGGCCGCCGACACTGCGAGTGCAAGAATTAGGGCACGAAGCAGCCGCATATTTTGAATTTTTGTGCCTCGATCCATTCAAATCATTGCTGTATGAAACATACCTGACCTAGGGCGATTTTGATGTTTCTGTGAAACATCAAAACGCTCTAGCATTTATTATTGCGCGACCCGCAAGAAGGCTTTGGCCCCGCGGAACCACCGCCCTCGGTTGTGAGGTTCAGCACTCTGTCACACAGTTGCGTGGCGAGGTGAAACGGCTGTTTCAAGCGGGATTGATCTAAAATATAAGGCAAATGGTTGCGGATACTTTGTGAAAGCTCAAAACCTTGCAAGGCTCTGGAACCGCCCGTTTGGGCGACGCCCCCGTGGCATTGCGCATCAATGTCTGTGCATTTGCCGTTTTTGCGACACAGCCGCACTTTGCCTTCTAGCACCACAACGCCGGTATCGTTAGTCACCCAGAAGTCAAAGCCAGTGCCGCGAATGCCAATTGTGGAATTGGCGGTTTGAATCTTATAGGCAGCTTTGGCGCTGCGCCCGGTGATGAAGCGAAATGTTCCGCGCAACGCATCCACTGCGAAATTGCTGGCGCTGCTGCCGCCGTTCATCAGAACTTTTTCAATGACCAAGGTTGAACTTTCGCCCACCACCAACTTGGTGCCGTCTTTAAAAACCAGCTGCACATTGCCAAGCGAAACGGAGATTTTGTCGTGTTCCGCTACTGCGGCGTTGGCGGTGATGACTTTGCCATTGATCGTTGGATTGCCCGCAAAGCCCGCCACTGTGGCAATGGTTTCCGCCGCCGCAAAATTTGCCAATGCGATAAACGCCAGAAAAATGAATGCGATTAGGCGGCCCATATGGATCCCCTCGATAGCAAAGCCCCTGCTGAAGACTAGGTCGCGGCTACCAAACTTGCAAGCGTGAAAGTGGCTATGCGCTTTAGGTTTGCCCAACTGTGTTTTGGCTATCCAACACGCGCCGGGTATTGGCTTGGCGCATTTTCAAAGCTAAATCGCGTCCCAGCACTTGATAAAGAATTCCGGAGATTTGCTTATCACCGGCCGTAACCTTGGCCACGCGCACCCGTGAGAAGGCCAGCAACCGACCGGCTTGGTCCATCGCCACACGGGCGGAAGCGGCATTGCCAGTGAGGTAAGCAATTTCACCAATGAAGCTGCCATGATCAAGGTGCGCGATGGTTTGGTCATCCACTTCAACCTTGGCGCGCCCTGAAAGGATGAAATAAAGCGCTTCCACTGGCGCGTCTTGCCTGGTGATCACTTCGCCCAACGTCACATCGCGCCAATCGGCGGCGCGCAGCAATTTTGCAATTTGCGCATCATCCAAGCCTTCAAAAGCGCGGCGCAGCAAGGGCGCATCGGCTAGGGGCAGTTTTGCCATGGCCCGTTCGCGCAGCAATAAAGCCAGTTCGTAAAGGTTGATGAGGATGAAGACGATGTCCCACGGCAGGCCGGCGGTGAGGCTTTGGCGCGTGATGGTGAAATAGAGAATTTCCAAAGCCAGCCCAATAACAGCAGCCGTTCGCAGCCAAAACATGTTGGTGAGGAAATAGGAAATAGCGATCACCAGAAAAGACAAGTGTTCGGTTAAGTCATAAGGCGAGAACAGCGTTTCCATTTTTTCCTGATCGGTTGTTTGCGCAAACTCTCTTGAATAGTCACGCTTGTCAAGATTCAGCGTCTCGCCTATGAGCCCATGGTGCACTTCGCCTTTAGCCGGAATCGGCCCAAGGCGAAGTGCACCATTTTTATAGTTTGGAGCAAATCCTTTTTGCAAAAGTCTCCAACTTTTGCGGGCTTTGCTCTTGCGGGCGTGGCGTAATGGTAGCCGCAACGGA
>JAYVOQ010000157.1:0-97034 GCA_043757845.1 Hyphomicrobiales bacterium | reverse complement strand
CGAAAAATCCTTGATTTCCAGATAGGCCTTGGCACTGGCTACCGCACCCTCAATCTTCAATCGATTGCGCACGATACCTGCATCCTGCATCAGGCTTTCGATTTTGGCCGAATTGTAGCGAGCGATAACCTCTGGCTTGAACTCATCAAAGGCCGCGCGAAAATTCTCGCGCTTCCGTAAAATGGTAATCCAAGATAGGCCAGCTTGAAAACCGTCCAAGATCAGCTTTTCAAACAGGGCACGGCTATCATATTCCGGCACCCCCCAATCAGTATCATGGTAATAAACGTAGACTGGATCAGTGCCACACCAACCACAACGGCAAATGCCGTCATCATGTTGCAACGCCGTCATATTTTCATCCAATCTGGCTTGGTGATGTTCATATCAGGCGTTGCACCAACGTCGACCAAACGATCGGTGCGGATCAGAGCCAGAGCGGCCCTGCCCCTTCTGCCCAGAACTTCACCCAAAAGCGTTTCCCCGATGCGAATTTCATCCGTGAGCTGATCATTTTTAAACATCACCGGAAAAATGCGGTTGCGTGCCGTGCCACGGTGCTGCATGCGCGACACAACCTCTTGCCCTATATAGCAACCCTTCTTGAAATCTACGGCACCCAGAAGATCAAAATTGGCCTCATGCGGAAATAATTTTCCGCTGCCGATTTCAGCGCTGTCGGCAATGCCAATAGCATATCTTAGATCATCATAGGCAGCGCCAGCATAATGTTCGCCGCGTGCAAATATGCCGCGGTGTCCGAGGGAATGATGACGTGGATCAAGTGCAGTGCCAAGGCCAACAACAACCGCAAGATCTTCACGCAGCATAATTTCAAACTTTGCGCGCAGCCGATAGAGTTTGAGTTTTGCAATTAAATCATCAGCGGCGTCTTTGTTGCAATCAATCATTACGACGTGATCAACCGGGTGCACAAACACATCATGCAGAATTTTGCCTTGTGGCGAAAGCAACGCGCCATAAGCTATTTGACCCTGAATCAAATTCTCAACATTGCAGGTTAAGATATTGTGTAAAAAGACTAAAATGCCTTCTCCGCGCAAAGCGATAACGGCGCGGTGGGCAAGGCTGTGGGGGCTGAATGTTTGCATGGTTGCCATGGGTTAGTATTCGTTTTACGAGATGAACCAAGCAGAGGCAAGGATTCCACCACGTGCAAAAAGTTGACTTAATTTTGAAAGGTGGAACTATTGCCAGCCCCAGCGGCATTGCCAAAGGCGATATCGCCGTTGCAAGTGGCAAGATCGTGGCCATTGGCAATGTCACGCATTGCGCAGCCGCTGAGACTTTAGACTGCACCAATCTGCACATTTTGCCCGGCGTTATCGATTCACAAGTCCACTTCCGCGAACCGGGTGCAACCCATAAGGAGGATTTAGAAACCGGAAGCCGCGCGGCTGTGATGGGTGGGGTGACTGCCGTTTTCGAAATGCCAAACACGAAACCCGAAACCACATCGGCTGCCGCCTTGGCCGACAAAGTGATCCGCGCAAGGCACCGCATGTTTTGCGATTTCGCCTTTTACGTTGGCGGCACGAGAGAGAACTTCAATCACATTCCAGAATTTGAATCTTTGGAAGGCTCGGCTGGCATTAAAGTTTTTGCAGGCTCTTCAACCGGTGATTTGTTGGTAGACGATGACGCAGGCCTTGAATCCATCATCAGCCGCACAACGCGCCGCGCCGCCTTTCACAGTGAGGATGAAGCCCGCCTTCGCGCCCGCGTCTCATATCAACGCGCTGATGACCCCGCCTCCCATCCCATTTGGCGTGATGACGAGGCAGCTGTGATCTCCACCGCCCGACTCATCCGCATCGCCAAGAAACATAACAAGCGCATCCATGTGCTACATATTTCCACAGCTGAAGAGTTACCCTTGTTGGCTGCGGCACGTGACGTGGCAACTGTGGAAGCAACCCCGCATCACTTAACGCTCTCAGCCGAAGACTACGCGCACCTTGGCACCAAAATGCAAATGAACCCACCCGTGCGCGAAGCCCGCCACCGCCAGGCTCTGTGGGCGGCGATTGCTTCAGGCCTTGTCGACGTGCTGGGTTCAGACCATGCGCCCCATACGCTCGAAGAAAAGGCCAAGCCCTATCCCGCGTCACCCTCCGGCATGACGGGTGTGCAAACCCTTGTGCCCATTATGCTGAATCACGTAAATGAGGGCCGTCTGTCGTTGCAGCGCTTCGTTGATTTGACCTCGTACGGCCCACAACGCATTTTCAATTTGCGCAATAAGGGCCGAATAGCAGAAGGCTATGATGCTGATTTTACGATTGTTGATTTGGCCCGCACGGAAACTATCTCAAACCAATGGATTGAAAGTCGCTGCGGCTGGACGCCCTATGACGGCGTGAAGGTGAAGGGCTGGCCCGTTGGCACTTATGTGCGTGGGCTCATGGCAATGTGGCAAGGTGAGATTGCACCAAAAGCGTTTGGCGAACCGGTGAGGTTTTAATGATGAACACATTTCGCGCCCTTCTGGTTTCGAAAACTGAGTCAGGTCAGAAGGCCGCGTTTGTTGACCTGAACGAAGATCAACTTATGCCTGGCGATGTGACCATCCGTGTATCGCATTCCTCGGTCAATTATAAAGATGGCCTTGCTGTCACTGGAAAATCGCCGATCATTCGGCAGTTCCCGTTGATACCCGGCATAGACATCGCAGGAAAAGTGCAAAGCTCCTCAAGTTCCCGTTGGAAAGTCGGAGACGATGTGGTTCTGGGCGGCTGGGGCGTGGGTGAAAATCACCACGGCGGCTTTGCCCAAGTGGCGCGTGTGAAAGGCGAATGGCTCGTGCCCCTCAACAAAGGTTGGAAAGCTGAAGATGCCATGGCTGTGGGCGTTGCGGGCTTCACGTCCATGCTCTGTGTAATGGCGCTTGAAAATCAGGGGTTGAAGCCCGAGCACGGCGAAGTATTGGTCACAGGTGCCGCAGGAGGCGTAGGCTCCATCGCCATTTTGCTCTTGGCCAAGCTCGGCTACAAAGTTGCAGCTTCAACGCGCCGTTTAGAAGAATCCGATTTCTTGAAATCTCTGGGAGCTCATTCCGTGCTTGATGCTCAGGAGATCAACACACCCGTCAAGCCTCTTGCCAAAACCCGCTGGGCAGCAGCCATTGATTGTGTAGATTCCACCACTTTGGCAAATGTGCTTTCGCAGATTCAACCCGAAGGCAGCGTTGCAGCTTGCGGCCTAGCCCAAGGGATGGATTTGCCAACGTCCGTTGCACCATTCATTTTGCGCGGGGTGCGCTTGATCGGCATCAACTCCGTCTCAACGCCATTGCCTTTGCGGCAACTCGCCTGGGATAGATTGGCCCGCGATCTCGATTTGAAAAAGCTGCACAACCTAACAACAACAGTCGGCCTCAGCGAAGTGCCGCGCATCGCCGCAGAAATCATTGCCGGCAAAGTGCGTGGCCGCGTTGTAGTGGATGTTAATCTCTAGTTACTGCTTGGTACGCGCAACGGTGAATTCACCATTGCGAATGCGCTCCGGCAGACGCTCACACATCGTTGCTACGGGCTCTTCGCCATAAGTTGCAATCATATCTGATAAAGCAGCAAAAATCGCAGCCGTGGCAATGCAATCAGGATCTAAGCCGTCATAAACCGCTTCTTCCCAAGCATCCAAAATATAACGCAGCGCCGCCTGTTTCTCTTCTTGGGCGGGGTATTCAGCATCATCTTCAAGTTCAATTTGGTTCAGCGGAAGTTTTTGCATCATGGCCCCAAGATCTCGCAGATTCGCGATGTTGATGCACCTTAGCGAATTGCTTTGTCCCCAAAATACTATACTTAAAAGAGGGTTAACATGCTCCCTTGCAGTTGATTTAAACCCACATCAATATGCAGGCCGCTGCAACCGCTTCATTTGTATTTGGCGCAAGGGGGTAGAAATTAATATCTTCAACCTCAATAAATTTAGCATCCACCGCATCGCTTGCAGCATGCGGCTCACCGTTCAAATGCCACGCCGTAAAACATGCAATCGAGTAATGGATTGAACCCGCAGCTATATCATAGTTACCAACCAGCCCCACAAGGCTGGCGCTAATTCCCGTCTCTTCCAAAACCTCACGCAAGGCACACGCATCGGCTGTTTCTCCCGGTTCGATTTTTCCGCCCGGTAAACTCCACAATCCCCGACCCAACGGATTCCCGCGTTTCACCAGCAACACTTGGCGCCCGCGAAAGACGCAAGCAGAAGCAGCAAGGATGAGTGTTTGATTTGGCATGAGCTCAAGCTTATCTTCAATGTATGTGTTCACTCTACTCATTTCGTAAAACGGCAGACGAAACCCGCGCCCTGTTGAAATATCTGGAACAACCACAGTTTCCGCCGCGCGAACATGTGCACCCCGCAAGCCCGATGGCGATTGTGCGTGCCGGAATTGATGGCGCAAGGCACTTCACTCTGGTGCGCTGGGGCTTTGTGCCTAGTTGGGCTAAAGAGGTGAAAGCCCAACACTTAATTAACGCGCGGAGCGAAACTGTTTATGAAAAGGCGTCCTTCAAAAATGCCATTCGCCGCCGCCGCTGCCTCATCCCCGCTGACGGCTTTTATGAGTGGCAAGAAGTTGGCGAGAAACGCAAACAGGCTTGGTTCATCCATCGGGCTGCAGACCAATTCTTTACCTTTGGCGGCATATGGGAACATTGGATGGGTGCTGATGGTTCAGAACTTGAAACAGCAGCTATGTTGACGACCGAAGCAACTGCCTTGATCGCCAATATCGATGACAGATCGCCCGTGGTGATCCAGCCACAGGATTATGAGCGTTGGCTTTCACTCGATGAGCAAGTGCAGGATTTACTGAAAGCACCGCCAGATGATTTCTGGATCATGAGAAAAGTTGAAAGCCCAAGGGCTCGCAAACCGCATCCACCATCGCCGCCCCAGGCACCACCCAAACAACAAATGGATCTTTTGTGAATCAGCTTCGCATAATCGACTGCGCCTCTGGCCTCACCGCTTATTATGATGGCCGCGTTCCGGATTATCGTTTCATGCCCGGCCCCAACTGGGTGGATGACGGGGCACTTTCACTGGGCATAGCGAGCTACGCTCTCATCAATGATAACAAGGCTTTAGTCTATGATACTCAGGTATCAGTTGAACATGCTAATTTCATACGCGCTGATCTTGAACGGCGCGGGGTTAAACACACCACGGTATTGCTCAGCCATTGGCATCTTGATCATGTGGCAGGCACATCAGCTTTTTCTGATTGCGAAATTATCAGCAACGCGAAGACATTGGCACATTTGAAATTTCGCCTTGCAAGCATTGAGGATGGAAGTTTTCATGGCCTGCCAGCAATCAAACCCCTCATCTTGCCAAACCGAATTTTTGAAGGTGAGATGGATTTCCAACTCGGCAATATGAAACTCAAATTCATTGAGGCGAACATCCATTCCGATGACGCTTCACTGGTTTGGCGCGAAGATGACGGATTGCTTCTAGCGGGTGACACGATGGAAGACACGGTAACTTATGTGGCAGAGCCGCAACATTTTGATAATCACCTGAGAGAGTTGGATAGGCTTTGGGCCTTAAACCCTGAATTTATTTTCCCAAACCACGGCGCACCAGATGTCATCGGTGCAGGCGGATATAGCAAAGGCCTGATCAAAGCCCAATCACAATATATTCGCACTCTCAAGCGCTGCCGCAGTGATGAGATGCTGCGTAAAATGCCATTAAAGGAACTCATTTCCGGCCCGCTTGAAATGGGATGGGTGAACTATTTTGAGCCTTACGAAATAGTTCACGCGCAAAACCTGCAACGCGTATTATCGATACCTAACTAACAATCTTTGCTTTCGTTGCCTTGCGAATATCGTCCTCGCTCACACCAGTGGCGCATTCAACAATTCGCAATCCACCTTGCACCACGTCCAGCACACCAAGATTGGTGATGATGCGGTTAACCACACCTTTGCCCGTGAGCGGCAATTCGCATTCTGGCAGCACTTTGCTTTCGCCAGACTTGTTGGTGTGATCCATAACCACCACAACCTTGGCCACGCCAGCCACCAAATCCATAGCTCCACCCATGCCTTTGATCAATTTGCCGGGGATCATCCAATTCGCAATGTCGCCCGCTTCCGAAACTTCCATGGCACCCAAGATTGCCATGTTTATTTTTCCGCCGCGAATCATCGCAAAGCTCTGTGCTGAATCGAAGAATGCGGTTTGCGGCAAAGTGGTCACCGTTTGCTTTCCGGCATTAATCAAGTCAGCATCTTCTTCGCCTTCAAACGGAAATGGCCCCATGCCCAGCATTCCGTTTTCAGATTGCAGCGTCACTTCCACGCCCGGCGGAATATGATTGGCCACTAAAGTTGGAATGCCAATGCCAAGGTTGACATACCATCCATCTTGCAATTCTTTGGCAGCGCGCGCCGCCATTTGATCACGATCCCACATAGCTTAAACCCTCTTCCGCACGGTGCGTTGTTCAATGCGCCTTTCATGCTCACCTTGAATAAGTCGGTGCACATAAATGCCGGGCAAATGAATGTTATCTGGATCAAGTGAGCCCAGCGGCACAATCTCTTCAACCTCGGCCACACACACTTTGCCACATGTCGCCGCAGGTGGATTAAAATTACGCGCTGTTTTACGAAACACCAAATTGCCCGATGGATCAGCCTTCCACGCTTTCACGATCGAAAGATCAGCATTGATGGCGCGTTCCAAAATATAGGTCTTTCCATCAAAATCTTTGTGCTCTTTGCCATCGGCAATCACTGTGCCCACACCCGTGCGTGTATAAAATCCAGGAATGCCAGCGCCACCAGCACGCATGCGCTCGGCCAAGGTACCTTGCGGATTGAATTCAACTTCCAATTCCTTCTGCAAATACTGCCGCATGAATTCAGCATTCTCACCCACATAAGACGACATCATCTTCTTGACTTGGCGGTTCTCCAACAAAATTCCCAAACCAAATCCATCTACACCGGCATTGTTAGATGCAATCGTGAGATTTTTTGTGTCGGCTTTGCGAAGGCCCGCAATCAGCAATTCCGGGATACCGCACAAGCCAAAACCACCAGCGGCAATTAGCATCCCATCAAACAAAAGACCTTTTAGCGCGGCATCAGCGTGTTCAAATATCTTCTTCATCTGCATACTTTCATCGACACGGCGCAAACTAGCACAGCAAAAATGCAGTTGCAGCATTTTGATTATCTGCCGTCTCGCATTTTGTGAAACGGACGAAGTGATCCAAACTTTGGACTCTAGTATTGAATCAGAGTCTTGAACCCACCAAAGAACATACGGCTGGCATCAAACGGCACTTTCTTCGGATCAAACCCAGCAATGAATGGGTCTTTCATCATCTTCTTCCAACAGGCATTGCGGTGCGCTTTGCTTTTAAAAATCAAATAAGCGCAAGCCACTTTCTCACCTTTCTTCAAATTCACCGATTGCGGAAATGAAGTGACCTTGCCGGGCTTCACATCGTCTTCTACCATCTCGTGATAACCCACAGCGCCCGCCCGTTTCCATGCGGCCGCACTGTCTTTCACCATTTTTTTATAAGCCTTCAAATTCGTGGCCTTAAACGGCAACACCATCACGTCAACATAAGCCATGGAATTCTCCTTCGATTGCGCCAGCATAGACTTGGCAGAAACTTTCTCAAGCCCAAGCTCACAGGCGACATGCATGAGGGAAAATGCGCTACGCTTTGGCCAAGGTGAGATTGCGAGAGGCTTGTGACGCTTAGAATTTTATGACGAGTTTCAACGCGTTGGAATATATTCTATTGATATGAAAATAGTTCTTGACAGCGCGCGGTTGAACGGCTATATCTCTCCATACTCCACCATTGGGTTCAGATTTCCAAGCCACCTCCCCCACAAGACTTGCAAGCGCACGAAGACGACGTGGGAACGGATTTTGGTTTCCTGTTTTTCGCTGGTAATAGACTACCCAGCACCTGCCAGTTTTTTAACCAACTATGTGCATGACTTACCTTTCAGGTCTATAAGCTAAATTATCGGCCCACTCCTCGATCAATTACGTCAACATCAATATTGGCCATTAGGCGCATGATTTACAAACGACCACCCATCCAAGAAGCTGTCATAGAGATCAGGTTCACGACCAATGTTTCACCAGAAAAACTGGTTGAAGTGGAGAAAGACAACGCCCCCAATTACCCGTTGCCACCCATACCAAACGCAATGTTGGACATTGAAATGCAAAATGGTGGGTTGCGCGTCGAACAACGGCTCGTCGGACTTATTCTGACAGGCCCAAACGGCGACGAAAAGCAAACCATTGGACCAAACAACTTCAGCGTGTCGATAATTGGATCATATCCAGGTTGGGACAAATTTATTGAACGATTCAAAAGAGATAAACAAATTTGGGAACGAAGGTGTGGTCGTTTGACACCCGCCCGGTTGGGGATTCGTTTCGTGAATCGGCTTGACGTGCCAGCGCGCCCAGATGATGAGATCGATTGGGCAACCTATCTGAACACGATCTTCCAAATCCCAGACAAAATGCGATCCAAAACCAACGAACTCCAAATGCGATACGTCGGTGGCCCTCTGGGCGTTGGGCAATGGCAATTAACCCTGTCTGTAGCCAAGGCCCAACCCGCCATACTGAACCATCAATCAATAGTACTTGATATAGATATTGGTTCAACCCAAATAACCAAATCTGACGAATCACTGTATGAATTGCTCAAGGAAGGCCACGACCTCAAAAATAGCTTTTTCGAGTCAAGCATTACCGACGCTGCAAGAGAACTGTTTAAAAAATGACCGCTGCCATTCTTGATCCTACCTTCAAAGCTAATATGTTGGCCCAGCTTGCGAGTGGCACCGCTGGGTCGAGCTTGGCCGCTAGCAGTCGTGAAAACACTATTCAAGAACTACTCAGTTCAGCAGCCGCAATTGGATCGTCGCAGTCCGATGCTGGTAATTTTGGTGAACTAAACTACCTGCTTGTGAAGGTTCTTGAGCAAATTGCAATTCTTGGGCGCTATTTTGAACCGGAGTTTAAAAGCGCTTTAATTAAACGAGTGCAGGATCTCCTCGATCCTTCAGAATGGGGAAAAGAAGATGCTATCCCTTCTGCGGCATCTTTCCACACGCTTCTCCGACTTTTGGTATCTATAAACGCCGAAAGGCAGCCAGGGCTCGGAATAGCGCCAAACGGAAACTTTGTTGCTGCTTGGCATGATGGAGATGATCGGTTTTTTGTTGAGGCAGCAAAAAATGACTTGATGAAATGGGTATTGTCGAGAACAATAGAGTCTCAAAAAGAACGTGCATCAGGCGAGGCCAAAATTCATCGGTTCTTTGAAGTAACGCAGGCTTGGAGACCCGAAGGCTATATAGCTCATGCAAGCAGCAACAATCGCAAATGAAAATCATATTGCACGTCACATAAAGAAAGTTTGGATTGTTGAATCCGAGGGTGTCATTTCGATAATACCACAAGCGTTTGAGATCACAGATAACGACGACGGCTACCTTTCAGCCAATTGGCTTGAATACTTCGCAGGGACTCACCTTGATCAACTTTCCCAAATCGTCACAACAACATCGAGCCGGACATTCAGCAAGTCTAGCGGGTTCACAGTAGGCAATATTGGCAAAATCAAAGCCTGCTGCGAAAAATACGGACATCAAGTCCGAGTTGTTCATGAGTACTCTGAAGATTGCCCAAGTTATGCCGCTCTCAAACGCTATGGAAACAATTTAGAAATGTGCCAAGAGCTCTCGGAAACTCATTGGAACGATCTCACCTTAGTTTCTCAATTACCCAAAATCCCGTGAGACTCACGCAGCCTTAGCGATGTTCCTCAGCACAAACTGCAAAATGCCACCGTTCTTATAATAATCAATCTCATCAAGCGTATCGATGCGGCACAGCACTTCGGCTGAAGTCTTGGAACCATCAGCGCGCGTGATCTCCACGGTCATCATGGCGCGGGGTTTTAGGCCTTCAGCGAGGCCGTTGATGGTGATTTGCTCATCACCTTTCAGGCCCAAGGTCTCCCAGCTTTCGCCTTGCTTGAATTGCAATGGCACAACACCCATGCCCACCAAATTTGAACGATGAATGCGCTCGAAGCTCTGCGCGATCACGGCGCGAACACCCAGCAAATTTGTGCCCTTGGCGGCCCAGTCACGCGATGAGCCATTGCCATATTCAACACCAGCGAAGACCACCAGTGGCACGCCTTCTTCTTTGTATTTCATCGCGGCATCATAAATCGGCATTTCGGTTTTATCGGGTTGATGCAACGTCAGGCCGCCTTCCTTTACCGCACCTTGCGAACCTTCGCGCACCATGTGGTTCTTGATACGGATATTGGCAAAGGTGCCGCGCATCATCACCTCATGGTTGCCGCGCCTTGTGCCATATTGGTTGAAATCCATCGGCGCCACGCCATTGGCGGTGAGATATTTGCCGGCAGGTGAAGCGGCTTTGATTGAGCCTGCGGGCGAGATGTGATCAGTGGTGATCTTGTCGCCGAACAGGCCCAGCACGCGCGCCGCCGCAATGTTGGTGACGGCCTTCGGCGTGGCTTGCAGGTCCGCAAAATAGGGCGGGTTCTGCACATAGGTGCTCTTGTTATCCCAGGCATAAGTTTCACCCTTGGCCACAGGCACGCCACGCCAATTCTTGTCGCCTTTGAAGACATCGGCATAACGGCTCTTGAACATTTTAGGCGTGATGTTCTTGCGCACGAATTTTTCAATCTCTTTGTTCGTGGGCCAAATGTCTTTCAAATAAACGGGCTTGCCCTTTTTATCGGTGCCCAGCGGCTCTTTCGTCAGATCAATCTGCGTGGAGCCTGCCAGCGCATAAGCCACCACCAGTGGCGGCGACGCAAGGTAAGCCGCCTGCACATCAGGTGAAACGCGGCCTTCGAAATTGCGATTACCGGAGATGACCGCCGAAGCCACAATGCCATTGTCATTGATGGCTTTTGAAATGGCCACATCAAGCGGGCCAGAATTGCCGATGCAAGTGGTGCAGCCATAGCCCACCAAATAGAAGCCAAGCTTGTCGAGTTCTTTCTGCAAGCCGCTCTTGTTGAGATATTCGCTGACAACTTGTGATCCCGGCGCAATCGACGTTTTCACCCAAGGCTTCACTTGCAGTCCAAGCGCTGCGGCCTTCTTGGCAAGAAGCCCAGCGCCGATCAGCACTGATGGGTTAGACGTATTGGTGCAAGACGTGATCGCAGCAATCACCACATCGCCGTGGCCGATGTCAAAGTTTTTGCCTTCCACCTTCACGCGCTTGGCCTGTTCACCAGACTTGGAAAATCCGGCTTTGTCTTTCGGTGCTTCAAGTGCGGCAATGAAACCAGATTTCACCGTGTCCAACGGTGCAAATTTTTCGGGGCGGTTGGGCCCTGCCATCGCCGGCACAACCGTGCTGAGATCAAGGCTGAGTGTATCGGTGAACGTGGGTTCGGCTTTGGGTGAACCATACATGCCTTGCGCCTTGCAGTATTTTTCAACCAGCGCGATGCGGTCTTTGGCGCGGCCAGAGAATTTAAGATAATCAACGGTCACACCATCAACCGGGAAGAAGCCGCAAGTGGCCCCATATTCGGGCGCCATATTAGCGATGGTGGCGCGGTCTGCCAGCGTCAAAGCTTTCAGGCCCTCGCCATAGAATTCCACAAACTTGCTCACCACGCCCTTTTTGCGCAGCATCTGTGTAACCAGCAACACCAGATCAGTCGCGGTTACGCCTTCGCGCAATTTGCCAGTGAATTTGAAACCAATCACTTCAGGCAAAAGCATAGATTGCGGCTGGCCCAGCATCGCCGCCTCAGCCTCAATGCCCCCAACACCCCAGCCCAACACGCCAAGGCCGTTCACCATCGTAGTATGGGAATCCGTGCCCACCAACGTGTCAGGATAAGCAATCGTATGCTTGCCTTCCTGCTTCGTCCACACGGTTTGCGACAGATATTCCAAATTCACTTGGTGACAAATGCCCGTGCCCGGCGGCACAACGCGGAAATTCTCAAAGGCGTTCTGGCCCCATTTCAGGAACTTATAACGCTCCATATTCTGCTCATATTCGCGCTTCACATTGGCAGCCAGGGCCTGCTTGTTGCCGAAATAATCCACCACGACTGAATGATCGATGACCAGATCAACGGGAACCAAAGGGTTGATCTTCTTAGCTTCGCCTTTCAGCAAATTCATGCCGTCACGCATCGCCGCCAAATCAACAACAGCTGGCACGCCTGTGAAATCCTGCATCAACACGCGGGCCGGGCGAAAGCCCACTTCTGCATCGGCTTTGCCTTTATTAGAAAGCCAGGCTGAGAAACCTTCAATGTCTTTCTTGGTTACACTGCGCCCATCTTCAAAGCGCAACAGATTTTCCAAAAGCACCTTCATTGAAAATGGCAAGGCCGCAATGCCCTTCAGGCCATTCTTTTCCGCTGCCTTCAGGCTGTAATAAATATAGTTCTTTTTTCCCACTTTAAGAGTTTTGCGGGATTTGAACGAATCGAGCGACATGAGCAGCCTCATAATGTTGGGATTTCGCAATCTCTATAAAACATATTGCGCCGCAAAACAACTTTGGCGTCGAGTTACTTTAGCTGATTTTCTTCAAATTCGATCATGTCTGAAATCAGCTGACGCCAAAGCTTTTCGGCAGTTTCGGGTGAGAACCCTTTCGCATCCGCCTCTAATCGCACGCGCTTCACCACTTCGGCCACGCGCGAAGGGATGGCCGCTGGCAAGCCATGGACCTTTTTGAATTCTGCCACTTCTTTCACCAGTTCAAAACGCTTAGCAAACAGGGCAATAAGTTGATCATCCGTGCCGTCAATGGCATGGCGCAATTCGGCTAGAGTCTTGGCTTTTGAAGCTGTCATCAGACGCGCTCTTTGGCCTGAGCCGCAATTTCGCGCAAGCGGGCACAAAGCCGCGCCTTTTCATCGGCTAGGCCTTTATAAGCAATCTGTTCCTCGGTCATCGACATGATCTGCCGTTCGATGGACAAGGCCAGAGATGCACCTTCCGCATGGCGTTCCAGCGCCTCCAGCGGATCGAGATAAATGCGTATGGTGAAAAGGATGTCGCCGGATTGCGGCAGCTTGCGCAACGTCTGGCGCTCAAGCCGCAAAGTCACACGGCCCGCTATGTCTTCGCCGTCACCGAAACGACGTTTCAAGCCATTGTCAGAAAGCGGATGGTAGAGTTTGTCGTCACCATAGAGCGACCAGTTCCAGCGCAGAACTGATCGCGCCGGACTGAGATTATCAAACATGCGCGCGATGAGAGAGGCATTGCGCGTACCTCCGCCAAAGTCTGGCACGGGTGCGTGAATTTCGTGAAGCGGCTTCCTAAATTTTTCGAGCAGGTTCCAGGCTGATGGAAAACACAAAGAAGCTGCAACGAGTTTCCATCCATCATCTGACTTGCGCATCAACACCAAATCTTCTTGCACGAGAAGTGCTGCGATAGCGAGCGGGCCGAGACGAGTATTATCAAGCTGCACCTTGTGTTGGCCTGCAACACGCATCACATTTTCATCCCGCCGATAAATTGTTGGGAAGTGCTTCAGCACATGCGACTGAATGAGCCCCAACACTTCATTTTGCGCCTGTTGTGTGCCTTCATCCTTGACAAGAACTTGGTCGGGCAAAGCTTTGTAAAGACTCACCTTCTCATCAAGATAACGACTGAGATTTTCGTCCTCATCTAACCACTGCGCCTCATCAAGTTGCGACAGGCCAATAGTGAATGGCTGAGATGAACCATCATATGGCGTGTGAATTTTAAAATTATTGCTCACGATCTATCGCTCGCGCTTGCGCAGCCATGCGGGCGCCCACACGCCAAAATATAAACACACCAAAAGCCAAAGACTATGTGCGATGGGTCGCTTTTTGAATGCCGCGCTTTCAGGATGATCGGCTTCATCTCGAAATGGCTTCAGCAACATACGAACGTCAAAAATTCGGCTCTGCCTCACCATGATACGATAACCACCAGTGGCCACCAGCAGATGACTGTTGTTGCCATTGAACTCACGGTCAAACGCATGAGCTTCAATTCCGTAAGCCTTTAACATGCCCACAATCACGTCACAGCGCGGTGCGCTGAAAGTCCGATAGGCCAAGATCAGAGGATCCTCGCCATTACCGTTACTCACACGCGCCGCTCCACCATCATCTTCTTAATCTCGGCAATGGCCTTCGCCGGAGACAGACCTTTGGGGCAAGCCTTGGCGCAATTCATAATCGTGTGACAGCGATATAAACGGAAAGGGTCTTCAAGATTATCAAGTCGCTCACCCGTTGCTTCATCACGTGAATCGATCAGCCAGCGATAGGCCTGCAACAATACCGCCGGGCCCAAATAGCGATCCCCATTCCACCAATAGCTGGGACACGAGGTGGAACAACAAGCGCAGAGAATGCATTCATACAAACCATCGAGCAGTGCGCGGTCTTCCTTGCTCTGCTTCCATTCCGCTTGCGGCGTGGGCGTTGTGGTTTTGAGCCACGGTTCAATCGAGCGATGCTGCGCGTAAAAGCGCGTTAAGTCTGGCACTAAATCTTTAACCACAGGCAAATGCGGCAGGGGATAAATGCGCACATCGCCCCTCACCTCATCGCAAGATTTGAGACATGCCAAAGTGTTGGTGCCATCAATGTTCATGGCGCAAGACCCACAAATGCCTTCACGGCACGAGCGGCGGAAAGTGAGCGTGGCATCTTGCTCATTTTTAATCTTGATTAGCGCGTCCAAAACCATCGGCCCGCACTCGTCCATATTCACATGGTAGGTATCAACCTGCGGGTTTTTTCCATCATCTGGGTTCCAGCGATAGATTTTGAAAGGACGGATGTTTGTGCCCGCAGGCAAAGCATGAACCTTGCCTGGCTGGATTTTGGAATTTTGGGGGAGTGAGAATGCGACCATGGGTTAATTCAAATCCAAATTGCCTATCGGAAGCCTTGCAACGCGCACGCGCTTTGCTTTTATCGTAACTATAGCACCACTTTGAAGTTCGTGAGCAGCAACGGTAAGAGCGCGCACGACCAAAATGCCTACGTTACTCGTGCGGGTATCATCATCACGTATTTGAATAACGCTGGGTTTCTTGCTCCCTGAAAAAGCATGAAGCTTTCCGAAATCGAGATCGCCAGACAAGATTGCAGCGCCACGCTGCTTGGCCGTGGCCATGATGTCTTCGTCGGAGGCAGACTGTTCTCCAATGTCTTTCCAGTGAACGGCATCGTGCCCACGTTCACGCAATAAATTCACCCATGTAGCGCCTAAATTCATATCAACAATGATCTTCAATTTGCACCAGCAACATCGATCTCGCGATCTGAGGCAATGGCCCCCGCATATCTGATGGCTTCAAGGATGTCCTCCCTTTCGAGGTAGGGAAAATCCGAAAGCATTTCTTCAATGGTAGCTCCCGATCCAATCTGCCCCGCAATCATGCCGACAGTGACGCGCATCCCGCGAATGCAGGGCTTACCACCCATCACCTTGGGGTTCCGCGTAATCCTTGGAAATTCAGACATGGGAAATCTCCTTTGCTGTCAACATAACACACACGGGCTGGATTTTGAAATTTTGGGAGAGTGAGAATGCGACCATTGGGATTAGCCTACTGCCACTGCTTCAATTTCGAGAAGCCACTTAGGATCATAAATCTGTGCAATAATTACTGTGAGTGCGGGCCTGTGGCTTCCGAGATATTTTCGTCGCACCTCTCCGTTTTTGTCAGCGTATTCTCTACTAGATAAATATATAGTGACTTTTGCTAAATTTTTGAAACTCAAGCCTTCTACCGAAAGTATGTTTTCGATGTTGGCCCAAACTGCATCGGCTTGAGCTTCAAATCCATCTGGCAACCTGCCGTCCGGAAGAGTTGGAATTTGCCCGCTAATAAATATCTGTCGCGACCCCGAAGTAACCGCCACAGCATGAGAATAGTTGCCTTGGGTTGGCTCAACATTCGTTGGCTTTATTTCTCGCATCACCATCAATATACCCGCGCCTTTGGCTTGATGTAGTCTACGTCTTTGCTCATCGTATAATCATGCACCGGACGATAGCCTAAAGTGACTTTTTTCTTTGCCCCATCCGTCCAAGCCAAGGAATGCTTCATCCACTTCTTGTCGTCGCGTTTTGGAAAATCTTCGCGCGCATGAGCACCACGGCTTTCTTCACGCGCCAGAGCCGAATCCACAGTGGCTGCGGCTTGAATGATGAGATTATCAAATTCCAAAGTCTCAATCAGATCAGAATTCCAGATCAGCGAACGATCCGTTACGGCAATGTCCTCCACACCTTTCCAAATTTGGTTGATGCGATCGGAACCTGTCTTCAATGTTTCCCCTGTGCGGAATACGGCTGCATCTTCTTGCATCGCATGCTGCATCTTGTCGCGCAGCACAGCGGTGGGTGTGCCGCCCTTGGCATTGCGAAAACCATCAAACCGCGCCAAAGTTTCATCGCCAGCGCCCTTGGGTAACTCCGCCTGCATTTTGCCGCCTTTCAGCAATTCCGCACAGCGCAAACCGGCCGCGCGGCCAAACACCACAAGATCAATCAACGAATTAGAGCCAAGCCGATTTGCTCCGTGTACGGAAACGCAAGCTGCCTCGCCCACCGAAAATAATCCGGGCACCGTCTTTTCAGGATCACGTTTATCGCCCGCCAAAGCCTCACCATGATAATTGGTCGGAATGCCGCCCATGTTGTAATGCACTGTTGGCAAAATCGGGATTGGCTCCTTCGTCACATCCACGCCAGCAAAAATCTTTGCTGATTCAGAAATGCCCGGCAGCCGCTCCTGTAACACTTTCGGATCAAGATGTTCGAGGTGCAGATGAATGTGATCTTTATTTTTACCAACACCGCGCCCTTCTCGAATTTCAATCGTCATCGAACGGGAAACCACATCGCGTGAAGCCAAATCTTTGGCGGATGGCGCATAGCGTTCCATAAAGCGCTCACCTGCCGAATTAGTAAGATAGCCACCTTCACCACGCGCCCCTTCCGTGATTAAACAACCCGCACCGTAAATGCCTGTGGGGTGGAATTGCACGAATTCCATATCTTGCAGAGGCAGCCCTGCACGCAGCACCATGGCATTGCCATCGCCAGTGCAAGTGTGAGCAGAGGTGGCGGAGAAATAGGCGCGGCCATAACCGCCCGTGGCCATGATCACTTGCTGGGCGCGGAAGCGGTGGATCGTGCCGTCTTCCATATTCAGCGCCAATAGGCCACGGCAAACATCATTTTCCATAATCAGATCAAGCGCAAAATACTCAATAAAAAAGGTCGTGTCATAACGTAGTGATTGCCCATACAAAGTGTGCAACATGGCATGGCCGGTGCGGTCCGCCGCAGCACAAGTGCGCTGCACGGGCGGCCCCTCACCCATATTCATCATGTGGCCACCAAAGGGTCGTTGATAGATCTTGCCTTCTTCGGTACGTGAGAACGGCATGCCGAAATGTTCTAATTCATAAACCGCCGTTGGTGCATTGCGCACAAGGTATTCAATCGCATCTTGATCACCCAGCCAATCAGCGCCCTTTACCGTATCAAACATGTGCCACTGCCAGCTATCAGGGCCCATGTTGCCAAGTGAAGCCGCAATGCCACCTTGCGCTGCAACCGTATGCGAACGCGTGGGAAACACTTTCGAGATGCAGGCCGTGCGAAGGCCGCTTTGTGAGGAAGCCAAAGCCGCGCGAAGACCAGAGCCTCCAGCGCCCACAACAACAACTTCAAACGTATGATCAGTAATCGGATAGGCCGTCATCAAACACCAAAATTCATTTTTAAAATTGCATAGAGCGCCAAGCCAGCCAGTGCAAAAGCAAAAAACGTATTCAGCAAAAGCGCAATTAACTTCGCGGTCAGGCCGTGAACGTAATCTTCAATCACCATCTGGATGCCCAGTTTCATATGCCAAAAAATAGAGATCATGGCCAATGACAATGTGATGGCGCAGAATGGATTTTTCACAGACGCCACAACGGCACCGCGTGATGCACCCAAGTGAGTTACGATAAAATAGACAAGATAGATGACGAGGGGAAAATTCGAAACCGCAGTGACCCGCTGCATCCAAAAATGTTGTGTGCCATCGTGAGCAGCACCCAGCCCACGCACTTTGCCAAGTTCAGATTTCATGGTCATGCGCGAACCCCATACCCAACCACCCATAGCGCTATGGTGAGCAGCACTGAACCAATAACATTAGCCCGCACCAACCACTCAACTTTGTCCAACGCAAAACCATGGCCACTGTCCCATACAAAATGGCGAAGACCGCCTAGCATGTGATGGATCAGCGCCCACGTCATGCCGAATAACACCAGCCTTCCGAACCAACCGTAAAAGAAACCCTGCACCATGGTGAAGTAAGCATCCGACGTGGCTGCCGCATTCAGCCACCACACAAGGCCCAACATGCCAACAGCTAAGCACAAACCAGTAATGCGATGCAGAATCGACATCGTCATGGAAAGCATGGGTTTGTAAATTTGAAGATGGGGGGATAGGGGGCGCTGCGTCATTAACCTGCCTTGAATTAGCGTTCACTGGCTGCTCAATAGCAAAACCAACCGTCAGAGCAAATCGGCATTTCGGCACAGTGTGGGGGACGAGCTATGAACAAGAGTGCCCGCTTAGTGCGGTTTTTCCTCATCCTCATCGCTTTTGCCCTCATTTTACTCATTGCTGCCCAATATCACTTCATTCGCTTTCCTGAACCATACGACTTTGGCAGCCCACCAGATCTGCGTCAAAAGCCGGGCTGGCTTGCAAATCTGCGATTGAGGGTCTTGGAAGCCGATGCCCCGGCCTGTGCGGCAAAGCTTGCAGAGGCAGGTTTGGAGCACACTTTACTGCCCTCCACCGACACATTGCGGCAATGCCACCTTGAAAACACGGTGATGATGAAGCATTTTTCTTTGGCCTCGATTAAGCCAGAGCAGTCGCGCTGCTCCATTGCAGCCAGACTTTACTTATGGGAACGATTCATTGTGCAGCCCGCAGCCCTTGCCCATTTTGGTCAACACGTGAAAGAGATCACTCACTTCGGCTCATACAGTTGCCGCACTATCCACAATTCATCTCATATGAGCGAACATGCCACCGCAAATGCGTTCGATATTTCAGGCTTTGTGTTGAAGAATGGCAAGGCTGTGACAGTCAAACGTGGTTGGGCCGCAGGCGGCGAAGATCAAGCCTTTTTGCATGACGTAAGAAACGGCCTCTGCCAGTTCTTCAACCTCACTCTCAGCCCAGATTATAACGCAGACCACGCCGACCACTTCCACGTCGACATGGGCTGGGTGAGCGACTGCCGCTAAATCACAATCTTGCCTCAGGTTAAAACAATGAACCGATCTGGAAGTTCATTTCCATTCCGAGTACCAGCTGGAAAATGTTGGGCCAACAACGCGCCACAGCGCTGCACCGCCAGCACCATGGCATCAGCTGATTTCTTGTCGCGCAGCAGCGGCAACATCTCATCAATAATCACTTGCCAGTCACGTTGGGTTAGTTTTTCAGCAATAGCTTTGTCGCCAATAACTTCCACATAACGCTCAAGCAAAGACACAAAAATCAGAACACCCGTGCGCTCTTTGGTGGCCGACATATTGGCGGCCAAGAACTGCGTCGCTGCCTTTTGGTGCGCATATTTGCGCATCATCGACTTGGGCGTGACCGCATAACGCAAGCGCGGCAAACTCAAAACCAAAGCCAGCACAATGAAAACCAAAAGCTGACACAAAAAAACTTGCCATACCGAAATGCTTGACCATGGCATGAAACGCGAAAGAAGTGGAATGAGCAACGGCACGGCCAAGGCGCAGGCTGCGGCAATATGAATAGGGACATGCACATAATCATCACTGGCCCGCGCTGCCACAGCAACAATTTCGCCGCTGGTGTGGCGCTCGGCCTGTATGATCGCCTCAGTTACTTTGCGGCATTGCGCGGGCGAAAGATCATGACCGAAGATTAGCATTTTACCATCCACCCGAAGCGCCGCCACCACCGAAGCTGCCACCACCACCCGAAAAACCGCCCCCGCCGCCGGAAAAACCACCGCCACCACTGCCCCAACTGCTGCCCGAATTGCCACCGCCACCCATCGGTATAAAACCAATCCCACGACCTCTTGAGGCGTTGAAAAAAATAATTAACACAATGATGAAAAAGATAACAAAGGGTAAAGCATCGGCAATCCCCGCCTGCGGTGCCGATTGATTTTGTGCTGCGGCCAGCACGTCTGCGCCCTGCCCACCCACCACTTTGATGATGTCATCCACGCCATTCCACAGGCCCCCAATATAATCGCCCGCTTTGAACTTCGGCACCATCGTGTGACTGATGATGATCGACGAAGTGGCATCGGTTAGATCACCTTCAAGACCATATCCAACTTGAATTGAAACCTTATGTTCATTGGGGGCCACCACAATGATAACACCATCATTCTTGCCCTTTTGGCCAAGGGCCCAGCGCCGACCAAGTTCAACACCATAAAGATTTATGTCATTGCCTTCGAGCGAAGTGACGATAGCCACCGCAACTTGGTGCCCACTGGTTTGCTCATAGGTTGCAAGCTTGTTCTCTAAAATAGTGCGCTGATCAGCCGTGAGAATGGCAGCCTGATCGACGACGCGACCAGTTAAAGCTGGATAGTTGGGTGCCGCAAACGCAAATGCCGTCATCAACACGGTGATGACGGCAAATGTGATGGCCCGAAGGTGCCGCATCTAATTCAACTCAAGTCTTGGGCTTGGTGAATTCAATTTTGGGCGCTTTATCATTTCCGGCCTCCGCTGTGAAAGTTGCCGCCGGCTTATAGCGGGAATAGAAAGTTGATGCCCAAAACGCGCCGGGGTAGGTGACAAGCTCAGTATTATAAACCTGTACGGCATCGATATAGTCTTTGCGCGCCACCGTGATGCGATTTTCAGTGCCTTCAAGCTGAGACTGCAAAGCCAAGAAGTTTGCGTTCGATTTCAAATCAGGATAATTTTCAGTGATCGAGAGCAGCTTGCCCAGCGCTTGGCTCAGTTGGCCTTGGGCGGCCTGATATTTGGCAAATTCCTCCGGATTGTTCACAATTTCAGGCGACAGCTGGATAGATGTGGCCCGCGAACGCGCCTCTGTCACGGCAGTCAAAACATCTTTTTCCTGCGCGGCATAGCCTTTTACAGTTTCAACCAAGTTCGGCACAAGATCAGCGCGGCGCTGATATTCATTTTGCACTTGGCCCCATTTGCCCTTCATGGCTTGATCATAAGTCGGGATGTTGTTGATGCCGCAACCCGCAAGCGTCACCGCCATAAGACTTAAAATAAGAAATTTGAAAATGCGCATGAAATCCCCTCAACTGATTGAGACGCAATATGAGTGCCCATTACTGCAAAATCAAGTCCGACGGTGCTGCCAAGCTAGAACGGCCAACACCGGCAAATAGCAAGCAGCCATAAATATCGGCAAAAGCCATATTCCATATAAGTCAAACACTTTGCCTGCCAGCGGTGGCCCAACAACACCAGCTATACCCCACATAATCGAAACTAGGGACGAAGCGGCAACCAGCTCAGTGCTTTTAAATTTATCACCCAACAGACCAAAGCCGCCGAGATAAACCCCGAAGGCACCGGCACGCAGAACCGCAATAACGGGCCAAATCCATATCGTGCCAATCGCGGGCGTTTGCAACAAACACCCCACAATCGCCACAACAGCACAAAGCGCTATGGTGCCATGGCGAGACCAATGGTCTCCCAGATAACCAATCGGAAAAAAGAACAAAATGCCCGCTGCAATGCCGAAAGATAAAATCTGGGTGGCTTGCGCCAAACCAACGCCATTGCTGATCGCATAAAGCGTGAAGAACGACAGGCCCAGACTTTCAAATAATGCGGCCATGCCAATGCATAAAAACAGAAACTTTCCACGGCTCAAGGTTTTCCACATTCCAGATGTTGGCAGTGCCTTGGTTGTATCCTCCACTTGCACGCGGCTCATCAAGGCCAAGCCCAAAACAACCGCGCCACAGCTTACCAGCCAAGGTGCAGCGCCTGAAACGCCGGTAAATGGAATGAGAAAAGGGCCGATTGCGAAAGTCAGCGTTTGCGAGGACATGTAACTGCCCATCACACGGCCGCGCGCTTGATCGCCTGCCGACGTTTGCAACCAACTTTCACCGGTGGTGAAAAGGGCCGACATGCTGATGCCCGCCACAAAACGCACGCCAAACCAATACCACAGCGGGTGAGTGGAAGCGAAGCCCACAAAGCTGGTCAACGCCATGACGATAGCCACCATCACCAGGGAATGACTATGAAAGCGCCTTCGTAGCCGCGTAAGGCTGAAGCCGCAAATCAACACGCCAAGTTGGCCTGCCATAACATTGGCACCGATCAAAAACTTGGAATCATGTTCTGCATCCATGGCCAGCGGCACAACTTGCGCCATCATGCCAAAGGCAATGTTGCACAAGCCCAACGCCAAAATAATTGCGACGATCAGATGACGTGATAACATCAAACGATATGCCACTCATGTTCAAGCGTGGCCGTTTTCTCAAACATCTTTGAGGCCGAACAGTATTTTTCTTCTGAAAGCAGAATGGCACGTTGCACTGCGGCTGGGTTCAAATTCTCGCCCTTCAGTGTGTAAATCAGCTTTACTTTGGTGAAAACTTTTGGGTCTTCATCAGCGCGTTCGGCTTCCAGCGCCACTTCGCATCCCGTCACCTTTTCGCGGCTCTTTTCTAAAATCATCACCACGTCAAACGCCGCGCATCCGCCAAGGCCCATCAGCATCATTTCCATGGGCCTAACCCCAATGTTTCGGCCACCACTTTCTGGCGCACCATCAATCACCACGGCATGGCCAGAGCCGCTTTCCGCCACAAAGGCGCGGCCGTTGAGCCAAGTTATTTTCGCTTTCATTTCGTCCTCGTTATTTCCTGTCGTGGAAGTTTATGATAAAGGGAGGCATGGCCAAAGTCCATTTCACATCAAATTTGCGCAGACATGTGGATTGCCCGGCTGTGGAGGTTTCAGCCACAAACGTGTCGCAAGCCCTCACTCAAGCCTTTGCCAAAAACCAGCGCCTGAAAACCTATGTGCTGGATGATCAAGGCACTTTGCGCAAACACATGCGCATTCTGGTGGATGGGATAGCGATTAAAGATCTGGAACATTTCAACGATGCCGTGCAGCCAACCTCCGAGGTGTGGGTGATGCAGGCACTGTCAGGAGGATAAGATGCAAAAGCGAATTCTGGTTTCAACCCGCAAAGGACTTTTTGAACTCGGCAAGGTAGCCAAAAATTGGATCGTTAAAAACGCCAGCTTTTTGGGCGATAATGTCACTCTGGCTTTGCATGATCCGCGCGATGGAACAGATTATGCCGCCCTCAATCACGGCCATTTCGGCATTAAACTGCACAGGCGCGATAAGGGCAAAGAGAAATGGGTGGAAATTGCTTCGCCTACATATCCTGAAAAGCCTGAAGGCCTGGTCGATAAAGATGGCTGGGGTCGTGATGTGAAATGGTCAACCCAGCTTATTTGGGCGCTTGAAATTGGCGGGCCAAAACAGAAAGGCACCATCTGGGCCGGCACTATGCCTGGCGGCCTGTTTCGCTCTGACAATCGCGGTAAAACGTGGCAATTGGTTGAAACCCTGTGGCACCACCCAGACCGCAACAAGTGGCTAGGCGGCGGAGCTGATATCCCCGGCATACATTCCATCTGCATTGACCCGCGAGATGCCAACACCTTACGTTTGGCCGTGTCCTGTGGCGGTGTGTGGCGCACCGAAGACGCTGGGAAAAGCTGGGCGCAATCAGCCCACGGCATGACGTTTGACGATGGCCCGCAAAGCGAAGCCGAAAGCCCAGACGCTCAAGACCCGCATATGATGGTGCAAAGCCCATCTGACCCTGCGAAGTTCTGGGTTCAGCATCACGCTGGCATATTCAAATCGGTCGATAACGCAAAAACGTGGACACGCGTGCGCGCCAAGCCTTCGTCTTTTGGCTTTGGCGTTGTGGTTCACCCAAAAGACCCTAACACCGCGTGGTTCGTGCCGGGCATCAAAGATGAAAAGCGCATCCCCGTGGGTGGCGCCTTGGTTGTCACCCGCACGCGCGATGGTGGCAAAACCTTCAAAAGTTTGAAAAAGGGCCTGCCACAGAAACATGCCTATGATTTAGTATTTCGCCACGGCCTTGCCTTGGACGACAGCGGCAAAAAACTTGCGATGGGCTCTACCACCGGCAATGTGTGGGTGAGTGAAAACCAAGGCGACGCGTGGACGATGGTGACCGCGTCTCTGCCACCCGTGCATGCAGTGCGGTTTGCTGAATAGGTGACGGCGTTAAGACCTTCGCTGGCAATTAAGGTTAATAATTCACTAATAGAACGCAACCCATTGGAGTTGTAAGGCGTTTTATGCAAATTTGGTGTTCGGATAACGAATTCAAATCATATTTATCAGTTTGTAAAAGAGGTGTAAGTCATGCAAAGCGTAATTCCCCAAACGTCAAAATCCGGCAGCCGAATTGTTTCATTCCAGGTAAAAGAAACCAGATCGCGTGCGCGGAATTTGGCAGCATCTGCATCTAAGCTAGACTCAAAACAAAGCGAGGCTTTTGCAGATAATGAGCAATTATTACCTGCAAATCCGCCTGCCCTTAGTGCACGCCTGATGCAGGCTTTGCGCGATGATGCAGACCCTATTGAATCACTTTCTGATATTCGCGGCCTTTTGGTGGGGCCCATAACGCGCGTGCACGAAGCCCGCATCGAAGAGCTTTTGTCCATCATGGAAGAAGCAGACCGCGGCTATCAACACATGTTCAGGGAAATGCACTCTCGCAGCGATGCATTGGTTGAAACAACCGAAGTCATTAAGTTAGATGCCGCCAAAACCAATGAGGCGATCGCCAATGCCTCAACCCAGCAAGATTTGAATTTGCTGCAAGCTTCTCGCGAGATGGGCCATGCCCTGAAAGAGATGGCGCAAAAATTTGAAAGCAACTTTCAAAAGTTATTCAGCGATCTCAGCCACCGGATCGAGAACTTAGCCACCAAAACCGCAGATGATCATCAAGCCTTTTTAAATAACATCACCAAGCGGATCGACGATCACGAAAGTGCTACTTTTGCCAATGACGAGCATATTTTGGCCAAATTGGAAAATCAAATAACAACCTCGGAGGCCACCACGAAGGCGCAGCGTAGCAATGATCTGAACGCCCTAGCTGAAGGATTGGCCAATCTTTCGGATGTGGTGACAAAACTGCGTATGGGCTAAAATCAGAAAGCCATTAGGACGAACCCTTCGTCACGCCTGAAAGTGTGTCGGAGCCTCCGGCGCTTCAGAACGACTATTCTTTGCCGCCCTTTGCTATGCTAACCTTGTTTAAAACCCGAGCTGCCTCTTTTCGCCGTTTCAAATTAGCTTTCAAAGCTGCGGCCTCACGCTTTTTGCGGGCTAATTCGCGCGGCGAATGAGGTTCTTTGTCCATTCCCATAACTCAAGCATGAAGGGTTGCGCAATTCAAGCAGCTGTGGCATGTGTCCGCCGGATTTAAAAGGCTGCCGTAGCTCAGTGGTAGAGCACTCCCTTGGTAAGGGAGAGGTCGTGGGTTCGATTCCCCCTGGCAGCACCATTTCGCCAATTGTAAAGACCGAACACATAAGCAACCGAACGTACCTATGACATGGGTAATAACCTTGGGCCGAAGAGGTTGTCTATGGTTTGCAAAGTAAAGACATTTGCTTCGACTGACCTTGCCCCAAACTTCTATCCAGCTTTGAGTTCGCTCCGGCGGTTTAAGTATTTATTTGGTCGCATCTTTTCGCTCGCAAGTGATGCCACTTGCTCGCCCGATGCGCTAAGCGGCTTTCGCTTGGCATCCAATAAACTGATAACCTAAATATCGTTGGGTATCTATTGGATCGTAACCCAGGCTGTTACGTAATTTCTTGCGTAGCTTACTGATGTGAGTTTCAATAACGCATTCTTCAATCCCCTCTTCCATGACGCCATAGATTGCCGAAAATATTTGTGTGCGGGTTACACGGCGCCCCCTGCTTGATGCGAGATAATCCAAGATTCTCCGTTCGCGTCTTGGTAATTGCAAAGGGGATCCATTTGCTATTGGATCGCGACCATCTCCAAAAACAACCAAACCATCTGCGTCCCACAACGCTTGGCTCTGTTGCAGATTTCTGCGTCGAACCGCATTTATGCGCGCCAGAATTTCTTTGGCATGAACAGGCTTTCTGACGACATCATCTACCCCGGCCTGAAAAAGCCTCAACGTCGTTTCAAGCGCCGAAGCGTCTGTTAACGCGATGGCTGGGATTGCAGCTCTGCTCTTAATCAGCCGCGTTACATTTTCCCGGCGATCAAATTCACCAAGAACCACGGCTTCAATACTCGCCAAATCCAATTCGTCCGTCGAGTAAAACCAAGCACTAAATTCCTCTGGCGAAAACGTCACGGCGGAAAAATCTTCTCTACCAATGGTTGCCTTATAGGATTCCGCGATTTCAATCCTATTCTCGAGCAATATAATCATTTTTGCCTTTTTACACGTTTAAAGTGTATTTTTAACACTTAGACTACTTAAGACATGGTCTGAAATGGTAAATAGTTCGTTAACGCGTCATAAACTATATAATAAAATCCGCTATTTATAGTGTACCTTGGTTCAATCATCCAATTCATGATTCGGGTTTTGGAGTGTCACAATACAACCTTAAGATTATTAAATAACTTATATTTATTGACTAAATGCAATTTATATAAAAAAATATAGCGGCAAAGAGTAGATCCTGTTTTCGGTGAAGTTGAGATAATTTTAGGACATAAGTTTCGTCATCAGAGTTGAAGTTAAAAATAAATTACTTTAGGTTGAGTTTAAGATTAATGTAATTCAAATATAGTAAATAAGTCCTATAAAAAATTTCTGCGACCATGTATGTGCCTTCTAGTTTTGGAAATCCCTATAGAGAACGGGAACATGAGGCCAGCGCCGACGACGTTATGCCGATCAGCGGGTTGGTCGCTGAAATTGCGGCATGTCGTCATTTGAGGCATGCGAATTCACCGGCGAGTTGAATGCCACCGAGGGAACTTCGTACAGTTTGCGCCAAACATTCGAACTTTTTGATATTGGGTTTAATTTTTTGGCGGTTCACGATGGCCAGGCTGCGTTTGCGACTGCAGGTTTACATTACATAAATGCCAGACAAGCGTGACTTTCTAACTCAAAGAAGACGCTTTTCAGTTTTGTGTTTTCGACGACTGGGCTTTCTGTTCACCACATACAACTTGTAAATGGTCGAAAATCATCGGTGCATCCGATTAGACTACGAGAAATCAGCTAACCCAGACTATCGCTTGTTCAACGAGATTTAAGCGATGCATTCAGTTTGAAAAATAATTCCGCGGAATAGCCAACTCTTGAGTCTGTCTAGATATTAGTTCTGGCATCATAAGTAGAAATTTCAAAATCTCACATCTTCGCAATTAGCATTGGTGCCCCATCTCAATTCGTCGCTTCGTTATCAGCGATTTTGGCCCTCTATGATTGGTCAGAGCCGCAACTGAACTGGTTGTTGCGCAGCCTTCGTGATCAGTACCATCGTCAACTTTTGGTTTGGCTTTCACGACAGCATGCAATGCGGCGAACCTTGGCGATATAGCCGATATCAAAATTGCAGAAGAAGAGCGCAACGAAATAGAGTTCGCTTTAGTATCACGACCTAAACCTTTACCGGCTTGCCGGTCTTCCAGCTTTGGGTGGCGGCTTCGGCCAGTTTCTGTGCTTGCAAACCATCAAAGCCACTGGGCGTGGGGTTGCGGTCGCCAGTCTCAACCGCAGTGATGAAAGTGTTGAGTTCAATTGCATAGGCAGCACCATAACGTTCTAAGAAGAAGTTTTGGATAGGGTCAGACTTATAGCCCCATTTCGACAAAACCTCGACCGTGGTGTTATGCACATTCTTGGCGTGCACCATGCCGAGTGAGCCATGAACTTCCATGCGCTGGTCATAACCATACGTAGCGCGGCGCGAATTGGTGATGACGGCAATTTTGCCCGAAGCCGTTTGCATCTGCACGGCAGCGGTGTCCACATCGCCTGCTTCACCAATGGCCTTGTCAACCAAAGCCGCACCCAGCGCGTTGACGATGACAAATTCTTCGCCAACAAGGAAGCGCGCCATATCAAAATCATGGATCATCATGTCGGCAAAAATGCCGCCGGAACCTTTGACGTATTCGGCAGGTGGTGGAGAAGGGTCACGGCTGATCACGGTGCACAGTTCAACAGCACCGATGTCGCCACGCCGGATGATTTTTTCAAGCTCGGCAAAGTTCGGGTCAAAGCGGCGGTTGAAACCGATCATCAAAGTGGATTTGTTTTTCTCCACCACTTTCAAGGTTTCTTCGATGGTGGCCACACTCATCGACACCGGCTTTTCACACATGATGGCCTTGCCATTGTTTGAAGCGGCTTGAATCTGCTCAGCATGAAAACCAGTGGGCGATCCGATCAACACGGCATCCACATCCTTGGCCTTCATGATCTCATCAACCGAAGCCACGCGTGCCCCATATTGATCAGCCAAGCTTTGTGCCGCAGCAGGCAAAGCATCAGCAATATAGGCCAGCTTGGCCTTGGGGTTAGCTGCAATGGTTTTAGCGTGAACCTTGCCAATGCGGCCAGCGCCGATAACACTAAATCTGATCGTCATTTTTATCTCCGTATATTACTTGCTTAGAGCGTAAACGCTGCGCGGAAACTTTCAAGAGCTTGCAGAGGATCTCCTGAGGCATAGGCTTCCAACGTCACTGTGCCTGCATAACCCATGGTGTGAAGGGCTTTGGCGATGCCTTTGTAGTTGATCTCGCCTGTGCCCGGCTCCATGCGGCCCGGAACATCAGCCACTTGAATTTCACCGATCCATGGCAGGCAACGTTTGCACATGTTAATCAAATTGCCTTCGTCGATTTGCACGTGATAAAGATCGAGGTTCAGCTTCAGGCGCGGGTGATTAATGCTGGAAACCAATGCCAAGGTATCCTCGGCCCGCCCAAAGGGCACCCCCGGATGATCCAGCAGCAGGTTCAAATTCTCAAGCGTGAATACAACGTTTTCTTGATCGGCCAGTTCGGTGATGCGACACAGGGTGTCCCGCGCCTTCAACCACATGGCACCGGTGATAACTTCAATGGGCTGCATCGGCATTCCACGATCGCCCAAGCCCGTTCCGTGCACATTCAACCGTGCCACACCTAAACGTTTGCCCACTTGCGCGGTTTCACGCGCCGTCTTGATGAGTTCATCAGCACCCTCGTCATCGGTCAACCTCCCACGCGAATAGCCGTTCATAATCGAAAAGGTGGCCCCAGATTTTTCCAGCGCGTTCAGATCATGCGCAGGCCAGTTCCACAGGCCCACTTGAAAGCCCAATTCCTTGAGCTTGGCGCAACGCCATTCAATGGGCTTGTCACGCCAAATCATTTCAGCGCAGGCGGCAAGAGTGAAGGGGGATGACATTAGCAAAATTCGCAGTTCCTAAATTTTTTCCGCTTCCAAATTAAGCCAAGCTACTTCTTGTGGGCTGAGTTTAAGGGTGAAGGCCGGCAGTGTTGATGCAATTTCGCCGGGGCTGCGGGGGCCCACAAGAGCAAGAGATGGGAAACTTTGCGCTAGCACCCAAGCCGTAGCGATATTGTGAGGCGATACACCGTGCTGGTTGGCAAGTTTTTCTGCCCTGTTGCGGCGTTCTGCATTGGCAAGGCTTCCGAAGCAGGTTTCGGGGCTGGTGTCGGCTGACGGCCGCGAACGTAATTCTTCGGCCAAGAAATAGCCGCGCGCTTGCGATGACCAGCTGAGATGCGTTGTCTTGCTTTCACGCAGGAAGTTTAGCGTCTCGGCAGTGTTGGAGGTGACACATCCAGCCCAAACGGGCTTTTCCATCACGGCCAAAGAAAGATTGTTGTTGAGGATGGTGAGTGGCTTCAGGCCTTTGGCCGCTGCATAAGCGTTGGCCTCTTTCATGCGTGCAACTGACCAGTTAGAGCCACCAAAAGCACCAATGCGCCCAACTTTGTGCAAGCGGTTCAACGCATCAACAAATTCGCCCACCGGTACATCGGGGTTATCGCGGTGCATGATGTAGATGGGGGCGCGGTCAAGGCCCAAGCGCTCCAGTGAAATATCAAGTTGTGCTGCAATCGCTCTGGGCAGGCAATAGGGTGTGTGTGCGCCCTTCACAATCGTGACGATGTCTTTGGCCACACCGCGATTGGCAATCCATTCGCCCAAAACTTTTTCATGGCGGCCTCCGCCATAAACAAAGCCAGTGTCAAAGGCATTGCCCCCCGCTTCCATCCATGCGTCCCAAATTAATGCGCCAGACGCAATATCATCCTTGTTATCGCAGCCGATCACCAGCTGGCTGATGGGTGTGGCCAGATCAGTAATTTTAACTTTGGGAATTTTAGGCAAGCCGGCGGGCAAAACACCAGAGAGGCTGCGATTTAATTTCATATCTTCAGAGAAAGTAACATAGCCCAATTCGCCGCGCCATTGATCCAGCACTGTGTTGTTGCCGATGCTATCCGCCCAAGTCATCGCGGGATAAGGTGCTTGGACGTGCCCGCCCGCGATGGCGCGACTGGCTAGCTCTGCTTCAAATGAGAAAAGTTGATTGGGATTGTTAATTTGCTCTTCGCGGGCTTTGCCATCAACAGTGACAACTATTTTTGCATCCGAAGGGCCTGCATTGCGGCCCGGAACCCATGGGTCTGGCAATAAGATTGAGCCTTTATCGCCAATAATAAGCGCTTGGTTTTCCATCTGGCGCGTTACCGCACAACTGATTTCGGCTGTGAAACCGCCAGCAAAAGTAAGCAAACCATAGGCCACTTCGTCAACGCCGGTTTTGCCCACAATGCCAGCCCCTTTTACGATGATTGGCTCAGCTATTTTCAAACCTAGCGCTGCACCTGCCACCAACCTTGCGAGCGAAACGGGATAGCCACCTACGTCCAATATGCCACCGCCACCTAGATTTCGATCAAAAAGCCTCGAAGCCGGATCGGGTTTTGCCGCAAAACCGAACGTGGTGCGCAGGTGGCGCAGTGTTCCAATTTCTCTACTAGCGATAATTTCCAGCAGCCGCGCAATTTGCGGGTGGCAGCGATACATGAAGGCTTCCATAAAGAAAGTGCCGCACTGTTGGGCAACTTCTGTCACAGCCACAACTTCCGCGGCATTCATGCCCGCTGGCTTTTCAACCAACACCGCTTTGCCTGCTCGCATAGATTTGATGGCCCATTGCGCATGCCAAGGATGTGGCGTTGAAATGTAAACCGCATCAATTGTTGGATCAGCCAGCATTGCGTCATAAGTTGCATAGCGTTTTTCAGGGCTGACATTGTTGCGCTCACCAAAGCTGGCGCGGCGATCGGCAGAGGTGCTGGCGATGGCGGCCAAAACGCCCGATGGCGCTTGGGCTAAACCATCAGCAAAGTTTTGCGCGATGTTGCCTGGTCCTAAAATTCCCCAACGTGTTTGTTTCATTTCAACCTCTGAATATGATGTCATTTTGAATCAGCGAATGCGCTCGCCCGCTTCAGTGAATAGCAAAGCCTTGGACGCATCAAAGAAGGCTTCAAATCTATCACCAGATTTTATGCCGCGTGCTGATTGCGTGGCGATGGTGAGCAATTCGCCAGAGGTATTTCCAGCGTCGACAAAAGATTCGCCGCCCAGATGTTCCACAAGTTCAACCGTAAGATTGAATTTTTGTTTGCCACCCGTGCCGAAATGTTGTGGACGCAAGCCCACCACAACGCCGTCGCCGATTTTAAGTGCAGAGATTGTGATGGGAATTCGAACGCTGCATTATCAAAATTCAGAACACGTGAGACCGTAGCGCTTGACACGCCAACAGCATTCGCAATTTTTCTCAAGGTGACCATCGTTAATCGGAACCCCAATGAGCGCCAACAGAAAACCAATTCTAGCCGTTGGTGCTAAAGCGGTTTGATGTTTCATGGAAACAGCAAAATCGCCCAACGTTATTATTTTCGATCAATTTATCTGACGTTGCCAAGCCCCACTAACCCGAAGCATGGAGGACTTGCAATCAAAATATATTTACTAAACATTTGAAATCTTTTGTTCAAACCTCATCACGCATTCACTTGTATTCGTGAATGGCGCTTTCAAACGCGCTAATTCAAACGCAGAACTGCTTTCACCTCATAGACGGGTTTGAACCTAACCAAACGCTGGCAGACGGGTTCGCTGGCGGCTTCCCTTTCGAAGTGCAGTTTTAAACTGTATTAGATTGCTCAGGCCATCAACAGTATTTCTGGCATTCCGCTGGACAAGCGGAATGGGTTAAAGTTCCAGTCACTGTTTTTAGAACAACTCTTGCATAATTCAGCAAATTGAGGTCACACTGAAGTTTATTTTGCGCGGAGTTTGAGTGAATGGCCTTCAATGAGATGATCTCAGCCGAAAATAAGGTGAGAGAGCCTTATGCCAAAGTTGAAACATGGCTCAAACAGCTTGGAAAATCAGACGTTGCGCGCGCCATAAGGGAATCAGAGGCACGGTTTCGCAGGCAAGGCATAACCTTTGCTGTGTACGGTGATGACAAGGCCTCAGAACGTTTAATCCCGTTTGATATCGTTCCGCGTATTTTTGCGGCCCAAGAATGGCGCAGGCTTTCGGCGGGCATTGAGCAGCGAGTGCGGGCCATCAATTCGTTCTTGCATGACCTTTATCATCGACAGGAAATTTTGCGAGCAGGAAGAATTCCGACAGAGGTCATCATTCAAAACGAGGCTTTTGTTCCCGAGATGGTGGGTGTGAACCCCACGAAAGGCATTTATGCGCATATTATGGGCATCGATATTGTGCGTGTGGGTGAAAATGATTTCTATGTGTTGGAGGATAATTGCCGCACACCATCGGGTGTTTCTTATATGTTGGAAGACCGCGAAGCGATGATGCATCTCTTTCCGGAACTTTTCGCGCAACATCGCGTGGCCCCAGTAGAGAATTATCCAGCCTTGTTGCATAAAACACTAGAAGCGGTGGCCCCCTCCTCTTCTGAAAATGATCCGGTGATTGTGGTTCTCACACCCGGCATTCATAACTCAGCATTTTTTGAACATGCTTTTCTGGCTGATGAGATGGGTGTGGAGCTTTGCGAGGGATCTGACCTCTTTGTCTCCGATGGTTGGCTTTATATGCGCACGACGCAGAGCCCACGCAAAGTGGATGTGGTGTATCGGCGCATTGATGATGTGTTTTTGGATCCCCTCACCTTCAGGCCAGACTCCAGCATAGGTGTTCCCGGCATTTTAGATGTTTATAGGGCAGGCCGCGTGACCTTGGTGAATGCGCCGGGAACCGGTGTGGCCGATGACAAATCCATTTATACTTTCATGCCAGAGATTATTGAATTCTATACGGGCGAAAAGCCGCTTTTGAACAATGTACCAACGTGGCGATGCTCGAAGTCGGATGAGTTGCTGTATGTCAGCGAAAATTTGCATGAGTTGGTAGTGAAAGAAGTTCATGGCTCAGGGGGCTATGGCATGTTGGTTGGGCCAACTTCAACCAAAGAGCAGATCGCAAATTTTCGCCATAAATTACACGCTCGCCCTTCGAACTATATTGCCCAACCTACATTAGCTTTGTCCACCGTTCCAACTTTTGTGGACGCGGGCATTGCGCCGCGTCATGTGGATTTGCGTCCCTTTGTTTTATCGAGTGACCGTGTGCGAGTGACACCCGGGGGGCTTACTCGGGTGGCCCTCCAAGAGGGATCACTGGTGGTCAATTCCAGTCAAGGTGGAGGCACCAAGGACACTTGGGTGTTGGAGGATTAATATGCTGGGAAGAACTGCGGCCGCACTTTTTTGGATGTCACGCTATGTCGAGCGCGCCGAAAATATGGCGCGACTGTTAGAGGTTGGCTATCGCATCTCACTCATGCCGGGTGCGGTTGAAGGTCATCGCGACGAATGGCAATCCACTCTTTCCAGTGCGGCTTGTTTAGAAACTTATGCAGAAAAATATCCCGAAATCGATGGCGCACAAGTCGTGAATTTTCTGTTGTTTGATGACGATAATTCATCAAGTGTGAAGTCATGCTTGAAAATAGCGCGCAACAATGGCCGCTCGGTGCGCACAGCCCTCACGCGTGATGTGTGGGAAAGCCTCAATTCAACATGGAATGAATTGGCACAGATTGATCCGGTAACCATCACTTCAGACCGCCTGCCCCATTTTCTCGATTGGATAAAACAAAAGGCCATGGCGTTTCGTGGTGCTTTGCTTGGAACCATGCTGCGCACCGATCCGTATTATTTCAGCCAACTTGGAAATTTCATTGAGCGTGCGGATAATACGGCGCGCATACTTGACGTAAAATATTTTATTTTATTACCACGACCCAGCGATGTGGGCAGTGAACTGGATGCGCAGCAATGGGCGCAAGTCTTGCGTTCAGTTTCGGCGCACCGGGCTTATCGCTGGTTTTACAAAGACAGCCGCTATAAGCCGTGGCTTGTGTCTGAATTTTTGATTTTGAAAGACGAAATGCCCCGCTCTCTGCTATTTACCTATAACTGGATCAATCTGGCTTTGCAGGGTCTAGAAGAGCTTTATGGCAAGCGCTATGAATGTCATGACATGGCGCATCAAACCAAGGAGCGATTGTCGGATGGGAAAATGGAGGATATCTTCCAAAATGGCCTACATGAATTCTTGGCTGACTTTATGGTGAAAAATACGGCGCTTTCTAAAAGCATTGCCCAAACCTATAATTTTTCGTGATGACCATGCGCCTCGCCGTCCGCCACCACACGCATTTTGAATATGACACGCGGGTTGATTATGCCGTTCAACGGCTGTTGCTCACACCGCATAGTTTTATGTCGCAAAAAGTTGAGTCATGGCTGATCACCGCACCTGGTGTGGACAATGCGCTGAGCTATCTTGATGGGTTTGGCAATCGCGTGCACCTCGTTACCAGCACGAATGTCAATGGATCCTTTGACGTGATTGCCGAGGGAATTGTTGAATGTAGCGATGCGCAGGGCCGCGTTGAGGGGTTGAATGAAATGACCCCTATCGCCATTTACCAGCGGCAAACTGCTTCAACATTTCCAAGCCCTGAGATGCTACAGCTATGCCAATCAAGCGAAATAGCGGGCTTAAATGGGTTGGAACTGTTGCATGGGCTAATGCGCGCCATCCACCAAAAGGTAGCCTATGTTATTGGTGTGACAGATGCTTATACGACAGCCGTTCGCGCCTTTGAAAATGGTGCCGGGGTTTGCCAAGATCATGCCCACATTCTTCTTGGCATCACACGATCTTTAGGTTTTTCTGCGCGCTATGTAACGGGCTATCTGGTGACCGGCATCGGCGCTTCTTCAACGGCGGCGCATGCTTGGGCCGAAGTTTTGGTGCCTGATCTGGGCTGGGTGGGTTTTGATGTTGCAAATTGCATTTGCCCCACAGATCAATATGTGCGCGTTGCGGCGGGAATAGATGCAGCCAGTGTCACTCCTATTCGAGGCTCACGGCGCGGCGGGGCGGCTGAAACAATGACAGTTGAAGTGCGCGTTGAGATCGCACAACAATAGAAAAATTCGATTCTGCGGAGAAGGCGATGACTTATTGTGTGGGCATGTTGTTGGATGAGGGGCTGGTCATGGCCGCGGATACACGCACCAATGCAGGTTTGGACAGTGTGGGTAAATTCAAGAAACTGCACTGTTGGACCAATACCGGAAAAAGCGTCTTCACGCTTTTGACCGCTGGCAATTTGGCTGTTACGCAAGCGGTTGTAAGTTTGCTTTGCGAACACGTAAGTAACACCAAAGCAAAAGACCCCGATAATCTTTTTGCGGCTAAAACTATGTTTCAAGCCGCGCGCATTGTCGGCCGGGCAATTCGTGCCGTGCGCAAGATTGATGGCGAAGCTTTGGGTGCCAAGGGTGAAGCTTTCTCCTCCAGCTTTATTTTTGGCGGGCAAATTGGCAAAGAGAGTCCTCGCCTTTTTCAAATTTATTCTGAAGGTAATTTTATCGAGGCCACACCTGATACGCCATTCTTCCAGATCGGTGAACATAAGTATGGCAAGCCCATACTTGACCGTGTTGCGCGCAACGAAATGAAACTAGGCGATGCCGCCAAAATGGTGCTGCTTTCATTTGATTCAACCTTGCGCTCAAATTTAAGCGTCGGATTGCCGATCGATATGTTGACCTATGAAACCGATACATTGAAATTCGAACACACCAAGCGCATTGGCCCTGACGATCCTTATTTCAAAATGCTATCTACCGAGTGGTCAAAAGCGCTGCGTACGGCCTTCGCACAAATTGAGCCATTTGATATTTGACTGCTGCCTGCGGCTCAACGGTTTATGTTGCACCTCATGAAGGGCTAAAAGCGCGGCGGAATTGATAGCAGCTTTGGTGGCCGAAGACCGTGCGGGCTGCATTTTATTCATGGATGAAGGCAGACACGCCGCAACGGTTGAGCTCAATGAACAGACTGCGGAGAACTAAGTCGCGTTGGTCATTTCATATCTGGCACTTGGTGCGGCCTATCTCGAGAGTTTCAGGCGGGTCTTTTGTTACTGCTTACGTACTGTAAGTTAGCGCTGACTCAACGACTTGGTTCTGCTATGATAAAATCCTTAGAAAAAAAAGATGGTGCATTATGAAGTTTTTTGCCGATACTGCAAGTGTGAGCGAAATCCAAGAGTTGAGCGATTACGGCTTGCTTGATGGCGTGACAACGAACCCTTCGCTGATTGCTAAGTCAGGGCGCAATTTTAAAGAGGTGGTGGCCGAGATTTGCAAGATCGTCTCTGGCCCGGTTTCCGCTGAAGTTGCGGCATTAGATTTCGATGGGATGATGGCTGAAGGAACAGTTTTGTCTAAGATCGCGCCGAACATCGTGGTCAAATTGCCTCTCACTCTCGTCGGCCTGAAAGCCTGCCGCGCCTTTGTGAGTAAGGGTGTGAAAACAAATGTCACTCTCTGCTTCTCACCAAATCAAGCCTTGCTGGCCGCCAAAGCTGGGGCAACTTATGTCTCGCCATTTTTGGGACGGCTTGACGACATTAACCTTGATGGCGTGCAACTGATCCGCGACATGCGTAAAATTTTCGATAATTATCAATTCAAGACGCAAATTCTGGCGGCTTCGGTTCGCACACCCAATCACGTCAAAGAAGTGGCACTGGCTGGCGCAGATGTGGCGACAATTCCTGCCTCTGTCATCAAAGGCTTGGCCAATCATGTTTTGACCGACAAAGGCCTTGAGCAATTCGTTAAAGACTGGAAATCTACCGGACAATCAATTCTGTAAAGCATGCGGATTATCACATGCCACTTGGGCCGCTGCCGGTGGCCATGGCGAGCGACATCAAAGTGCCTAGAGCGAATATCGCAACGCCGCCACCAATGCGCAGCGCAAGTTCCAGCCGCACGAGCCAGCGGCTATCTCGTTGCATCATTTGCGTTGCAAGTTGGCGTGAATAGACTGCAATAGCAGCAATCACAGACACGGTGATAAAAGTTCCCAACCCCATCACGAAAGTTGAAAGAACGCCTGCCCAATAAATTCCAAGTGTGTTCGCAAAAAGCAGAACCAGAATAGCACCGGTGCAGGGACGAAGGCCAACGGCAAAGGTGATGGATGCGGCTTTGCGCCAAGACCAATCGCCGGAGACCGCCCGAGCATCGGGAAGGTGAGCGTGATCGCAACCACAATCAGATCCGTGAATATGGTTTGCACCCAAGCTAACGAGTGGCCGAGGACTAACGATCTCAAAATGATGGCCGATGCCTGCGGTGGCAGTGACCAGATGGTTTGAACGCCAAGGTCGCGTTCTTATCTTGACAAGAATCGGGCGCACACCCGACCACGTCAAATAGAGGCCCATCGCAGCTATCATCAGGTAACTGCCAGCTTCCAGCCATGTCGCTGCGGATTTTGCCGCTGTTGCCGCGCCATTGAGGAGAAGCAACACTGCGGATACAACAGCGATGGCCACAAAGGCTTGTAACATCGCGCTCATAAAAGCCAACAGCACGCCACGGCGCAATTGGCTTTCGGTGGCCAATAGCCAACCAGATATAACCGCCTTACCATGGCCCGGCCCCGCAGCATGGAAAACACCGTAGGCAAAACTGATGAGCAGCAAAGTGATCGCAGCGGAGGTTGGATGATCGCTGTTCACGCCGCGCAGTGCGCCCGCCATGGAAGCATAATAGTTTTGCTGCTCATCACGCGCCCACAGCAGCGGATCTTCGAGGAATGGAGTGACACGAATTGAGCCATCGGCGTTTCGTGGTGGAACTATGAGGTGTCGGTTTGAGAGAGGTTTCGTGTCGGCCCCAGAAGTTGTTTGAGCTTGAGCGGAGGCCAGTTGAAGTGCGCCCAGCAACATCAAGAGTGAGGCACAAATCGCGAATGCCTTGACTAACCGCATTTCACTTCTATCGGCTGGGCGAAAAGACCGCCGAAATCTTCGCCATTGTCGGGTTTCCACGTTTTGTCTTTGGTCGAAAGCATTTGCTTGGTTTGATTGAGCGCGGCATCGGTGTTCACGGATTTTAATTCTGCTTTGCAACCTTGCGTCAAAGGTTTTGAGATCAACAAGGGTTTGTCTGCCACATATTCAAAATCGATAAAGAACTCAGGGTCATAGACTTTCAAGGTCACCGAACCAGCGTGAGGATCAAGCGCTGTTTCCAACGGCATTGTAAATAAAAGAGTCAACCGTCCATCCTTGGAATTATAAGTTTGCAACCCGTCGACGGGCTTGCCAATCTTTTGCACTTCTCCACCCATCCGAAAGAAAATAAAATAGCCGTAACCGGAAAGGGCATCAAGATTCTCTGCTGTCAATTTTTCTAAATCAGCGGCATCGTAAGTGCCATCTGGCTTTGCGGTGAAGCCATCAAGCGCGTCTTTGGCGTAAACTTTATCAGTCGTCCACTGCACCCGCACGCCAGTCACGAGGCCTGTGTCTGAGATCACCAACTGCGAGCGCATATCGGCCCAAACATGGGGATGGGCATAGCTGGGTGCGGCCTGCAAGAATAACGCGAAAAACAGGCCCCATAACCAACTATACCCGACTGGCTTCATCGACCAAGCGCCATGGCTGCAACTAGCAAATCTGCATTGTGCCGAATCATTTCAAGATAGGTTGCACCACCTTTACCCGGTTTGGAAAGTGCGTCGGCAAACAACGTTCCTCCCAATTTCACACCCGTCTCGTTTGCAATCTGCTCGATGAGGCGTGGGTCTGACATGTTTTCAATAAACAGCGCTGTTGCACGGGTCTGCTTAATTTGATGCACAAGCTTGGCAAGATCAGCGGCAGAGGGTTCACTTTCGCTCGACATGCTTTCAGCCGCTAAAAACCGAACACCATAGACGGCGCCAAAATAGCCAAAGGCATCGTGCGTCGTAATCACTTGACGCTGCGCTATCGGAATTTTCGAAATATGGGCACGCAAATCATTGTCCAATGTTTTAAGTTCCAAACTATAACTTTCAAGGTTTTTCTTGAATCCATCACAGTCTTCTGCGTCGATGTTGCATAGGGCATCTGCCACATTACGGGCATAAATAAGGCCATTGAGTGGGCTTTGCCAAGCATGGGGATCAGTAATCTCCTTAGCATCTTCCTGCATTTTCCGAGGTGCGATGCCTTTAGTGGCTAAAACCAGTTTTGCCTTGGGCAAGGTAGCTTCATCGAGTCTTGCCATCCAACCTTCAAGGCCAAGACCATTGATGATGACAATATCGGCTTTTGTAATTGCAACCGCGTCTTGGGGTTTCGGCTCATAAATATGTGAGTCCTCATCCGGGCCAACAATGGATGTGACAACAACATGTTCGCCGCCCACATGCGAAACGATGTCGCCCAAGATTGAAAAGCTCGCCACCGCATGAAGCTGTTTGGCCACTGAAGGTGAAGCGCTCAGGCAAAATGCGGCGGTGCTGATTGCCAACGCATGAAACATATATTTCATAATCATGTGAATACTTCTCACGCCGCCTTGTGGCTATGTTGTACAGCGCGACGCGACGCGAGGCCATGTTTCGAAAAAATCAATGAAAAGATATAGGCGGCCCCAGCCGACAGCACGATTGCGGGGCCTGAAGCGATGCCGAGGTGATAAGAAAGAAGCAGGCCAATATATCCCGCCGCCATGCCCAGTGCTGCGGCCACAAGACACATTGTCTCCACACGTTGCGTCCAAAACCGTGCTGCGGCAGCGGGCAAAATCATCAAGCCGACAGAAAGCAGAGTTCCCAACGCGTTGAAGCCCGCCACAAGATTAAGCACAAGCAACACAAGAAATCCGTAATGTGCCAAAGGGCCGACATTGCTTACGGTGCGCAGGAAAAGCGGATCAAGACATTCGGCAATGAGGGCGCGCCACAACAGCGCAATGCTGAAAATGCTGATACTTGCAACGATTGCAATCAACAAAAGGCTTTGATTGTTAAGTGCCAGCACTGTTCCAAACAAAATATGCATCACATCAACAGAAGAACCTTTCACCGAAATCAGTGCCACACCGCAAGCCAGTGAGATCAAATAGAACGCGGCTAGGCTTGTGTCTTCGCGCTGAATCGTGACGCGCGAAACAATTCCTGCGAATAACGCAACGGTCAGCCCCGCCAGAAGGCCACCCAAAGTCATTGGCAGAATGGATAATCCAAAAAACAAAAAAGCTGCGGCCACGCCGGGCAAAATAGCGTGTGACATGGCATCACCTGCCAAACTCATGCGGCGCAACATCATGAACACGCCAACAGGGCAAGCGCTGGCACTCAACACGATTGAGCCCACTAAAGCCTTGCGCATGAAAGCGAGTTCAGCAAATGGCGCAATGAGTAAGTCGTAAATTGTCATGCGGCTTCAACCTCGCATTCGGTAGCAGTCTCATCCCACGCTTCAATCAAATGTTGAACCTTGGCGAGATTTGCCGTGCTCATCACCTCCGCTGTTGTCCCCCACGCCACAGGCTTTCTGGCCAATAATAATGTTTGCGGGAAATGGCGTTTGACAAAAGCAAAATCATGCAACACGGCAAGAACTGTGCGCCCTTCACTGTGCCATTGGTTAATCAACTTCATCAATTCTTCCGTGGTGTTTTCATCGATGGCCGTGAATGGTTCATCGAGCAAAATGATGCGAGAGTCCTGCAAGATCAGCCGGGCAAATAATGTACGTTGCAACTGGCCACCTGAGAGAGACCCAATTTGACGATTTTCAAAACCTTGCAAGCCGACTTTTGAAATGGCCAGCACAACAGCATCTCGATCAACATTGGTGTGGGGCTTGAATAGGCCACGCTTAGCCCAGAGACCCATGTCTACAAGCTCAAACACAGTGGCTGGAAAGCTAAGATCGAGGTCTCCGGCTTGCGGCAAATAGGCCAGATCCTTTCTTGATAGACCAGTGCTTTTGATGCTGCCCGTCATAGGCTTCAAAAGGCCAGCAAGGCCTTTTAGCAAAGTCGATTTTCCTGAGCCATTAGGGCCAACGATGGCGGTGAGTGATCCCGTTTCGAAACGCCCTTGCAGATGATGCACAGCCGGATGGCCTGCGTAACCCAAGGTCAGATTGTTCAGCTCAAATGCAGCCATCGCTAGTTCCACGCGGCGTAGACAAGAAGCCACACTGCCGCCAAAACCAAAGTTACTGCGAAAAGGCGCGTAACTATGCCAGCCCGTCCGAAAGAAAACTGCGCAATCATTTGCTCAAATCCGTGGCTTGGCATTTTTTGCACAAGCCCGAAAGTTCGACATTCATCGATTGCACTGCAAAGCCACTGGCGCGGCCGCGGGGTACACGGGCCGCACCGCCAGCGTCAAATTCACTCACCATTCCACAAGAGGTGCAAACGAGAAAACCGGGCGGCGAACCCTTGTGCGCGCAAGTACATGCCACAAAGGCATTCAATGCCGAAACACGGTGAACTTCCCCAGCTTCAACCAACTTTTCAAGTGAACGATAGATTTGCGTGGGTGCCTTGATCGCTACAACATCATCACCTCTTAAAGCATCCAGCAAATCATAGGCCGACATCGGCTTTGCACTTGCCGTCAGTTTTTTCAGGATGCTATTGTCATTCTGGTTCAGGGACACGCTTATGCCTCATGGGATTTGATATAATATAACATTGATACGTTATATTATAACACTCGTCAACATCCGTCGTGCTGCTGCTATTTAGAGAGCCTTCAGCCAAGCCATGCGGGCGGGCAAGTCAGGTGCGGCAAAAGCCAGCGAACCAAGCACAACGGTTTCAGCGCCTGCCCGGCGCAATAACGGAACTGTATTTTCCCGAATGCCCCCATCTGCTGCCAAGATAATATCCCGATCGCCAATGATCGCTTTGGCTTGCTGCAGTCGAATGAGTGCCTTATCTGAGAGCGACTGGCCCTTAACGCCAATGGCTGTGCCGAGCAAAGTTAGGAAATCAATTTTTTCAATGTAAGGCGCTGCTTCGGAAAGCGGCGTATCCCATCTCAAAACCAAACCCGCAGCAATACCCTTGGACTTGATGTATTCCAGCGCAGTGATAGTGATAGGTTCGTTCTCCACATGAATGCTGATCAGATCGCCGCCCGCTTCGGCAAATTGTTCTATTTGGCTGAGCAGAATATCATTGGCCACCATCAGGTGGACATGGATAGGTAACTTTGTAGCTTTGCGCATGGCAGCAACTAAATCTGGGAAGAACAACAGGGCAGGAGCTAAATTACCATCAGCCACGTCAATGTGCAAAATGTCAGCATGGGTGGCAATACACTGCAAATCTTCCTCAAGGCGCAGCAGGTTGGCCGACCACATTGAAAATTCACAGATCAAGCGCTTGCGCGGCAGTTTGGCGTTGAATTCCGATACCGTTTTCATAAACAGCGCGCACTCATTCGCCGTAGGGAATCCAAATGTTTTTCACCTGCGTGGCGCGGCGCAGAAATTCAAGGCCCTGCCCTTGCGATGGATTGTGCCAATCCGGCTGTTTCCCACTATTCACCCAGGTTGATTTCACATTGCTGCTGGAGGCCCTCTCAACCATAGCGCTTCCCGCACCATCACCATGATACCAAATCGCTGCCACCTCATCATGTTCGGCAATAATTTTAGCCAATTTATCGCGCTCACCAGTCACGATATTGAAAGTGCCGTCTGGCACATCGGATGTATCCAGTATCTGATAAAAATCACTAGCAATCAGCGGCCGCGTTTGTGACGGCACCAGCACAATGCAGTTGCCCATGGCAAGTGCTGGCATGGCCAGAGAAACCATGGCCAACAAAGGGGCTTCATAAGGGCAAACCAATCCCATAACGCCAAATGGCTCATTGAAGGCCAAGGTTGTTTGGCGTTTTGCATTGGTTGAATGGATGCGGCCGTCATATTTGTCGGCCCAAGCCGCATAATAAAAGATGCGTTGTAAAGCCGCTTGAACTTCGCGCTCGGCAGCAGCGCGGTTGGCCCCAAAATCTTGTAACCGTTTTTCAAATTCAGCACTGCGCGCGCTGAAGTTTTCGGCGATGAAATAGAGAACTTGGGCGCGGTTGTGTGCAGAAGCAGCACTCCAAGCCGAGGCTTTTAGGGCCGCTTCAACCGCATTGCGAATATCTTTGCGGTCACCCAAGCCTGCCTCGCCAAGCTGTTTGCCCTTGAGGTTCTTCACCGCATAGGAATAGCCGGTGTCTGGGCGGGATTGTTTGCCGCCGATATACATTTTGGCCGTTCTGTCGATGCCTGAAACGCTTGATGATGTTGCAGAAGTCGTAGCCACGAGAACCAAAGGTTTGGTGGGCTTTGCTGCTGGTGCATCAGCAATCCAATCCGCCACCAGATATTCGTATAGTCCTTCGCGTCCACCTTCACGGCCAAAGCCGGATTCCTTATAACCTCCAAACCCAGCTGCGGCATCAAACAAGTTGGTGGAGTTAATCCAAACGATTCCGGCTTTGACACGTTCTGCTGCATCAAGTGCAACATTTATATTTTCAGACCAGATGGAGGCGGCCAGCCCATAGCGTGTGTGGTTGGCCAAGATAGCAGCCTCATCCGGCGTTCGGAATGTCATGGCAGAACCCACGGGGCCAAAAATTTCATCGCGCATTACGGTTGAAGATGGTGCAACATCCACAAACAGCGAAGGCGCAAAATAATTACCTTTTTCGGGCAAAATGCAGGCTGATTGGATGAGTGTGCCGCCTTCTTCTTTGCCTTTGCTCACCATAGATTTCACACGGGCAAGCTGGACAGGATCAACCAGCGGCCCCATGTCGTTGCTTTTGTCCAATGGGTCACCAACGCGCAGGTGATTCATGCGCTTGGTGAGGCGCTTCACGAAATTATCATAAATACCTTCTTGGATCAGAAGCCTTGTGCCCGCACAGCAAACTTGGCCCTGGTTGAACCACACAGCATCAACAACGCCTTCAACAGCTGCGTCGATATCTGCATCTTCAAACACAATGAAAGGTGACTTGCCGCCCAACTCTAATGACAGTTTTTTGCCGCTACCAGCCGTCTGTGTACGGATGATTTTACCAACTTCGGTTGAACCCGTAAAGGCGATCTTGGCAACGCCTGTGTGTGCCACGAGAGCTTGGCCAGTTTCACCGTCTCCAGTGATGATGTTAACAACCCCAGGCGGCAATCCCGCTTCAGTGCAAAGTTCAGCAAAGGCCAACGCCGTGAGGGGCGTGAATTCGGCAGGTTTTAAAACCACCGTATTACCAGCGGCCAGGGCTGGTGCAATTTTCCATGCCAACATGAGAAGTGGAAAATTCCACGGAATTATTTGCCCGCAAACACCCAGCGATTGATAACCTTTAAATTCGGTTTCAATCAGTTGCGCCCAACCCGCATGATGATAGAAATGGCGTGCGACTAAGGGAATATCAATATCGCGGCTTTCACGAATGGTTTTGCCATTGTCCATGGTTTCCAAAACCGAAAGAAAGCGCTCACGCTTTTGAATGTGGCGGGCCAAGGCATAAAGGTGTTTGGCGCGTTCAAAGCCTGAAAGTTTACTCCACGACTTATAGGCTTTTGTAGCCGCTGCCACTGCCACATCAACATCAGCGGGCGTACCTTGCGCCACATGGGCCAGTTTTTCACCATTGGCCGGATTGAACACATCAATACGCTTGCCTTTTGATGACACGAAGGCACCACCGATGAAATGGCCAAAGCCTTTTTCATGCGCAATCAACCACGCCTTAACATGGTTGTTGCTTTCAGGGGCGGGGCCGTAATCCATGGATTGCAAAACGTCATCTACAGTTGGCATGGCTTGCTTTCACGAGGATGGATGATGAGAAAGAGCGGCATAACGCCCCGTCAAAAAGTGTTCGAGTTGGCGTTCAATATCAGACAGCATCGAGGATGCACCGATGCGAAACAGATCAGGCTCTAACCAGCGGCGGCCTAATTCTTCTTTCATCAGGATCAACCAATTCATTGCATCTTTGGCCGTTTTCAATCCACCTGCTGGTTTAAATCCGATGTCATAACCCGTCATCTCAGCATAATCCCTCAGTGCACGGAGCATAGTAAGAGACACTGGCAAAGTGGCGTTCACATCTTCTTTGCCGGTGGATGTTTTGATGAAATCAGCGCCTGCCTGCATGGCCACCATGGAAGCTTTGTAGTCATTGCGGAGGGTTTTAAGATCCCCCGTGGCCAAAATGGCTTTCATATGTGCTGGCCCACAGGCCTCGCGCATGGCCGCGATCTCATCGTAAAGTGCCGCCCATTCGCCGCGCAACACCAGCGCGCGGAAAATCACGATATCAATTTCAGCGGCCCCTTCGGCCACGGCATATTTAATTTCTGCAAGGCGAAGCGCCAGCGGCGTGAGGCCCGCAGGAAAACCGGTGGCAACGGAAGCAACTGGAATGCCCGAACCTTTCAGTGCCTTAACGGCGTGTGACACCATGCTGGGATAAACACAAACTGCGCCAACTTTCGGCATGGCTGAAAGTTTCAGGCCCTCAACAATATCATCACGCAAGGGCCGCATTGCTTTGGCGCAAAGGCGGTGGACGCGGCCCGCCGTGTCGTCGCCTGCAAGTGTGGTCAAATCAATGCATTGCAAAGCCTTCACCAGCCATGCGGCTTGGTATTCTTTCTTCACAGTGCGGCGCGTGGTGAGCGATGCGGCGCGGCGTTCGGCAGCAGAGGTATTCACTTGATGGTTTTCAAACCATTCAACGGCAAGCGGCACACCGGGGTTGCGCACAATCGCATTGTGGCCTGCTCCGGCCTCTCTGCGCTGGGTTTCCAACATGCTAAGTCTCCCTGATCTGAGAAGAGTCGACGATTTTGACCAAATAGTCAATCGTCTCAGATGCTGCGACATTATGACGGAATAACACCCTATTCGCGCCTGTATTAGGGTTGAAGTGGCTGTATGTCTTCACTTGCCTCTTTGACTTTTGGGAAATTGGAATGATTACGGAATTTGGTCACTTTGCATTGATTTTAGGTTTGATGGTCAGCCTTGTGCAGGCCTCGCTTCCGCTTTTTGGTGCACATCGCCAAGATGTTGGCCTGATGGCACTTGGCAGCTTTTCGGCGGTCACGGCATTTCTACTTGTGGCAACTTCTTTTGTTTCTTTGGCTTGGTCTTTCGTCATCGATGATTTCAGTGTTGTGCTGGTTGCGGTGAATTCGCAAACCACAAAGCCGCTCATCTATAAAATCACAGGTGTGTGGGCCAATCACGAAGGCTCGATGTTATTATGGGTTTTGATCCTCACCATTTTTGCAGCTCTCATTGCCGGTTTCGGCTTCAACATTCCCAAGCCGTTGAAAGCCCGCGTGCTGGCCGTGCAAGGTATGATTGCAACAGCATTTTTGGCTTTTTTAGTGTTCACTTCAAATCCGTTTATAAGATTGGCCAACGCACCCGCAGAAGGCAACGGCATGAACCCGCTTTTGCAAGACCCTGGCCTCGCCATTCATCCACCCTGCCTTTACATGGGTTATGTTGGCTTCTCCGTAGCCTTCTCATTTGCCGTGGCTGCATTGATAGAAGGCAAAGTTGATGCAGCTTGGGCCAGATGGGTTCGCCCTTGGGTGTTGTTGGCTTGGTGCTTCCTTACAATGGGCATCACCTTGGGGTCGTTCTGGGCTTATTATATTCTGGGCTGGGGCGGTTGGTGGTTCTGGGATCCGGTTGAAAATGTTTCCTTCATGCCATGGCTGGTGGGCACAGCACTTTTGCATTCTGCGTTAGTTGTTGAACGCCGCCATGCGCTTGTGGGTTGGACAATTTTGTTGGCCATTCTTACTTTCTCTCTCAGTTTAATTGGCACATTTGTGGTGCGTTCGGGCGTTCTCACATCGGTGCACTCTTTCGCCACTGATCCAGCGCGAGGGCTTTTCATCCTCATTATCATATTTGGGGCCACCGGCGGGGCGTTGCTGCTCTATGCTTTGCGAATCCCGCAGGTTAAAAAAGGTGTGCCGTTTGGCATTGTCAGCCGCGAAGCTGGGTTGCTTCTTAACAACGTGTTTCTTGTGGTTTCGGCAGCCACAGTTTTCTTTGGCACCTTTTGGCCGCTGTTCATTGACCTTTTCGGTCGCGATAAAATCTCAGTCGGCGTGCCCTATTATAATCTCACTTTCGTTCCCCTGTTCATTCCAATCTTTGTCATGATGGTGATTGGGCCATTCTTGAAATGGAAGCGTGATGATTTGAATAGCGTGATTGCGCAACTCAATTGGCCGATGGTTGTGGCGGTTCTGGCGGCGATCGCTATTGTCGGTATTAATCTAGGCCGTCACATTTTTACGGCCCTTGGAATTGGTTTGTCGGTGTGGATTATCTTCGGCTCAATCTGGGTATTTGTGAAGCGCACCAAATTATTTGAAGGTAGTTTGGCGCAATCGCTTAACATCTTGGGGCGCACACCGCGGGCATATTTTGGGTTGGTGCTGGGTCATATGGGCATGGGAATGGTGCTGCTGGCCATCACCGTGGTCACCACTTGGCAGCAGGAGAACATTCTTTCAATGAAGGTTGGCGGTCAAACACACATTGGCTTTTATGATGTGAAGCTTACCAAAGTGGAAGTGATCCCCGGCCCGAACTATGAAGCAGAGCGCGGCACGTTTGAACTTTCGCAAGGTGGTGCTGTGTTTCGCGTGATGAATGCTGAACATCGATTTTATCCGCTGCAACAACAGCAGACCAACCAAACCGGCATTCGCACCAATATGATTTCAAACACCTATATTGCCCTTGGCGATGCCGATAGCAATGGCGGCTGGACTGTGCGCCTTTACTATCACCCTATGGCACCGTGGCTGTGGATTGGTGGTTTCACCATGGCTTTGGGTGGCTTTATTTCCTTGTCTGATCGGCGCTTCCGCATTGGTGTTGCACAAAAGGCGAAGCGCGATGTGTTACCTGCCGGAACGGCTGCGGGGCTGACATGATGAATTTGCGCGTGTCAACCCTCTTGCCCGTTGGTCTTTTCCTTACGATAGGCATTGTGTTGGCTGTTGGCTTGAACCGAGACCCAAAGGTCTTGCCCTCCATGCTGATCAATCAGCCTTTGCCACAGTTTGATTTGCCATCGCTGTTTGAAGGCAAACCAAATTTGAAAAGTGCAGAGTTCACAGGCATCACTCTTATCAATGTCTTTGGTTCATGGTGTGATTCATGTCGCTATGAACATCCACTGCTTTTGCGCATCGGCAAAGACCCGCGCTTCAAGCTGGTGGGGATTGATTTGAAAGACGGGCCCACTCAGGCTAGGCAATATCTTGCGCAGAATGGTGACCCATATGCCGAGGTTGGCGCGGATGTTTCCGGCCGCACAGCGATTGATCTGGGTGTTTCAGGTTCTCCAGAAACTTTTGTGGTTGATGCCCAAGGCCGCGTGCGCCTGCGCATTCCCGGCCCGTTAACGCCAGAAATTTGGGATCAACAAATTGAGCCCCTGATCGCGGAAGCGCAAAAAGCCTCATGATCCGCGCATTTCTTATTGTATTCCTTTTCCTTGCGGGCGCGTCCACAGCTTTTAGCGTATTGCCTGAAGAAATGTTGAAGGATTCGGTTCTTGAATTGCGCGCCCGCAATATCAGTCAAGGCCTGCGCTGTCTTATCTGCCAGAACCAAGCCATTGATGATTCAGACGCATCCCTTGCAAAAGATTTGCGCATGATTGTGCGAGAGCGGCTGACAGCCGGTGATAACGATGCCCAAGTTTTTGACTATATCGTGCAGCGTTATGGCAATTATGTTTTGCTGAAGCCGCCCTTTCAAGCAGACACTTTGTTGTTGTGGTTGTTGCCATTTGTTTTGATGCTGCTTGGCCTGTTCACCGCATGGCGTTACTTCAAACAGTTGCCAGCGCCGGATGACGACGAGGCGACCAATGAAATTTTGAAGGGTGAATAGTTTTATGGTGCTGTGGTTCCTTTTGTTAGGCTTGAGCAGTGCATCAGCCGTTGCCATCGCCTATCCGTTGATCCGGCGCTATGAAAAGCGCGACGCACGGGCCGAAGATGCGGCGGTTTATCAAGATCAGCTGAAAGAGGTTGAGCGCGATTTACAAACAGGCTTAATCAACGCGCCAGAGGCCAAATCTGCACAGGTTGAAATTCAGCGTCGATTAGAAGCAACGGCGCGTTACGAATTGCCAAGCCAGCCCATCTCTGCATTTTGGCGCAAAGCGGCTTTGGTGGCCAGCGTCGCACTTGTTACGATGGGCGGTGTTTATCTTTATGCTTTGCTTGGCAATCCTGGCTTGCCATCGGCAACGGCGATTTCCGTGCAATCCCAAACCCCACAACAAGAGCAAATGACGATGATCCTCGGCATGGTTCGAAAACAAGCTGAGGAGTTGAAAGCGAACCCTAAAGATATGGACGGTTGGATTCGCCTTATGCGTTCACTGCAAGTTTTGAATGAGCCGGATAAAGCACGTTCCGCTTTGGCCTTTGCGCTTAAGGCTTTTGATGGTGATGCGGTTGCAACTGAAAAGCTGAAGTCAACGGCCACTGAATTAAATATCAACTAGATTTCTGGTCTCATTGAATAAAGTGGTTCGCTTGGCGTATAGTATAAGCGGAACAAAGTTGCCAAATTGGGTGCCGTTTGATCTGCGTCAAAGCGTTACTGGACGAGATGCCTCATTTAGATGCAAAGAAAGCTGGATTCGGGCCGAAAGGCTGTGAAGTAAGGGTGTTAGAGAGTGACCATGAATTTTGACGCTTTTTTCAATGAGCGGCTAGACGGCCTCAAAAAAGAAGGCCGTTACCGCGTTTTCATGGATTTGGAACGCCATGCTGGGCAATTCCCTCTTGCCACGCGCCATATCAATGGTGAAAAAAAACCCGTCACGGTCTGGTGTTCGAATGATTATCTGGGCATGGGCCAGCACCCTGCCGTGCTTGCAGCCATGCACGAAGCCATCGATCGTTGTGGCGCGGGTGCAGGCGGCACGCGTAACATTTCTGGTACAAACCATTATCATGTACTGCTTGAGCAAGAACTCGCAGACCTTCACGGCAAAGATGGAGCACTGCTTTTTAACTCTGGCTATATGTCGAACTGGACAACACTGTCCACGCTGGCTGCTGGCCTGCCCAACGCCTTGGTACTTTCCGATGCAGGCAATCACTCGTCAATGATTGAAGGCATTCGGCACTCGAAAGCCGAGAAGGCGATTTTCAAACACAATGACATGGCTGATCTTGAAGCGCATTTGAAGGCTCACGCTGGCAAGCGTCCGATGATCATTGCCTTTGAATCGGTTTATTCGATGGATGGTGACTTCGGCAAAATTGAAGAGATTGTTACATTGGCCGAAAAATATGGCGCGATGACTTATTTGGATGAAGTGCACGGCGTCGGCCTTTACGGCAAGCGCGGCGGCGGCCTTGCCGAACAGTTGGGGCTAATGCAGCGCATCGATGTGATTGAAGGCACGCTGGCTAAGGCTTTTGGCGTTGTTGGAGGCTATATCGCTGGCTCTGCGGCTTTGATCGACTTTGTGCGCAGTTTTGCTTCTGGATTCATTTTTTCATCCGCCTTGCCGCCCGCTGTGGCTGCTGGTGCGGCTGCGGCTATCCGCCATCTCAAAACCAGCAATGTAGAACGCAATGCCATGAAAGCCCGCGTTGCCCAAGTGCGCATTGGCTTAACACGCATGGGCATTCCACATTTGCCAAACCCGTCACACATTGTTCCGGTGATGGTGGGAGACGCTGCCAAGTGCAAATGGATCAGCGATTATCTTCTTGATCACAACGGTATCTATATTCAGCCGATCAATTATCCAACTGTGGCGCGTGGTAAAGAGCGCCTGCGCATCACCCCGCAGCCGTGCCATTCAGAAGCCGATATTGCCCATCTGCTGAAATCACTCAATGCGCTTTGGCAGCAATGCGCTCTGGCAAGAGCTGTCGCTTAGACTTCAACGTATCGCGGCCTCAACAGCATTGGTGATCTTTGCACTTTGCGGTTCTGTGGTTGAAGAAAACCAATCAAGAAACTGTCCATCTTTGCCAAATAGATATTTATGGAAGTTCCAGTTTGGCTTTCCCAGAAAGCCGGCTTGGTCATTGGCCCATTTATAAACGGGAATAGCTTCCGCACCGCTAACCACCGATTTATCGGCCAGCGGAAACGTAACCCCATAATTCTTTTTACAGAAAGTGGCGATTTCTGCGGCCTTGCCAGGCTCTTGGCCACCAAAATCGTTGGAGGGCACGCCAATGATCACGAGGCCCTTGTCCTTGTAAGCCTCCCAAAGCTTCTCTAGCCCTTCATATTGCGGGGTGAAGCCACACTCAGAGGCCGTGTTCACCAGCAAAACAGAATGCCCCTTGAATTTTGACAACGGCAGGGGTCTGCCATCAAGACCCATGAGGGTGTAATCAAATAAATTGCCCGCAGCTTGGGCCCCAGTTACCGCCATCAACATCACCAAAATTGCTATTACGATACGCATAGTATTAATACGTTGCCACAGCCCTTAAAGATCAACAAGACGTCAAAAAAATTCCTCTCGTTTTCGTAACGAATTTTCTGCTAGTTTACGCCCTATGGCCAAGACACCATCAAAGTTAAACCCATCACAGCGCATCAAGCAAAGGCTTGAAAAGGCTGGGCAACGTTATTTTGCCAATGATAACATCGCAGCCTTCATTGAAGCAGGTGAGCATGAACAGCTGCTTGCAGAAGTTTCCGCCAAAATGCAAAGCGTGCTTGAAAGTTTAGTGATTGATGTTGAACATGATCACAACACCAAAGGCACCGCGCGGCGTGTGGCTAAAATGTATCTCAATGAAGTGTTCAAAGGCCGCTATCACAAAGCGCCGCCAGTTACAGAATTTCCGAACGCTTCAAATTTGAATGAGTTGATGATCGTGGGGCCGATGACGGTGCGCAGCGCTTGCTCACATCACTTTTGTCCGATCATTGGCAAGTTGTGGATTGGTTTGATGCCTAACCAACATTCAAACTTGATTGGCCTCTCGAAATACACCCGGCTAGCCGATTGGATCTTGTCACGCCCGCAAATTCAGGAAGAGGCAATTACCCAGATCGCAGACCTCTTCATGGATATGGTGAAGCCCGATGGGCTTGCCATTGTGATGGAAGCAGACCATTTCTGTATGCATTGGCGAGGTGTAAAAGAAGCCGACTCGCTGATGATCAATTCCGTTATGCGCGGGTCTTTCTTAAAAAACCCTAGTTTGCGGCGTGAGTTTCTGTCTCTGATTCCAAGGAAGGGATAATCATGCTTGTTCGTTGCCTTTACGCCAGCCGCATTCCGAAAGCTCAAAGCCCTGCAACGCTGCGGTCCATTCTTGAAACTTCCCGCAAAAATAACACGAAGCACGGCATCACCGGCATTCTGGTGGCCTCCGGTGATAGTTTTATTCAAGTGTTGGAAGGTGGGCGCGCCCAAGTGTGCGAAACTTATAATCACATCGCGCAAGATAAGCGCCATGCGAATGTGACAATTTTATCGTTTGAAGAAATAACCCAGCGCAGTTTTGAAGGTTGGTCGATGGGGGAAGTCTCGGTCGCCCAGTTGAACCCTACGGTCTTGCTAAAACATTCCGCCACGCTGCATATTGATCCTTTTTCCATGTCAGGTGCAGCAGTGTTGGCCATGCTTCAAGAAGTGGTGGCTTCTGGCACGGTGGTGTGCGGCAATTCAACACGCGGAAAGCGCGGGTAACACAGCTTCGTGATGATGCGGCGTATTCGGCTGTGTTAGTCTTTGCATATCATGCGTTGGTTTTTCGCTTCACTGATTGCAGCTTTCCTCAGCACCTCAGCTTTTGCTGAGACCGCTCCGAACGATTATGCCCAAAGATTAGACAAGCTTTTCGCGGCACTTCACAACGCACCCGATGAAGCCGCTGCGAAGTTGGCGGAAATGCAAATCTGGGCCATTTGGGCCAGCAATGATACGCCAGAAGCGGTTACGCAACTGGCCGAAGCGTCAGCTGCCTTGAATGCCGGAGCGTCAGATCTTGCCGAGCGGAAGTTGAACGATCTGGTGCTAGCCCATCCGAATTTCGCCGAAGGTTGGAACCGCCGCGCCACGCTTTATTTCATGCAAGGCCGCTATGACGAAAGCCTCGCTGACATTGCCAAAGTGCTTGACTTAGAGCCACGCCACTTTGGCGCACTCTCTGGCAAAGGCATGGTGCTGCGCGCGCAAAACAAGCCGACGGAAGCGTTGAAGGCCATGAAGGATGCACTTCAGATCAATCCCAATCTCAGCGGGCTGAAAAATTCCGTACAGCAGATGGAAAAGTTACAGCCGGAACTTTAATAGCCGCCTGCTGCCCCCGCTGGTCTTCTGTCATCATGCGCACCGTAGAGTTTGCCCGGCACGGGTTTGCTCGCCGCCATGGCATCATTGCCGGATGATGCAGCTGCCGCAGGATCGGCAGCTGGCCCGATCAGTATGGCCTCAGCCGCACCCCATGGGGATTGGGTTTTAATGGTATAACCCATGTCACCTAAAATTTTGGCGGTGTCTGGAGAAAGTGCAAAGGGCTCCGCGTAAACTTCATCAGGCAACCATTGATGATGCAGGCGCGGGGCATCCACTGCTTCTTGCATATTCATACCGTAATCCACCACATTCATCAGCGTTTCCAGAACAATGGTGATAATGCGTGAGCCGCCGGGGCTGCCCAACACCATGAAAGTCTTGCCATCTTTGGTGACGATGGTGGGGCTCATGGAACTGAGAGGCCGCTTGCCGGGCGCAATCACATTGGTCTTGCCTTGCACCAGCCCGAAAAGATTGGCGGTGCCGGGCTTGATGGTAAAGTCATCCATCTCATCATTAAGGAAAAAGCCCGTGTCACCCGCAATCACTTTGGCGCCGAACAAAGCATTGATGGTGTAAGTCACCGACACCGCATCGCCCTTGGCATCGACTATCGAATAATGCGTGGTTTGCGTGCCTTCGTGTGGCGCTGTGCCGGGTTGAACTTCTTTTGATGGCGTGGCCTTAGCCGCATCAATCTTGGCACGAATGTCATTGGCGTAGAACTCAGGAAGCAATTTATCCAGCGGGTTTTTCACAAAATCCGGATCGCCCAATTGAAAATTTCGATCCACAAAAGTGTGACGCATGGCCTCAATCATATAGTGAACGCCAGCCGCAGAATGGAAACCCAAATCACCCATCGGATAGCCTTTGAGGATATTGAGAATTTCACAAATGGCGGCACCACCAGAACTGGGCGGTGGCGCTGAAATTAAATCAAACCCGCGATAATTGCAGTGGATGGGAGCTTCTTCTGAAACAGTGTAGTCCGCCAAATCTTTCTTGGTCAGTATGCCGCCGTTCTTGCTGCTGGCATCCACCAGTGCATCAGCGATGGAGCCCTTATAAAAGGCGTCTGCGCCACCTGTTGAAATCTGCTTCAAAGTGTTGGCCAAGTTTTTCTGGATGAAAACTTCGCCCGCCATCCATGGCTTTCCATCATGCAGAAAAGTTGCGGCCACATTGGGCTGCTCAGCAAAGGCTTTGGCGGATGTGTTCATAATGGCCACATCGCCGTCATTCAGCACAAAGCCCTCTTCCGCCAGTTTGATTGCTGGTGCCATCACCACCTCGCGCTTCATCGTGCCATATTTTTCCAACAGTGTATCGAGCCCAAGCACCGAACCCGGCACACCAACGGCGAGATAGCCCTTCAAACTTAAATCCGGCACCACATCGCCCGCTGCATTCAAATACATCTTCTCAGAGGATGCGCCCGGCGCTTTCTCGCGAAAGTTCAAGAACACATCCTTGCCATCGGCCATGTGCAAGGTGGCAAAGCCACCACCACCGATATTGCCGCAGCATGGGTTAGTGACTGCCAGCGCATAACCCACAGCCACAGCCGCATCCACGGCATTGCCGCCTTGCTTTAGAATCTCAACACCAACATCGGTGGCCAAATGCTGCGAGGTGACAACCATGCCATGATCAGCGGTGACGGGCACGCGGGTCACTGAATTTGCAGGCCCCACCAGCATTAAGAAACTTGAAAGCAAAGTGGCAGAAGATTTCTGGAGGGTGTTCATGGGAAACTCCTCTACATGATAAAGAGGCATTACACGCCGAAGAAAAAATTATGGCAAGTTAAAGCTTCTTGGCTTCGTCCAGCGCTGCCTTTATTTGCGGCAGTAAATCAGCATTGCCACACACATAACCGCCGGTGTTGAGTGGGTTCAATTCACCATTCAAGCCTTCAGCAAAGCCACCAGCTTCACGAATAAACAAGATACCGGCTGCCACGTCCCATGGCTTCAAGCCATGATGCCAACCACCATCCAAGCGACCCATGGCTGTATAAGCCATGTCGAGGGCAGTGGAACCTAAGCTTCGAATACCCGCTGTTTTGGTTTGCATCACGGCCAGTTCTTTGCGTTGCAGATCATGGTTTTTGCTGGCGCGGTTTGGCAGGCCACAGAACAACATCGCATCCCCAAGCTGCGTGCGTGCAGCCACGCGCATACGCTTGTTGTTGACAAAAGCGCCTGTGCCTTTTTCAGCGTGGAAAAGTTCATCGCTAATTGGATTATAGGTGACACCTGCAACAATCTCGCCTTTACGCTCCAAAGCAATCGTAAGCGCGAAGAGCGGCAAAGCATGCATAAAATTAAATGTCCCATCGATGGGATCAATGATGAAGCGATGATCAGGATCGGCACCTTTGGTTTCAGGATTTTCCTCACCGAGCACGCCATAAGTTGGCCGCGCCGTCAGCAGTTCCTCGCGCAGAACTTTCTCGGCCTTCTTGTCAGAGTTTGTCACAAAATCTGCAGGGCCTTTCACGGCCACTTGCAATGATGAAACTTCGCCATAATCACGCTGCACGCCGCGGGCGGCTTTCCTGATAGCGGCGATCATAACGGTCATTATTGGGGTGGTCACAGGGCTTGCTCCGATTGTTGAGGGTCAAATAGCAAGTCCTGTGACTGATTGCTAGCTCAGTCATTTTAGTGGGCGGGGTGGTGGCGATGAAGCGCAAACGAGATCTTAGTGGTGGCGCGCTTGAGAAGCTTTAACACGCCGACAACTGCAGCCAAAAATGCGGTCAGCTTGTTATAGGCTTGGTATGTTGGATCAGCTTCCAACTGGCGTTCGAATTCTTCCATAGAAGGCTTGGCTCCGAAAATCTGGCCTTGGTTGCGAGATGTGATCATTTTCGTTCTCCTCAGGTCGTGAAGCCACTCAGTGACTTTCTGAGGATCAAACTATGTGTATTCCGCATTTGGGTCTTTGTCGCGGCTCTTAAAAGTTCCAAATAGTTGCAAACGGCGTTAGGCCTCTGGCAAGCCTGCAAGCCGCAAACCCTCAATGAAGGATGCCATTCGGGACGGGTCTTTTGCCGGTTCACCTGCCAAAATGCTAGTGATCGTAGCGCTTGGAGCAAGAATCCGAAACTTGGCCAGCCAGCGTCGCGCTTCCTCCAATCTTCCAAGATGCGCATTGGCCGCAATCAGCGTCCAATATCCGAAGTAGTATTGAGGATTGAGCGCCCAGGATCTTTCTGCCCAATGTAATGCTTCAACAAAGTTCCCTTTGATCATTTCGACATGGGCCATGGCAGTTAACGGCCAGGGTGCGCTGACATCGCGCGGATTGAGGCGAATGGCGCGTTGGAAATAGTTGGCGGCAACGTCAATATCGCCAAAATGCAGCTCATTGATACCTGCGACGTTGACTGCGCTGAGCTCATTTGGATTGGAATCAATGGCACGCCGCGCCAGTTCGGTGCCGCGCTGAAATTCATGAAAAGCATGTGCGAGCAAAAGTGAGCATTGGGAAAGCACCGTCGCGTCGTGGCCAACATAGCGCAATGCGCGCTCGATATAGCTTTGACAGAGCTTGCGCCTATCAGGACTTATCGGTTCCCAGCCACGAATGTTCGGGGCCTGCAAAGACCATGCCGCAGCGGCAAGGTAAATTGCGTTTTCGGGTTCGAGTTCAAGTGCGCGAGCCAAGTGGTCGTTGACCTCTTCCATCTCAGTGCGCGTTATCACTTGCCAGCGCAACGCCAAAGCTTTGAGGTAGAGATCATAGGCCGCAAGGCTTTGCGGGCGTTCCCGGCGTGAGCGTGCAATTTCGGCTTCCCGGATATTTGGCTCAACAATCGCCACGACACTTTCAGTGATCTGGTCTTGGAAGGCAAATACATCACCGACTGAGCCGTCGAATTGTCGGGCCCAGAGGTGGGCCGCTGTAGCAGTATCGACAAGTTGAGCACTGATGCGAAGCCCGTTGCTTGCCCGCCGCACGCTGCCTTCAAGAATATATCTTACGCCTAATTCCCGGCCGACTTGCCGCACGTCAACAGTTTGGCCCTTATAGGTGAAGCTCGAATTGCGGGCGATCACGGCAAAGCTTTTGAAGCGGCTGAGGGCGGTGATAACGTCTTCCACCACGCCATCAGCGAAATAGTCCTGTTCCGTATCGCCGCTCAGATTTGCGAATGGCAAGACTGCAAGCGAAGGCAGAACGATGTGTTCGGATGTTGCCACCGCCGCAACCTGGGGAAGCAACAGTCGATACCCAACGCGCGGCACCGTTACGATCCAATCATTGCCCGCCGCATCAGAACCCAGCGCCTTGCGCAGTGCGGCGATTTGAACGGTAAGGTTGCCTTCTTCGACAACCATTGAAGGCCAGGCTTTGGCCATTAAGTCTTGCTTGGAAGCGACTTGCCCATCCGCATCAATCAGGGCAGCCAATAAGGAAGTGGCTCGCTCGCTCACATTCAGCGGCTTTCCACTTTTTGAAAGCGTTCCCCTTTGTGCATCAAAGGTGATTTCGCCGAATGCGACCAATTTCTCCGCCATACCCAGATGATAGCCGCAGCGGTTTGAACTAACCACAGCAATCGGTCGGTTGGAGTCCGCAGCCCTACTCTGGCGTTTTATCAAGCAAAGGCTTGAACGCATCGGCCCTCGTATGCGCGTCTTTCACCATTCCGGGATCAGCCTTCTCAGTGGCGGCATCCAGCTCCAGATCGCCGCGGCCCTGCTTGGCGGCAAGGAAGTTCCACTTCATGGCTTCAATGGGGTCTTGTTTCACACCGGGCAAACCCACAGCCAGAATGCGGGCAACACGATTTTGCGCCACGGCATTGCCATGTTGGGCCGCAATGGTCAGCCATTTTGTGCCCAACACTTCGTCTTTTTGAACCCCTTCGCCGCGAAACACCATCACGCCATATTCAAGGGCTGCTTCGGGCATGCCCTGCACGGCGGCCTTTGAAAACCAATCTGCAGCAGTGATTTGATCCTTCGGCACGCCTTTGCCGTCAAGGTAGAGAAGCGCAAAATTGTGTTGGGCACGGGCATTGCCCTTGGCCGCCGCCATGCCAAACCATTTGGCGGCGTTAGACCAATCGCTCTGCGTGCCGTAAAAGCCTGTGTAATAAATGCCTAAATTATATTGCGCTTTCACATTGCCAGCCTCGGCCGCGCGCTGCAGCCAAGGCGCGCCGTCCACCACATTGGGCTTGTCACCGGTGCCTGACAGCAACAACATGGCAAGCGCCAATTCGGAATCTGCATCGCCTTTTTCAGCGCCTTTTTGAAACCAAACTTGGGCCTGTTTCAGATCAACCTCAACGCCCAAGCCCTTTTGGGAAAGCGTGCCCAGCATCACATAAGCGCGGGCATCATCTTTGGCGGCATAATCATCAGCGATGGTTTTGGCATCGACATAATTGCCATCTTGAAACAGTGCGATGGCCTCTTCAAAACTCGCTGGTGCCGGCGCTTGGGCAACGGCGGGCACGGCCAGAAAAAGATTAATCGCGAGAAGCACTGAGCCGAGTTTCATTTCAGTTTTGCAGTCAATTCCGTAATGATTTGAGTCGCCATGCTGGCACTCTGCCACATTGCATCCGAGGGGCGAATAAAATCAGAATGTTTGGCCAGAATTATGGCTTCTTCCAGTGTCGACACATCTAACGGAACGGCGGGAATCTCCGCCAGTTCATTCCACCATTTTACCAGTGGTTCGCCACCTGTCTGCGCTTTTTGGCGAAAGCCCACATAGTCTGCGCCCTGCTCTGAGGCTTCCATGGCCGCGTGGCGTGAAGTGCCACAATCAAGGCCGATCATCGCATCTTTGGGCAGTGACATGCGCAAATCTAACAGGTTGAATTCAGAATTCGCCACATGCAGGCCATCGGCCTTCAGATGCGAAACCACGCGCGGCTCAACGTCTGTCAACAAAACGGCCAAACCTAATTCTTGCAAAGCAACAACATCATCTTTGCTGGCATTTTCATGTATAACGACTGAAGCACAATCGCCCGCCGTAACTGCCGCCTTAGCGCAAATGATCACGTCAGAGAGGGCTGCATCTTTTGGAGCTACTAAGAAAAAACGCACAGCCATATTTATGTCTTCAAAGCCGCAACGCCGGGCAAGTCTTTGCCTTCCAGCCATTCCAGGAAAGCGCCACCAGCGGTGGAGATATATGTAAAGTCATCTGCCACACCTGCGTGGTTGAGGGCCGCCACCGTGTCGCCACCACCAGCCACGCTGATCAGTTTGCCAGCCTTGGTGCGGGCGGCAGCGTACCTCGCCACCTCTACAGTGGCTTTGTCAAACGGTGCCATTTCAAACGCGCCGAAGGGGCCATTCCACAACAGCGTGTGAGCGTTATCGATCGCAGCTTTGACCAGATCAATAGACATCGGCCCCACATCCAGCATCATGCCATCATGCGGAATGCCATCCACACCATAATCATGCGAGGGCGCATGGGCTTTAAATTCATGGGCGACAATGCCGTCCACCGGAAGGATGATTGCGCAACTGGCTTTCTCCGCCTCGGCCATGATCTTGCGCGCGGTTTCGGCCAAATCTTTTTCCACCAGAGATTTTCCAACTTGATGGCCCTTTGCATAAAGAAACGTGTTGGCCATGGCGCCGCCGATGACCAGCGCTTCCACCTTCTTCATCAAGTTGCTCAAGAGATCAAGCTTGGATGAAACCTTGGCACCGCCCACAATGGCTATCACTGGGCGTTTGGGCTGTTCCAACGCTTTGGTGAGGGCATCCAACTCCGCCTGCATAGCGCGGCCCGCATAGGCTGGGATCACATGCGCAATGCCTTCGGTGGAAGAGTGCGCGCGGTGGGCCGCAGAGAACGCGTCATTCACGAAAATGTCGCCAAGCCCGCCCAGCATTTTGGCAAAGCCTGTGTCATTCTTTTCTTCACCGCCATGATAGCGGGTGTTTTCCATCAGAATCACATCGCCCGGCTTAGCGTTGACAGTGGGGGCCGTTTGCCAATCCGTGAACACAAACTCCACTTTATGGCCCAGCGCTTTTTGCAGCGCGGGGGTCACCGGCTTCAAAGACATTTCGGGCACAACCTTGCCCTTGGGCCGATCAAAATGCGCCAAGATGATCACCGCAGCGCCCTTGGCCAGAAGTTCCTTCAGCGTGGGCACAACGCGGTCAATGCGCGTGGTATCTGTCACCACGCCGTTCTCCATCGGCACATTGAGATCAAGGCGGATGACAACACGGTTACCAGAAACGTTCACATCATCAAGGGTGCGAAAAGCGGGCATGGAAGATTCCTAATTTTTATTTATGAGGGACGTACATCAACAGCGGTTAAGGGGCAAGCGGCTTGCGGGATGGGTCAAGCGAACTGAGGCTCAGAGGAGTTTTTGAAGAAGGCTTGAGCGATATTGCAGATTGAAATTTTTAATACTATTAGATACCATCTATTGTTATTTTGGAAAGGAGCGCGAAATGAACTTCTCCCTTGGCAAAAATTGGGAAAAATATGTTTCAGAGCAGGTTAAGTCCGGCCAATTCAACAATGCCAGTGAAGTGGTGCGTGATGCCTTGCGCCGCCAACAAGAATACTTGATCAAGCTTGAAGCTTTGAAGAAAGATATTTCGCAGGGTGTCGAGTCAGTGAAAGCAGGCAAGGCACGCAAAGTTGCGGCTGCTGAAATCATCGCTAGGGCCAAGGCGCGAAAGAACGCTGCGTGAGCGATTATCTGCTCTCACCCGAAGCGATTTCAGATCTGCAAGACATCTACCTGTTCACAATCGACGAATGGGGTGAAAAGCAAGCTGAGAAATATTTGAACGAAATCTACGCGGTGTTTGACCGCCTCACTCAACACCACAGCATTGGCCGCAGCCGCGATGAGCTTGAGGCTGGCCTGCGCAGCATTCCCATCGGCGCGCATGTGATCTTTTTCATGCTTTGGCAAAGCGATATCGCCATCGTGCGGGTGCTGCATGGCGCGCGGGATGTTGAAAGTGTGTTTGGAGAGCAATGAGTTTAACGGACTATCGGTGCCTAGTATCCGGGAACGTCAATCCCAAATTTTTCTTTGAGAACCATTGCCACTTTTTCAATAGGTGTCACTATTGCGATGCCTGTGTTTATCCGATCTACTGAAGACAACGCTTCACTACTCCCCGCAGAGTACTTTGAGGAAGCTTCCTCTTCGTCAAAGTGGCCATGCACCAAACCAATCAGTTGAAAGAGCGGGGCACCATTAGATGAAGTTTTCAACTCTCCATTTGTTATCCGTTGAACTCCAAAATTAATGAAAACTGGAGAGCCGCTCAATCCAGCGATTGATCGAGCTTCGATCAAATAGGCGTCCATTGGCCCCAACTTGGTACTTACACGCTCTTCATTACTTGCCGCTAAATTTCCTATCCTCACGATGGGGATGTTCCGATCGGTACCTATATGATGCCTAAATAAACCCACCATCAATGTTTCGTCTCCAAGATCAATTTCACTCGTATTCCACTTTTCGGGAGTCGAAAAAATTGAAAACGGAATAACTAATTCATCAAAGTGATGTGGAACTCCAATCTCGCAAACAGCAACATCAACTGAAATATCGTCCAACCATTTCCATTGGTCGACATTAGTGTTTTGTCCAATTGGAGAATCAAATGTCGCACTCAGTGACTTGTTCTGCCTAAGGAATATCTCATTGAACCCTTGGTCACGGATTTTTGTGACGTTATGCTTGGCAGTTACTGCGAACACTCGAGCACTAGAAAATGTTCCTGCGGGCGGATCTTGGCCCACAAAAAATACTGTACCATTCGGGTCATACGCATTCGTTTTCGTATTCAAGATACTTGTGAATGCAACACAACGCCTGATCTCGGATGGAATTTTCACTATTCTAACATTCTAGATGGCCATTACTCGCCACGTCGGTTTCACTTCGCGCCCGCTGCCTTAACAACAGCCTTCGCCGTAATCCCGAACTTCTCATACAACACCTCCGCTGGCGCACTTGCCCCAAACCCTTTCATGCCAATGAAATGCCCGTTGTCACCAATAAACTTTTCCCAGCCGGTTTTCACGCCGGCTTCCACTGCGATGCGGATTTTTTCAGTGCCGAGCAATTTCGCTTTGTAGGTTTTGCTCTGACGTTCAAACAATTCCATCGAAGGCACGGAAACCACGCGTGTTGGCGTGCCCTTCTTGTCCAGCATCTCTTTCGCGGCCATGGCGATTTCGACTTCGGAACCTGAAGCGAAGATCACCGCCTTGGCCTTCTTGGCCGATGGCTGCACTTCATATGCGCCAAGCGCACAAAGGTTCTTCGCCGAGTAAGTCAACCTTGCGGGCTTCAGCTTCTGGCGGGTGATGACGAGGATGCTTGGTGTTTTCATAGACTCCAAAGCGATCTGCCAACATTCAACAGCTTCCACAGCATCGCATGGGCGCAGCACCAAGATATTGGGAATCACGCGGCAGGCAGCCAGATGTTCCACCGGTTGATGCGTTGGGCCATCTTCACCCAAACCAATCGAGTCATGCGACATTACGAAGATGGAGCGAATGCCCATCAACGCGGCCAAGCGGATCGAAGGCCTACAATAATCGGTGAAGCAGAAGAACGTGCCGCCATAAGGCACCACGCCGCCATGCAGCGCCATGCCGTTCAAAGCCGCCGCCATGCCATGTTCGCGGATGCCATAAGACAAATACGAGCCACCATAATCAGCTGCACTGAAAGGCTTCTGATCTTTGGAGTTGGTGTTGTTAGAGTGCGTAAGATCAGCGCTGCCGCCCATCGCCTCTGTCACAATCGGGTTGATCACATTCAAGGCCGCTTGTGATGAAGCACGCGTGGCCACCCATGGCGGTGTTGCCACCATGGACTTTTTATAAGCAGCAATTGCCTCATCCAAATTCGCAGGCAACTTGCCCGATGTGATGCGCTCAAACTCAGCACGCTTCGGCGAGGCCTTCAAACGCGCTTCCCAAGCCTGACGGGCATTCTTGCCTTTAGAGCCCACGGCGCGCCACGCGGATATGATTTCACCCGGCACAACGAAGGGTGGATATTCCCAGCCCAACGTGGCGCGGGCCTTGGCAATTTCTTCAGCGCCCAGTGGTGCGCCATGCACGCCATTGGTGCCCTGCTTGGTGGGTGCGCCAAAACCAATGATGGTTTTGCAAGCGATCAAAGTTGGCCGATCAGAATTATGGGCATAGAGCAAAGCGCCAGCAATGGCCCCATGATCATGACCATCAATGCGCGTGGTGTTCCAGCCGCTGGCGGCAAAACGCATCAGTTGATCAGTTGAATCAGAAATCCCAACTTTGCCATCAATGGTGATGCCATTGTCATCCCACATCACGATTAGATTTTTTAATTTCAAATGACCAGCAAGGGCAATGGCTTCTTGGCTGATACCTTCCATCAAGCAGCCATCGCCACACAGCACATAGGTTTTGTGGTTGACCAGATCATCGCCGAAACGTGCATTCAAATGGCGCTCGGCCATAGCAAAGCCCACCGCATTGGCAATGCCCTGCCCCAAAGGCCCCGTCGTGGTTTCAATGCCGGTGGCGTGGCCATATTCGGGGTGGCCAGCAGTTTTAGAACCCCATTGGCGGAAATTCTTGATCTGCTCAATCGTCATATCGGCATAGCCAGTGAGATACAGAAGCGAATAAAGCAACATAGAGCCATGGCCGGCGGAAAGGATAAAGCGATCCCTGTCTGGCCAATGCGGCGCTGCGGCATCAAACTTCAGCACATCGGCAAACAGCGCCGTTGCAACATCTGCACAACCCATGGGCAGGCCGGGGTGGCCGGAATTGGCCTTTTGTACCGCATCCATCGAAAGGGCGCGAATCGCGTTGGCCATGGTGCGGGGGGAAACGGTTGAAGTGTCGGTCATTGGGGGCCTCATTAAAAATCGGGCTGGTGAAAGTTACCTTACTCCATATCAGGCGGGCTTTGCCTGTCAATCAAGCCATGGGCGTTGGCCTTTAGTCGGTTTGGCGGATGTAACGAATCAGTTATGCAGTGCAACGTTTTGTGCTAAAAGGGAATTTGGCATGTCACGCGTGTGACACGCAAGGTGGGACAAGATTGAATGAGTGAGATTAACAAACTTGATGCGGCTTTTGCCCGCTTTGAACGGGCCCTCGGCCTGTTTGAAACGGTTACGAAGTCACAGGTAGAAGAAACTCACCGCCTTAAATCGATTGTTCTTGGCGTTGATTCAGCACAGCGCGACCAAGTGAAACTGCACGAACAGCTAGAACATGTGCGGCAGAAGGCTGCCGAACTGGTCGACACGTCTAAGCAAGCCGCTGGCAAGATTGATACCGCCATGGGGCGCATTCGCTCGGTGTTGCATTCGAACAGTGGGGCTTAGGTTATGGCGAATGTTGTCGTCACCGTTGCGGATCGGCCCTACACCATGCAATGCCCAGATGGTGAAGAAGCCCATCTGCGTGAGCTTGCAACGTTGTTGGACACAGAAGTCTCTCGCATTAAGCAAAGCGTCGGGTCCATCGGTGATATTCGTCTGCTGGTGATGAGCGGGCTGATGGTGGCGGATCGTTTAAGTGAAGCCATTCAGAAAATTGAGTCGTTGGAAGACCAAGTGCAAGGCCTGCGCGAAAGCCGTAATTTGGCGCAAACGCAATTGAAGACCTTGGAAACAAATCTTACCACGCATCTTGATCGTGCCGGTCAAAGGTTGGAAAACCTTGCCAAGCTGGTGGGCGAACAAACTTAGCTATCCGAACCTGAAGAGCCAAGGTGCAGTCAGCGCTGCGACGGCAACGCCACAGCTTATCCGTCATCACAAAGCCTTGTTTTAGGCCACATATGTGTTCAGCGATGTGGGGTAGTTAAAAAAATCCCAGCGGAGCTTCGGATATTTAGCCGTTCATACTCAGAGAGGAAAATTATGAAAAACACTGTGAAGATAATTGCTACGGTATTGACATTGGCTGTCAGCAGCGCGGGCTTTGTTGGCTCTGCTGAAGCCATGATGATGAAGGGCCATCACGGCAAATGCATGATGCATAGCAAACATGGTAAATGCATGATGATGCATCACAACATGAAAATGAAGATGCACCACATGAAGCCCATGATGAAGAAGTACTAGACATCCGATTTCCGCATGGAAAGTTCGTGGCTGATGGTTGCGGACTTTCTCTGAATTTGGCGGTGAAACCGCCGCCTGAACGGCATAGATGTGTTCTGCATCACATAACGGTGTTTCACGCTTATGTGAGTGGCGCGTGATGGATATCTTCTGCGAAACCTACAAACGTGGGCGATTATAGTGATTGCCTCACTCTCAGAGAGGACTACATCATGAAGAACACCGTAAAAATCTTGGCTGCAGTTTTGGCGCTCGCCGTCGGCAGCGCTGGCTACGTGGCCTCGGTCGAAGCTGCGATGATGAAAAAAGACAGCATGATGATGATGAAAAAGCATCACAAGATGAAGAAGCATCACATGATGAAGAAAATGATGATGAAGAAGTAATTCTTCACAGCATTTTGACTTTTCAGACAAAAAGTCAAAATTGCCGTAAAGCTTCAACGACAGAAAGCCCGCAGAGTTGAAGCTGTGGGCTTTCTTGTATTCAATTTTAAAAACGAAGTGGCGAGCCACCATGGCCGTGGGAACCAACGATCCCTGGTCCCTACTTGCGTAGGTGGGCGCCGTTTGCTCCAGACCACGGTCTGATGCAGGGACAGCTCCCGAGATAATCGTTTATAGGCCCTGGGAATTAGAGTTCCAACACGAACCGGGCAGCATCGCCGAGGAAGGATATAGGTGCGGTTGGGCGGAATGTCCAATCGCCAAGCTCATTCTCTCAACCGCCATTCTTTTAACATCCGCAGTTCAGGTCAAAACGGAAGTCAGCCTAGCCGCCACACAACCGTCATTCCGTGTCGCGCCTACGCTGCGCTGCGGCTTGCACGGAATGACGGTTGTGTGAGATGCGAGGGTGGAAAATGAAAGTGTCAGAGACTAAGCTCACACGATGCGCCACCACATTGCCCTCATCACCTATCTGGTTCGTGACTATGATGAAGCCATCACATGGTTTCAAAACACCCTTGGCTTCAAGGTGTTTGAAAACACTGACATGGGCGAAGGCAAGCGCTGGGTTGTCGTTGGCCCAGATACGAAATCAGGCGCACGATTCATGCTGGCCAAGGTCGCAAGCCCTGAACAATCGGCGCAGATCGGCAAAGCCGCAGGAGGTCGTGTGGCTTTCTTTCTGCACACCGATGATTTTGAACGCGACAAAGATGTCATGCTCAAAAAAGGCGTTCAATTCCTCGAATCACCACGTCATGAAGTCTACGGCACGGTTGCCGTGTTTAAAGATCATTACGGCAACCGCTGGGACTTACTGCAACCTAAAACTTAATTAGGCGGCGATTGCCAAGTCTTTCTCACATCTGGATATTTCGTCTTTCAACCGAAGCTTTCGTCGCTTGATTTCAGCAACAATGGAATCTGTCGTGGCCGGGTGGGCCATGGCTTCCGCTAGCTCTTTTTCCAAAGCGCGGTGCTTTCCGATCAGTTCATTAAGGTGGTTTTTTAGGCTCATTCCAATCCCCCTTTGAAGGTCATATTGAAACTCAAGCAAATCATACATGATTGCATGTTAAAAACATGACACAAAATTCAGCCCTTGTCGAATGAAACAGTTGCGCATAGGGATAGTTTTTGTGATCGACCGCAATCGAGGTTAAAGTTTCCTTATGGACAAGCTGCAAGAAGTTCAGATGCGCGGCAAGCTGCAAAATCTTTACCATCAGCACCGCGATTTAGATGCCGCCATTGAAGCCTTCGAACAATCTGGCAAAGCTGATATTTTGCAGTTGCAGCGCTTGAAGAAGATGAAGCTTTCGCTCAAAGACCAAATTTCGAAGATCGAAAACTTTCTTCTACCTGATATCATTGCGTGAAAGACAATCTATTGAAATCACAAGTCGCCATCATCATGGGCAGCCAGTCTGATTGGGCCACGATGAAACACGCCGCAGACATTTTGGATGCATTGGGGGTGGGTTACGAAACTAAAATTGTATCGGCTCACCGCACGCCAGAGCGCATGTATGAATTTGCCAAAGGTGCCAAAGCCGCAGGTTTTAAAGTGATCATCGCTGGCGCAGGCGGTGCCGCACATTTGCCCGGCATGGTGGCCTCGCTCACTTTGTTGCCGGTGTTTGGGGTGCCAGTCGAATCAAAAGCTTTATCGGGTCAAGATTCATTGCTCTCTATCGTGCAGATGCCCGGCGGTATTCCCGTGGGCACTTTGGCCATTGGCAAAGCTGGGGCCACCAACGCTGCGCTGTTGGCGGCGCGCGTGTTGGCTTTGCACGATGAAAATCTTGCCCAGCGCCTTGCAGATTGGGCGGCCAAGCAATCGGCTTCGGTGGCACTCGCACCTAAGGACGAGGCCTGAATGCAGGCTCTTCCTCCCGGCTCCACCATCGGCATTTTAGGCGGAGGGCAACTGGCGCGCATGTTGGCGCTGGCGGCCGCACGGCTAGGGCTGAAATGCCATGTCTTTGCCCCTGAGCATGATAGCCCTGCGTTTCACGTTTGTGCTGCGCATATTGTTGCTCAGTACACGGATCATTCTGCGCTTCTGGAATTTGCTGCTGAAGTTGATGCCATCACTTATGAGTTTGAAAATGTGCCAGTGGAAGCGGTGGCGTTTCTTGAAAAACTCAAACCATTGCGCCCTGGATCAAAAGCCTTGAGCGTTGCGCAAGACCGCCTCAAAGAAAAATCTTTGGCACGTGAACTTGGTGCGATGACGGCAGAGTTCCGCAGCGTCACATCCCTCGGTGAACTCAAGCAAGCTGCTAACGAAATCGGGTTACCTGCTGTGCTGAAAACCACGCGCTTTGGCTATGATGGCAAAGGCCAAGCCAAAATCATGGAAACCTCGCAAATAGAATCCGCTTGGGCAGCGATGAAGAATCAGCCTTCCATTCTCGAAAGCTTCGTGAATTTTGAACAGGAAATTTCGGTGATCTGTGCGCGGGGGACTGATGGCCATTTCGCCGCTTATGAACCCACCGCCAACATTCACCGCAATCACATTTTGCACACTTCCACAGTGCCTGCTAAAATCGACCAGGCGCTGGGCGTTGAAGCCATTTATGTGGCGCAACGCATGGCCGAGGCGTTGGATTATGTGGGCGTGATGGGCGTTGAATTTTTTGCAACCGCAGACGTATTATATGTGAACGAGATTGCACCGCGCGTTCACAATTCTGGCCATTGGACGATGGATGCCTGTGTGGTCAGCCAGTTTGAGCAACATATCCGCGCCGTGGCGGGCTGGCCACTGGGCTCTACTTATCGCCACTCCGATGTGGTGATGACCAACCTTTTGGGTGACGAATCAAGTAATTGGCAAGTGCTGGCGGCCCAGCCCGATGTGGGCCTGCATTTGTATGGCAAGCGTGATCCCCGGCAGGGCCGCAAGATGGGGCATTTCAACAAGATCAGCCCTCGACAAGCCTGAGTTTCCTGAATTGCGCGAATCCTTGTCGTCAAGCCGAAAACGGCTTGCCGGGAAGCGCGCTGTGTGTTAGGACGCGCCAACTTTGGGGCTGAATTTCAGCCCGTTATCCATTTTAACAGTTTTCAAATTCGAGGTTCGCTTGCAAGTTATCGTTCGTGACAACAATGTCGATCAGGCGCTGAAAGTGCTGAAGAAGAAGATGCAACGTGAAGGCATCTTCCGTGAAATGAAGCTGCGTGGCGCTTTTGAAAAGCCATCAGAAAGAAAGGCCCGTGAGGCCGCTGAAGCCATCCGCCGCGCCCGCAAGCTGGCCCGCAAGAAGTTGCAGCGTGAAGGCCTATTGCCACCGCCAAAGAAGATCGAAAAGCCCAAGCGCTTCGGCGCCCCTGCTGGCGGCATGTAAGCCTCGCACGGTATCAAGATTTCAAAACCGCTGGAGCAATCCGGCGGTTTTTTTGTTTTGAGGATATTTATCTTCCGGTGGATGCACCAAATGACATCTGTTTGCAGAACAATAGAGTTCGTGATCCAAATCAAACTCAGATTGACAATCGACAATACTTACACTATGTAAGACTCAATCATACAAGGTGTAAGCTGAAAATGTTTAATGCAGATCCAAGATTGCCCTCTTCAAAAGAATTGATTGTTTTGAATATGCTCGCAAGCAGACGCGAGATGTACGGACTGGAAATGGTGCAGGCATCTGGAGGCAAGCTAGCGCGCGGCACCGTCTATGTTACTCTGATGCGCATGGAGGACAAAGGCTACGTTACATCGAAGCAGTTGAAGGATGATAGGGTTTCGGGACTACCGAAGAGAGTTTTTTCGATCACAGGGCTTGGGCAGCGGGCTTTAGCCGCTACAAGAAGTGCAAGTTCTGCACTTTTAGGAGCGGGAGCTCTGGTATGAAGCAAGACGACAAAATTAAGGTTGTGGAATTTTTGCGAGGTGAAGACTTTAAAGCCGCTCATTCGGAGTACAGATCATCGACAACCAATCTAAATTCACCTTCTCAGTTGAGCCGCAAACAGCTCGGGGCATTTATACTTATACGTCTAAAGATGTCGCTAGACTTGACAATCGGCAATATCGAGACCGCAATGTCGGAAGTGTTACGGATACTATTCAAGCGCAACACCGAGAAGCGAAAACTGGCCGTCCAGTTACCTCCAGGCCACTTGCTGATTTTGTTTGCAGATTTCTTCTTTTCAAGACGGAAAAACGAGCGACTATTTTTACCACTCATTTCTGATATGCGAGAGGAGTACTATCAAGCTTCAGCAGAGAACCGACTGTGGAAAGCTCGTTGGGTGCAAATACGTGGCGCATGGTCTTTTTTTGCGGTCATCGGGGCGGACAGAGCATACTCAATGGTTTTGCTTTTTGTAAAAGCTTGGAAGGGTGTGAGTTGAGTATGTTCGAATTGTCTCAATTTAGACCAATGCTATGCTTATAAATCACATTAGCCAATGAGTTTCGGAAGTCTTAGTGTGCCGTCATCCGGTCGGTGCCCACTTTCTCCCGACGCGAGAAGGGTAAAAGTGGTCACTTCACCTTCAGCGTCTGTAACAGCTCGCCATCGATCGAACCGCTCATATCTAACCCATTGTCCATTTGATATTTGAGAATCGCACTATGGGTTTCATCATTCAACAGGCCGTCCAGTTTGTTGATGTCGTAACCCAGCCCGGCTAACGCCACTTGCACTTTCTTGAGGCTTACATCTTGTGTGGGCTTTGTGCCTTGCAACACGACTGGCGCAACCGAGCCGGTAAACTGCGATGCCGCCTGCACTTTGTGTGTAAAGCGCATGTGGTTGATCAGGTCATCACTTACTTCGCCCGTTGGCGCTAAGCCGTTCAGCTGTTGATAATCTTGAATGGCTTGCTTTGTGCGAAGGCCCTTCACACCGTCAACCGTGCCTTTGTAAACTCCCAAAGCTAAAAGTTCGCGTTGGGCATCTTGGATCAACGGGTCATATTTCAGCACAACCGTGGTAACAGGCTGGGGTGCAACGCCGGCCATCAAGGGGGCCGAAGCCACCGCAAGCCTTGCGCCAACTGGTTGTTTGGCAAGTGTATTATAGACAATCATGGCGCCAAACGTGCCGGCAAAAACCAGCAGCACCATGGACAGCGGCCTTATTTTCCACCCATCGTCTAAAATATCTTTTACGCGCGCCAAAACACACCCTCGAAAGTTAACCCTAAGTTGCCCCGCCAAAGTTAACAGCTGGCTAATCAAACCCGTTGAATTTTATGCAAATTTGAATCGAATGCGCTTGAGTGGCTTTATCGGCCAGCAAGACAGGCGTGGTATAAGGCATCAAGGCAAGAAGCCCCGGAATGGAATCTGCATAAGATGGGATTGATACGCAAAGCTTTGGTATTGGGGGGCATCTTGTTTGCCCTGCCAACGCCACCTGCGTCGCAGCAAGTGGCCAGCAGCGATGCAGCACTTCAATCTTCCACCTTCGCCACCTTTTCCGCCGCTGCTGAAGCCATTGCAGACTTCAAAGGCTTTTGTGAGCGCCGCCCACAAGCCTGTGTGACAGGCCAATATCTGGCGGTTACACTGGAAGGTAAAGCCAGATATACGGCACGATTGCTTTATCAATGGGCCAATCCAGAGGCCGCGCCACAAATTCAAACTGCGCAAATAAAACCCGTGCCAGCACCAAAGGCCAGTCAACCGCCCTTGCGTCTGGCCACGATGACCGACACCAAGCCAACAAAGATTGAAGACTTGCTGCGCTCTACAAAGGAATAAGCGCAGAAACTTTTGGCAAACGCCGTTGTATTTCAGTGCCTGGCTCATTAAGTCCAACACCATGCAGCAAACCATTGCAGACCTCGTTTCTGATTTTGAATTGATTGACGATTGGGAAGATCGTTATCGTCATGTGATTGAGTTGGGCCGCGCCCTGCCCGTGATGAATGACAGTTTAAAAACCGCCGCCACAAAAGTTTCCGGCTGCGCCAGCCAGGTTTGGATTTATTCGACAGTGGTTGACAGCTCAAATGGCAAACAGCTGCTTCTGCAAGGCGATAGTGATGCCATTATCGTCAAAGGCCTCATTGCCGTGGTCTTTATGATGTTTGCCCCGCTAACGGCACAGGCGGTTGTGAACTACGATGCGCTGGGCATGTTCGAACAACTGGGCCTCAAAGAGCACCTCACACCGCAACGTTCAAACGGCGTAGCCTCGATGATCAAGCGCATTAAGGCAGATGCTGCTGCGGCATAATTTTTGGCCGATAGTCATCCATTGCCCAGTGTGAAATGGAATCGCGCTTTTGTGGCTTGCTATTGTGGATCAATCCATAATGCCGCGCCAACCTTGTAAGTGCTAAGGCCAATACGGCTTTGCCACTGCGTTGGGGCAGCGCCAATGCCGCCTCCGCCGCCTCGAAACCAGATACAAGACAACACACTTGATAAAGTATGCCCGAAAGTTCCGGCCCCACGGCCTCAAATGCCGCACGCAAACGATCCCGCGCATCCATCGCACCAAGGCTCATTTTTTCAACGGCGTTATCACTCATTTGCCAATGGCATCCGCCAGAGCCAGATGATTCCGCATAAGCACTGGTCACGCGCATCGAAAGATGTGCGCGTTCAAAATCCACGCGCAACTTTTCACCGGCGACAAATTGCACGGCATCAATATAGAGCCGACCCTTGGCATCCCTCTTGTTATAGAGGCGCAGCAACGGGCTTTCAGCGGCAATTGTGGATTCCTCGGACATTACATACAATTCCTGTTATAGGAATATATATTTATGCGAGCGCCCGCAAAGTCAATAGGAATTTTTAGCCGCGATGATAATTTATGAGAACCCTGATTTTCTCAGGCGCTTTGCAATGCGCGTAAACCGTGTTCGGCAGCTGGCGCAAAATAGTCATGTCCCAGAATCATTTCAGCTGGGCCTGAACGTTTGCTGCTCAGCGGCAGGCGTAACCAGTATTGCACCAAGTGTTCCTTATGAATACGTGGGCCCTTTAGAACACCTTGGGTGGGAACACCTTGTTCAGCCGTGCGGCGATAAGCGGCCATCCAATAGTCGCGCTTATTGCCCCAATCCAATTCACCCATTGTTTGACCAGTTATTTCACGATCATGAATTTCACGAAGGCGCGTGCCGGCCAAACGGATGGTGCTGTTCATCAAATCTTCAGCCACCAAAATCAAACTTATACCCGATAGCAGCCGCGGCACTTTGCAAGGGTTGATGTCGCTGCGGCATGGCATCTCTTGGCCTGAGCAACACTCAAGCCAATAATCAAATAATTGTCGATGCTCTGGCACCACCAGTTGCGCGCGAAACGCACTGAAGTCTTCCCTGAACGTCATCACTGCCCCAATCCCCGAATCGCTTTTGCAATTCGTTCTTGCTTGTTATGAATCTGCCATTCGTGATGCGCAAGAGTCAGCAGTAAAAAAATTTACGAATTGTTAACCACAACAAATCAGGCGGCGCGTGCGTAAGGGCCACTCTTATTTGAAGCCCAATCCCAATAAGTTAACAGAATACGGGCTTTATTGAACGACAGCTGATCAAACACAGCCTGGACTTCATCAAGGTTGCGGGTTGGATTGATCAGCGGCTTTGCACCTTGCGCAAGGCTTGAAAGATTTTTTTCCATTTCGCTGCGCGGAACGCCTACTACTTTAAGAAGCGCCATCAAGGGCTCTCCTTGGCCATCAGCCAAGATACGCTCAATCGTGGGCACGGATAAGTTGGAAGCCTTAGACAAAGACCCTATGCCTTCGGCACGATCATCACCCATGATCTGTTCCAGCGCTTGACCGATGCGTTCAAGGCTGGCTTCACTTTCACTCGGCAAATCCCCCGCATGCTGGTCCATTGTGATTTTAAGAATCTTGGTCAGCATTTCCGAGTCTGTCAAGAATCGTGATAGTAAATAGCGGCGTAGCTGCGCTGGAGCATTCCAAAAAATTTCAAATGCAAAGTGGACTGGTAAATCTTGGCGCGTGCACATTGGCGCAAGAAGATCGGTGTGGGTTTGTGCCGCCGTCGCCAAAGCGGCAAAGCCATCATTGGATAATTCAGCACCCTTGTTGCGAACCAGTGTCAAAAGCACTGAAGGATCTTCGCTAGCAGCCAAAATATCAGAAATCGGTCTGCTGATGCGGCGGCGGCGTGCCAGCAACCGTAACTTTTCAGGATCGCCCATTTGTGTGAGGGCAAACAGGTCTTCATCAGAAATCTGCATGCAGTCTTCAAGCAATGGCCCGGCAACTGCAATGTCTTTGCTGGCGATCAAACGCGCCACAAGAAATGGCGGAGGCACTTCCATCATTGCCAATCGTTCGGCCATTGCAATGCGCGTTTTGGTAGGAAGCTGCGGCAACATGCGCAACAAAGTATCTGCGGCTAGGGCCCGTTCTTGCGGTTGGCCACCGACAGCAGAAGCCGACATCATGTCAAGAAGGGCGCGCGCTAATTCAGCTTTTTCTGCTTCTTGCTCAGACGTTAGCAAGGTGAAGCTTTCTTGCGACACAGTATTTTCATCACCATCGGCAGAGAAAGTGTCTTGCAGCTTGCGTTGCAGATGAGACACACCGGCACGCGGCAACACCGCCGTATCATAGTCTTGCGCTGGCGATGCGTTAACTTCAGGCAGCTTCGGCATTGCCAATGCTTCAACAACGGGTTCGGAATTGGAAGTTTCAAGAGGTGGCAATTCTGGTATCACCACAACGGGTGCCGAAACCACCGCAAGAGTTGGAGCAATCACAATGGTAGGAATTGGCGGAAGGCTTTTAAGCCGCTCGGTTAGGCGGCGAAACGAAAAAGCGTCCACAGTTCTGCCCGTGGCAGCTGCGGTCGGTCTTTGTTCCCCAATATCAGCAATGTCCTGCATAACGACGCAGTCGCTCCCACCCATTTCACCTAGCAATGCGCATTTGACGTTCAAATATCATTAACTGCGTCATTTCGGTTGTAATTTAGCTGAGATTGCTTGCGGGCATGGTAAACGAAAGGTAAATTTGATAGTCGAAAGGTATTTCCAAAATGACCAGAATATCCAAAACTGAAGCAGAGTGGCAAAAGCAGCTTTCGCCAGAGGCTTACGTCGTGACGCGACAACACGGCACCGAACGGCCGTTTACCAGCCCTCTTAACTCGGAAAAGCGCGACGGCATGTTCACCTGCGCAGGATGTGGCAAAGAAGTTTTCCCTTCCTCAGCGAAATTTGACTCTGGCACCGGCTGGCCCAGTTTCACAGCACCTGCATCATCTGAGGCAATCGGTACTTCCAGCGACAAAAAATTAATGATGGTGCGCACAGAAGTTCATTGCCCAGATTGCAACGCCCATCTTGGTCACGTGTTCAATGATGGGCCAGCCCCAAATGGCTTGCGTTATTGCATCAACGGCTGCGCCTTGGATTTCAAACCCAAAAAATGAAAACTTCAAAAACTGTATTGCCACCCAATGCTAAACGTGTGCCCGTTGTTGAAACTTGGCATGGCAACAAAAAGCATGACGACTTTAAATGGCTGAAGGCCACGAACTGGCAAGAGGTGATGCATAAGCCCGAGGCGTTGCCAAAAGACATTCGTGTCTATCTGGAAGCGGAGAACCGTTATTTCAAATCTCAAATGAAAGACACCGCGGCCAAACAGAAGCAACTGTTTAAAGAGATGAAGGGCCGCATCAAGCAAGATGACAGCTCCGTGCCAGCCCCTCAGGGTGAATGGCTGTATTATTCAACCGTTCGCAAAGGGGGCCAATATCCGCTTTATTGGCGAAAGCCAAAAGCGGGCGGCAAAGCGCAGTTGATGTTTGATGGTAACGTTCTTGCGAAGGGTCATAAGTATTTTTCATTTGGTGCGCCAGATATTAGTCATAATCAAAAACTCGGAGCTTGGGCCTTTGATAACAATGGATCCGAATTTTACACCATGCGCGTGCGCGATCTGATCACCGGCAAAGACAAGCGTGACCAATTGAAGAAAACATCGGGTGATGCGGTGTGGGCCACAGATGGTTCATGTTTTTTCTATACACTGCAAGACTCCAATCATCGCCCTCTCAAAACCTATCGCCACGTTGTGGGAAGCAAGCAAGCGGATGATGTGTTGGTGTTCAATGAAAAAGACACGGGGCTGTTCACCTCCGTTGGCTCCACAGCTTCAGAAAAATTCATAACAATCAACATTCATGATCATGAAACATCTGAGGTTTGGTTGATCGATGCTGCAAAGCCCAAGGCTAAGCCAAAACTTTTTGTCTCCCGCAATGAAAAGATTGAATGTGACGTCGAGCATTGGGAAGATCGCTTTCTGATGAAGACGAATGCGGGCGGAGCTGAAGATTACAAAATCGTTGAAGCGCCGCTTTCGGATCCGTCCGTTTCCAATTGGAAAGATTTAATCCCCCATCGCCCCGGCATATTCTTAGTGGCTTTTGGCGTGTTCAAAAATTTCATGGTGCGATTAGAGCGCGAGAATGCTTTGCCACGCATTGTGGTGCGCGAAATGCGCAGCGGCACCGAACATAGCATCGCTTTTGATGAAGAAGCTTATTCCCTTGGCTTCGGTGAGATGCGCGAATTCGACACCGATATTATACGCTTCACTTATTCATCGCCCACCACTCCAGCGCAAGTTTTTGATTACAACATGCAAACTCGCGAACGGATTTTGCGCAAAACCCAAGAAATTCCTTCGGGCCATAATCCCTTAGACTATGTGGCAAAGCGCGTGCTGGCACCAGCCCACGATGGAGAGAAGATTCCAGTCACCCTTGTTTACCGCAAGGGCACCAAGTTTGATGGGTCTGCGCCATTGTGGCTCTATGGCTATGGTTCTTATGGCTTGTCGATGTCATCGGGTTTCAGTACCAACATACTTTCGCTGGTCGATCGTGGTTTCATTTATGCCACGGCACATGTTCGTGGTGGTCAAGAAAAGGGGCGGCGTTGGTATAGCCAAGGCAAACTTGAGCATAAGACCAACACATTCAAAGATTTTATTTCAGCCGCACAATTTTTAGCGAAAGAGAAATTCACCAGCTTAGGTCGCATTGTGGCGCAAGGAGGAAGTGCGGGCGGCATGTTGATGGGCGCTGTTGCCAATATGGCTCCAGAAGTTTGGGGCGGCATTATTGCTGAGGTGCCATTTGTCGATGTGTTGACCACGATGTTGGATGACGCGCTGCCACTTACACCGCCAGAATGGCCTGAATGGGGCAACCCCATTGCCGATGCAAAGGCTTATGCAACAATCGCGGCCTATTCCCCGGTGGACAATGTTGAGGCCAAAGATTATCCTCCCATTTTGGCTGTTGGTGGGTTAACCGATCCTCGCGTAACCTATTGGGAACCCGCAAAGTGGGTGGCCAAACTGCGGATAACAAAAACGGATAAAAACATTTTGATGTTAAAAACCATCATGACAGCTGGCCACGGCGGCGCTTCGGGGCGCTTTGAACGATTGAAGGAAGTGGCTGAAGTCTATGCCTTTGGCCTAAAGATTGTAGGGTTAGGCGATGTTGATTGAAGCCTCGAAAGCCTGCCTTTTACTGGTTGATGTGCAAGATCGTTTGATGCCAGCGATGCATCAAGCGGAGCGCGTGGCCGATAACTGCGTGGTGTTGTTAAAAACAGCAGAAAAGCTGGATTTGCCGATCATCATTACTGAACAATATCCAAAAGGACTTGGCCCCACGATCCCTGAATTGGAACACAAAGGGGCAATGACGTTTGAAAAACTTTCTTTCTCTGCAATTAGAGATGATGCCATCAGAACTCATTTCAAATCGATGGAAGACAGCGGCTTTAAACATGTGGTGATGGCGGGAATTGAAGCCCACGTATGCGTGTTGCAAACGGCGTTGGATTTGAAAAATGCTGGCTTTGACGTTTTCGTTGTTGCGGATGCTGTTTCTTCACGGTCTGCGCAATCCGTCGAACTGGCTCTGGCGCGGCTTGGCGCCAACGGTGTTCAAATCATCAATGTGGAAATGGCGCTTTTCGAACTTGCCGGAAAAGCCGGTACGCCAGAATTCAAAGCCCTATCCGCATTAATAAAGTGAGTTACCATGGCAAAGACTGCCGACTTTAATTGGGAAGACCCGCTGGATCTAGAAGGCCAGTTGACGGCTGAAGAAAAAATGATCCGCGATTCCGCGCGGGCTTTTTCAAAAGATAAATTGCAGCCTCGGGTGAAAAGCGCTTTTCGCGAAGAACGCTTTGACCGTGAGATTATGACTGAGCTGGGCGAAATGGGCTTTCTCGGCATGATGACGGCAGAGACCTATGGGGGTGCTGGCCTTGGCTATGTGGCTTACGGGCTGGTGGCGCGTGAAGTTGAACGGGTGGATTCTGGATATCGTTCAGCTATGAGTGTGCAGAATTCCCTGGTGATGCACCCCGTTGACGAATGGGGCAGCGAAGAACAGAAGAAAACCTATTTACCGCTATTGGCCACTGGCAAAATGATTGGATGTTTTGGATTGACTGAGCCTGATGCGGGTTCTGACCCTGGGGCTATGACAACGCGGGCAAAGAAAATTTCTGGCGGCTATGTTTTGAACGGCGCCAAAATGTGGATCACCAATTCGCCGATTGCTGATATTGCGATTGTGTGGGCCAAGGATGATGCTGCAGAAATTCGTGGGTTTGTGGTGGAGCGTGGGCATAAAGGTTTTTCCACGCCCGAGATTAAAGGCAAAGTTTCACTGCGTGCATCAATCACAGGTGAAATTGTTTTAAGCAATGTTGAAGTGCCAGAAACTGCATTACTGCCCAAGGCTAAGGGATTGAGCGGGCCATTTTCGTGTTTGAACAAAGCGCGCTTCGGCATTGCTTGGGGGGTGATGGGTGCGGCTGAAGATTGTTGGCATCGGGCACGTCAATATACTTTAGACCGTAAAATGTTCGGTAAACCACTGGCTGCCACGCAACTTATTCAAATGAAGTTGGCGCAGATGCAAACTGATATTGCGCTGGGCCTGCAAGGCTGCCTTGCATTGGGGCGCGGTTTGGAACGCGGTAGCCTTTCGCCCACATCCATTTCGCTTTTGAAGCGCAATAATTGTTTGAAGGCTTTAGATGTGGCACGCATGGCCCGCGATATGCACGGCGGCAATGGCATATCGGATGAATATCACGTGATCCGCCATATGGTGAATCTTGAAACCGTGAACACTTATGAAGGCACGGCTGATGTTCACGCACTCATCCTAGGTCGGGCACAAACGGGGCTGCAGGCGTTTTCGTGATCCGCTTATCAGCCCTCATGCTGATGACCCTATTTGGTATGATGAACATTGCACAAGCCGATGACATTATCTGGCCCGCAATTGCGCCAGGAGAAATTAAAGTTACAAAAACAATAGAGCTGGTGCCGAGCAAATTGCGCGTTGCGGCTGGATTGATTACGGAACAAACATCAAATGTTGAATTCACGTTTTTCAAGGCCCCGAAAGGCCGCGACTATGTCGTCGTAACACCTTGTTGCGGTGTAAGTGATGCCCACGCGGCTCTGTTTGAGTTTGTCGGCGGCAACGTGCAACCCGTGGGCCTTGCTGTAGGCGATCCCCGACTTGGTTTTACAACGCAAGTTCTGCCTGACGAGATCACCGTTGATCCAGACGCCAAATCCATTCGTGCGCATGTGGGCACGTCCACTTGCGAGGATGGGGAATGGCGTTATTTCTATAGCTTCGACGCGGCGGACCGTTTGTATCTGCGCAGCGCCATCGACACGAGTTGCGAACATTTGGGTATTCGTGAACTCTATCATGCCAAGCAGGTTGATGTTGGTAAATGGTGGAATAGGTAATGATGGCAGATGCAAAATTAATCCGTATACAGATTGTTGACCCCCGTTTACCGGAATTCAGGGCGATGCTGCGGGCCGGTGAAGAATATGGCGCGTCACTCTATCCTGCAGAGAGTAACCACTTCTTGGACATTGAAACGATGTGTAGACCAGAGATGCATTTCTTTGGTGCTTTTGTCGAAGATGTTGCGCTGGGCTGTGGTGGCTTTTGGGCCCATGATGGTTATGTTGAAATTAAGCGGCTGTGGGTATCACCTTCAGCACGCGGTTTGGGCCTGAGCCATAAGCTGATGAATGAAATTGAAGCCTTGGCCAACCGCAAAGGATTTTCTGTGGTGCGATTAGAAACCGGCATCAACCAGCCAAAGGCCACGGCGCTTTATGAAAAACGTGGCTATCATTATGTGGCACCTTTTGGCGACTATAAGCCCGATCCGTTAAGTGTGTTTATGGAAAAAGTCCTCTAAGGGGATTTGCTGGATCTAGAGCATCGGGCGAGCAAGTGGAATCATTTGCGAGCGAAAAGATGCGACCAAATAAATACTTAGAGCGGCCTTACTAACCTACGTGAGCATCCACCGCTCTAGCAGCAACTTCGTGGCCATGACGAGGCAGACGATCACGAGCAAAGGCCTAATGATGGCCGCACCATTGCGAATGGCGAGGTGAGAGCCTAGTTGCGCGCCGATGAATTGGCAAACCCCCATCACAAGGCCGATTAGCCAGAGTGGTTTTCCGGCGATCACAAACATCAACAATGCCGCAATGTTTGATGCAAAATTAAACAGCTTGGTGCGGCCAGTGGCTTCAACGATTCCAAGGCCGAAAAGTGTTATGAGCGACAGCATGAAAAATGAGCCGGTGCCGGGGCCGAAGATGCCATCGTAAAATCCGATCACAGGTGCAAAGAAATAGGTAAAACTTGAAAATGGCAAGCGCGGCGGTTTTGATTCGTTTGTAAACTTCGGCGCAAAAGCAAAATACAAGGCGATGATGATCAGCAGCGGCGGCAAGATCAGTTTCAGAAGTTGCGTGGGAGCGTAAGTGATCGCAGCCACACCCAGTGCAGCACCAATAAAGGTTGTGGCCACGGTTAGCCGCAAATGCTGCAGATTGATCAGTCCCTTGCGCCAAAAAGTGGCTGTGGCCGAGGCAGTTCCAAAAGTGCCTTGCAGTTTGTTGGTGGCCAAGGCCGCCACGGGGTTTAATCCAGCAAGCAATAGCGCAGGCAAACACAATAGTCCGCCTCCGCCCGCAATGGCATCAATTGCGCCCGCAATGAGCGCCACGCCACCAAGGCTTGCCAATGTAACAACGTCTGTCATTCAGCGCTCAAGCCTTCCATCATCATGCGTAATTTTAGTTCACCTATATTATGCCAAGGCAAATCTGGCGGCAGGCGACCGGCTTGCTTCAATGATGATAATCCGTGTACCGATGACCAAACATGAAGAGCAGCCGCTTCGGCCCGCGTGGGGCCGACAATGGCGGTGACGCCTTCCACCAGCTGCGACCAAGCTGCATAGGACGCTTCAATCAAGCTTGGTGTCATCACCATGGGTTCACGCTGGCCAAACATCAGTTGGTAAGCTGCCGAATTCTCTTCGGCAAAGCGCAGATAAGCGCGGCCCATGGCCAGCATTCGCGCTTGCGCAGATTGATCTGGCGAAGCATCCGCAGCTTCACCTAGTGCAGTGACGAAACGCTGATAGCCGCGCGCCGCAATCTCACCCAGCAAGTGGCCGAGGCTAGGGAAATGATGTTTGGGTGCAGCATGGGAAACGCCAGCGCGTCTGGCAATTTCACGAAGAGAAACTTGCTCCACTGCCATTTCGCCCAGCGCCTGTTCACCGGCATTGAGCAGTTGCTCACGCAAATCGCCGTGATGATAAGGCTTTGGGCTTTGCTCGGACATTATACTTTCAATTTCTTTCTCACCCTTCATTCACGCGAATGCTGGGATGAAGATCAAATCGATCTAATCAGTATCATATATCTTTACAATGTAAAAATATATGTTGACAGTGTCAATCAAATACGTTTTATATGTTTTCACTGTCAAGATGGAGGAACACGTGACCGCGGATCAAATTTTCGTTTTTGTCAATTTTGCCGCTTTGCTCGGATGGATCTTTCTTGCCGCAGCCGCCCTGCTCAAGCGCGATGCTTGGATTACGTGGGGAACAGGCTGGGTGCTGCCCTTAGCGTTCGCCACTCTCTACACGGCTTTGATCATTTTCTTTTTCATGCAGGCCCCGGGCGGTTTTGACAGCTTGGCGCAAGTGCAATTGTTGTTCACCGATCACTGGGCCGCTCTTGCGGGCTGGGTCCACTATCTTGCGTTTGATCTTTTTATCGGCTCATGGATTACCTTACAAGTTTTGCAGCGTCACTTGCCGCGCCTCACCTTAGTTGTGCTTCTGCCGCTGACATTTTTGTTTGGGCCCATCGGCCTGCTTCTCTTCGCTATCACAAAATTAGCTTTTGAACGCAAGGATCAAACAGCTTGAGCATCGCCGCCAATAGAACCGACGCATGGCCCATTACCAAACTGCTGGATGATGTGCGTGGCGGAATTCGATGGTTATGGCGATCTACGCTGGCCTTCAGCGCGGGATTATTCATTTGTGCAGCACTGATGTTGATTGATCAGCGCTTGTTTAATGGTGTGAACGTTTGGGATAAGCCCGCCAAATTCTTTCTGTCGCTCGCCGTGCAATTTGCAACAGTAAGTTGGGCGCTTACGCTTCTGTCTGTCCAACAACGCAATACAAGTGGCGTAAAGATTGCAGTTGCCGCCATGTCCATCGCTGCATGGTTTGAAATGGCCTATATGATTTTCCGCGCTTCTCGAGGCGAAGCTTCGCATTTCAATGCCACCAGCGTTTTCGCGCAAGTGATGTATGCCCTGATGGGCGTTGGTGCCCTTACGCTAACCTGTACGGCGTTCTTTGTTGGGTTTCTTGTTTGGAAACAGCGCAAACACAGTCTGATCGTAGAGGCGGCGGGCCTCGGTCTCATGCTGGGCATGGTGCTGGCCACTATTACTGGCGGCTATATGAGTTCGAGGCATAGCCACTGGGTGGGTGGCGAGATCAGTGATGCGCATGGCCTTGGCTTTTTCTCATGGTCAACGACGGGTGGTGATTTGCGCGTGGCGCATTTCATGGGCATGCATGTGGCACAGGCCCTGCCGCTGGCAGCGTTGAGCGGCGACCGACGCGTGGTTTATGGGGTCGGTGTATTTCTTTGCCTAGTGACGGTTGCACTATTTGCAATGGGCATCGCCGGAATACCGTTGTTGCGGGCGTGACATCAAAAGACTACAAAAGGCCAATCAATCAACGGAGAAAAACCATGGCACTTGAACTTCCAGCCCTGCCCTATGCTTATGATGCACTGGGCCCCTATATGTCGAAGGAAACTTTAGAGTTTCACCACGACAAACATCACATGGCTTATGTGACCAATGGCAACAATCTGCTGAAAGATTCACCGTTGGCTGCCGCTTCGGTCGAAGACATTTGCAAAGTGGCTTATGCCGATAAGGCGCAAGGCCTGATCAACAATGTGGGCCAGCATTATAACCACAATCATTTCTGGCAATGGATGAAGCCCAATGGCGGCGGCAAGAAACTTCCTGCCAAGCTGCAGGCAGCTATCGATTCTGATCTTGGCGGCTATGACAAAATGCGCACTGATTTTGTGCAGGCTGGTCTTACGCAATTTGGTTCTGGTTGGGCTTGGATTGCTAAGAAAGATGGCAAGCTGTCGATCACCAAAACGCCAAATGGCGAAAACCCATTGATGCATGGCGCGCAACCCATCCTTGGCTGCGATGTGTGGGAACACAGCTATTACATCGACTATCGCAACGCACGGCAGAAATATCTGGAAGCGTTTGTGGATAATCTGGTGAACTGGGAACATGTGGAGATGCTGTTCGGCAAATAATTCTGCCGAGGTTGCCACAAACAGACCCAGTTACTACCACTCACAAGCCGTCATGCCCGCGAAAGCGGGCATCGACGTTTGAGCCAAGAAAACAGAGATACTCATTTCAGCAGCAATGACCGGCGGAGCGGAAATTATTGAATGCAGGAGATGAGCGCCAAAGTCTAAAATCAAATACCGCTGCTGCAGGCTTTGCACTCGAGTCAAATTTCAACATCGCGCATAGACTAGGGTTGGGCATTGCTCTGATGTCGATTGAGACACTCATTTGACGCGGACTTGGGGCTGTGGTGTTTGCTGGGATAGGTGCTTTCTATAGCTTAACAGGCTCGCTGGTGATTGGAACTGTGGTCGTTTTGGTCGGATGCTCTGTCCTTGCCATGATCGATGCACAACGCTTGGTAATCGAGTAAAGATTGTCTATAGATCCATTTGTTGTTTTCGAATGCCTAGGAGCTGTTTTCGGATTGGTGTTTGGATTAGTTGCCCATGAAGTGGGTCACGCCTGTGTTGCCTACCTAAATTCTTGGTCGACTACAAAAATCATAATAGGCTCCGGGTCTAAATGTTTTCGATCTTCGGCACGAGTTGACTTTCCGGTCATTGAACTTCGTCTGGTCCCGCTGGCAGGCGTTGTGTTTGCCCGAATACCGCCGGAAGCAACAAGGTTGCAAAGGGCATTATTTGCTGGTGGCGGCGTGTTGGTCAATTTCGTATTGTTGCTTGTGGGACTCAGCAACTATTCTTTTGACAATGGCACATCGACTTGGGGTTGCTTTTGGTTGCTTTTGGTTGCTGTTTTCCTGTTGCCAACTTCTCTTGCTCAGAAATCTATGGCCCCGTTCGCAAGTGATTTATGGGCAAAAACGGGATAGCGACGGGTTACAACTCTGGCGCATCTTTAACGGTTATCAGTCCTAGGAAATTTGCGGCATTTCGAGTGGCCCGTAGCTATGCAGTGAACGACATAGTAATCATCGAATCATGCTTACGACCAGACCCACGTTTTATGCTCTGCCATTGATTGGGTGGAAAGAAGATATCGGTTTGCCTGATCTAGGCTTAGGCAAACTTATCGCCAAGATCGACACTGGCGCCAGGTCGGCTGCGCTGCACGCTGAAAATATCGCGATCATGGGCCGACGTGTTTCATTCACAATGGAGATGGGCGGACGAAAGCGAAACTGCATCGCGCGGCTATCAGAATTAAAGCGGGTGAAAAGTTCCAATGGCCATAGCGAACTGCGGCCTTTGATTGAGACTGATATTGAAATTGGCGCACATCGGTTTAGCATCATAGTTTCTTTGACGGACAGGGCAGACATGGGCGTTCCCATGCTATTGGGGCGAGAAGCGATTAAGGGCCGGTTTCTGGTGCATCCAGCCAAGTGCTTTCTGCTGAGCCGCAGCAAGGTGCAGGCATGAAGATCGCCCTGCTCACGCGCAATCCAAAACTCTATTCGCATCAGCGCATCATGGAGACTGCGGTTGGGCGCGGGCATGAGATTGTGCCGATTGATTATTTGCGCTGCTATATGAATATCACGTCGCGCAAACCAGAGCTGCGCTATTTGGGCGAAAAACTCGAAGGCTTTGATGCGGTGATCCCGCGCATAGCCGCCTCGCATACATTTTACGGCCTTGCCGTGCTGCGGCAATTTGAGATGATGGGGGTCTATCCCCTCAATGAAAGCGTTGCCATTGGCCGCAGCCGCGACAAATTGCGTTCGCTGCAAATTCTGGCGCGTGATGGTGTGGGTCTGCCCGTCACAGCTTTTGCCAATGACACAAGCCGCACGGAAGAAATCTTAAAGCTTGTGGGCGGCGCACCCGTGGTGATCAAACTGCTTGAGGGCACGCAAGGCATTGGTGTGGTTTTGGGCGAAACGCATAAATCAGCCAAGTCTGTGATCGAAGCGTTTCGCGGTGCTGATATCAACATTCTTGTGCAAGAGTTTGTGCAGGAAGCGGAAGGCAGAGACATTCGCGCCTTTATTGTTGGCCGTAAAATTGTAGCCGCGATGGAGCGAAAAGGGCCAGAGGGGGAGTTTCGTTCCAATTTACACCGCGGTGGATCCGCTATAATGGTTTCACTCACATCGGCCGAAAAAGCAACTGCCTTGAAAGCTGCTCATTCCATGGGCCTGAATGTGGCGGGTGTTGATTTGCTGCGCTCTAAACGCGGGCCGGTGGTGATGGAAGTGAATTCATCGCCAGGGCTGGAGGGCATTGAAGCAGCATCGGGCAAAGATGTGGCCAAGGCTATGTTGGAATTTTTGGAACGTGCCGCAAGGCCCGGCCATACGAAAACAAAGGGCAAGGGATGAGTGTTTTTGAAATTGGCGGGGTATCTATAATACCTGGCACATCTGAAACGGTTGACCTTGAAGTGTCGGTTCTGGCTAACAGCACGCGCCTGGATTTGCCGGTGCATGTGCTGCATGGCGAGAAGACGGGGCCTTGCGTGTTTCTTTCTGCGGCTATTCACGGCGATGAAATTCAAGGCGTTGAAATTGTGCGCCGCGTTTTGGTGGCCTTGCGTGGCAAACCATTGGCAGGAACAATTCTTGCGGTTCCCATCGTCAACAGTTTCGGCTTTCTCAATCACGCGCGTTATATGCCTGATAAGCGCGATTTAAACCGCTCATTTCCAGGCTCAGATCGCGGCTCACTCGCTTCGCTATTGGCTGACTTATTTTTTAGCCAAGTGGTGGCACGCTCGCAATATGGCATTGATTATCACACCGCAGCACTGCACCGCACTAACTTGCCGCAAATTCGTGTAGCACCCGATGATAAGGCCCTGATGCCTTTGGCAGAGGCTTTCGGGCCGCGGGTGATTTTAGCCAGCAAGACGCGTGATGGCAGTTTGCGTGAAGCGGCAGCCAAAATCGGTGTGAAAATTTTGCTCTATGAAGGTGGTGAGGCGTTGCGATTTGACGAAATAGCCATTGATGCCGCAGTGCAAGGCACATTGCGCTTTCTTAAACATGTGGGTGTGATCACCGAGGCTCTGCCTGTGCCGCCGCATACGAAACCTGTGCACTCTTCTTCAAGCTCTTGGGTGCGCGCACCGGAAGGCGGAATTTTACACAGCTTGCGCAGCACTGGGGACCGCGTAGGTGCTGGTGAAGAGATAGGTTTTGTTACTGGGCCATTGGGCCAAAACCCGGTTGCGGTATCGAGTGAAGACGATGGTATCATCGTAGGCCGCACGCATTTGCCCATTGTCAACCGTGGTGACGCACTGTTTCATATCGCCCGCATCAAAGGCCGCCCCCGCGCTGCGCAGGCCGTGCCTGATGAGGATGAAATTATTTAACGGCCATAATGTTGGCGCCCGCTTGGCCTGTGGTATGGGCGGCTTTGCCCCAGAGTGCATTAATGCGAGCATCGCGGCCACAGCCTAAACGATATTGCTCATAGGCGTAGGATTGCTTTACCCAGCCAAAGCGGGTGAGTACGCGGCCTTCGCCCTTGTAGTAATTCTGATGATAAGCTTCGGCATCCGCGAAAGTTGTGAAATCCCGAATAGGCGTTACGATTTTCTTGCCCAAATCTTTTTCAGCTTCGGCCTTGGCCTCTTCAGCGGCTTTGCGCTGTTCATCATTCATCGGAAAAATCACCGAAATATAAGCATTGCCGCGATCACAGAATTGACCGCCAGCATCCACCACATCAACGGTGCGCAAAAGGTAACGCACCAAATCCTTGTACGAAACAACATCAGGATCAAAAGTCACCTTTTCGGCTTCCTGATTTCCCTCGTGATTTTCATAAGTTGGATTTTTCATCGTGCCCCCAGCATAACCTGAAGTGGTATCGGATACGCCTTTCACTTTGTCGAAATCCGATTCAACGCACCAAAAGCAGCCGCCTGCAAATATGGCAGTTTCAGTTCTGGCGGAGGCGTGGCCGATGTTGAAAGCCGCAATGACCGTGGCCAGAACGAGGGGGGCTATTGATTTGCGCATGTTAAACTCCCCGTAAAACTCTAGACACAACCGCTTATGGCTTCAAATCACTCTGTCACACGAATTTGTGAGGGTTGTGTGGCGCGAATTTCACCCACATCAATTTTGCGCCAATTGGTTAAGGTGGAGTAGGACAGGCTGAGCAACGCCAGCTTTTCTTCCTCCGTCCAGACAGAAAGTTGGCTTAGTTGTAATGCAATAGCCACTTCTGCACCCCGCATAGCTCCATCATCACTTTTTAGTGCAAAGCCCAAGCCGGCGTGTGGAATGCAGCCACAGAAAACGCCCTCGGCTCCCACCTTGATGAAAAGACGGGGCACAGCCTGCATGGCCCGCGTGTCAAACCGCTTTGTTCCTGCAATTAAAAACGGATGAGCCCGTGCCGCCTTGATAATCCAGCGCGGTGCTGGCTCTTCTGACGCGGCAAGTTTGGCAAAGCCAAGCGCAACCTTGTGCATAGACAATGCCCAAGTGGGAACGGAACAGCCGTCGATCCCGAAGGGGGCTGCACTCACATCCACATCGCAATAGCGCGACAAGCAATCGGCTACGGCACGTTGCACAGGATGATCAACTTTAACATAGCCCTCCAGTGGTGCCCCAAGATGTTTCGCAAGCGCCAACATGCCAGCATGCTTACCAGAGCAATTATTGTGGATGGCTTGTGGTTGTTCGCCCTGCCTTACAAGGTGATAAGCGGCCTCAGTTGAACTTGGCATATGTGTGCCGCACTCATAGCAAGTCTCAGAAATTCCCGCCTTGGCGAGGATTGATCGAGCTACGCGCACATGCGCCGGTTCGCCAGAATGCGAAGAACAGCAAAGCGCAATTTCTTCATCATTCAAACCAAACTGCGCCGCAGCGCCGCTTTGAATTAATGGCAGACATTGGAAAGCCTTGATCGCCGAGCGCGGATAGAATGCGCTGGTGAAATCTCCAGCGCTGCTTATCACCGCGCCGTCATCATTGGTAACCACAAACGCTCCACGGTGGCGGCTTTCAACGATATTTCCACGGGTAACTTCGGCGATCACGGGATTCGGCATGATGCCGATTAGCTTATCACACCCAGCACCTGTGGCCACATCTCTAGGCTGCCGCGGTAAATCATATCAACGGCCACATAGACGATGATGGCAAGCCCGGCATAAGCAACCCACGGGAAGCGATTGAGTAGCCGGGCTATAAATGTTGCCGCTAGCCCCATCAAGGCCACAGACAAAACAAGGCCTGCTGCCAAAACATAAGGGTGTTCACGCGCCGCACCGGCAACAGCCAAAACATTGTCTAGCGACATGGAAATATCGGCGATAACAATTTGCAGTGCGGCTTGGGCGAAGGTTTTGGATTTCACTCCCCCTACCAAGCCATCGGCATTCAGGTCTTTATCGTCAAGAACTTCAGTGGCATCTGCTGTGCCATGATGCTGGCGCAGTTCCCGCCACATTTTCCAACTGACCCAAAGCAATAATAAGCCGCCAACAAAGACGAGGCCTATCACTTTTAAAAGCTGAATGGCCACAATCGCAAAAGCAATACGCAGAACAGTGGCCGCCGCAATGCCCATCAGAATGGCCTTGTTGCGCTGTTCCTTAGGCAGCCCCGCAGCTGCAAGACCAATCACAATGGCATTGTCTCCCGCCAGAACAAGATCAATCATCACCACCTTGGCAAAGGCAAGCCAAACATCTGGCGACAAAGCATCAATCAATTGGAACGGCCCTCAAGAACATTACAGATTAGATAGGTAGCCAAAGCTAATTTTGCAAGCCGCAAATCAAGCCTTTTTATTCTGCCTGTTGGCGATCAGATCATCCACTACAGCGGGGTCTGCCAGCGTTGACGTATCACCCAGTGCGCCGAAATCATCCTCGGCGATCTTGCGCAGAATGCGGCGCATGATTTTGCCAGAGCGGGTTTTTGGCAAGCCCGGCGCAAACTGGATTTTGTCTGGGGCCGCAAAAGCGCCAATGTCTTTGCGCACATGAGCGATGAGTTCCTTGCGCGTGTCATCGGTGCCTTGCCGGCCTGCCATCAACGTCACGTAACAATAAATACCCTGGCCCTTGATATCGTGCGGGTAACCCACAACGGCAGCTTCGGACACACCGGCAAAACCGACGAGTGCCGATTCCACTTCCGCCGTGCCGATGCGGTGACCGGATACATTCAGCACATCATCCACCCGGCCAGTAATCCAATAATAGCCATCCGCATCACGCTTGCAGCCATCACCAGTGAAATACATGCCTTTGTAGGTGGAGAAATAAGTTTCCACAAAGCGCTGGTGATCACCATAAACCGTGCGCATCTGGCCTGGCCAAGAGTCTAAAATAACCAGATTACCAGAAGTTTCGCCTTCGAGGAAATTGCCCCTCTCATCCACTAATGCAGGCTTAATGCCGAACAGCGGGCCACAGGCTGAGCCCGGCTTAAGTTTGTGCGCACCGGGCAACGGTGTCATCATGATGGCCCCGGTTTCGGTCTGCCACCACGTATCAACGATCGGGCAACGCCCGTCACCCACCACGCGGTGATACCATTCCCAAGCTTCTGGGTTGATGGGTTCACCCACTGAACCTAACAGGCGAATAGATTTACGCGAGGTTTTTTTTACAGGCGCGTCACCATGCTGCATCAGGGCGCGCAAGGCCGTGGGGGCGGAATAGAAAATGTTCACTTGATGTTTGTCCACCACTTCCCAGAAGCGCGACACGCTGGGATAATTTGGCACACCTTCAAACATCAATGAAGTGGCACCCATGGCCAGCGGGCCATAGACGATATAGGTGTGGCCCGTCACCCAACCCACATCCGCCGTGCACCAGTGAATGTCTCCGTCGTGATAATCAAAAACATAGTGAAATGTGGAAGCCGCGTAAGTGAGATAGCCACCAGTGGTGTGCAACACGCCCTTGGGTTTGCCAGTAGAGCCTGAGGTATATAAGATGAACAGCGGGTCTTCCGCCTTCATTTTTTCAGGCTTGCAATCGGTGTCCACGGTGGCCGCAACCTCGTGATACCAATAATCGCGCGCCGCATCGAAGGGGACTGCTGCTCCGGTTCTGCGCACTAACAGAACTTTAGCTGGCGCTTTCACCTTGGCCAGAGCCGCATCGACGTTAACTTTCAGCGGCACTTTCTTTCCGCCACGAAGGCCTTCATCAGCGGTGATGATGAAACGAGAATCAGCGTCATCCATGCGGCCAGCGATGGAGTCTGGCGAGAAGCCACCAAAGATAATGGAATGCACAGCACCAATGCGCGTGCAAGCCAACATGGCGTAAGCCGCTTCCAAAATCATCGGCAAATAAATGGTAACGCGGTCACCTTTTTTCACGCCCAGTTTTTTCAGCACATTGGCGAAACGGCACACCTCGGCGTGAAGCTGATTATATGTGACTTTCTTGTCGTCATAGGGGTTGTCACCTTCCCAGATCAGCGCCGTTTGTTTGCCGCGCTTCTTCAGGTGGCGATCAATGCAATTGTAGGAAACATTGAGCACCCCATCTTCAAACCATTTGATCGAGACGTTGGGGTAAGCATAAGTTGAGTTCTGGATTTTCTTGGGGAACTTGAACCAGTCAAGGCGCTTGGCTTCCTTGATCCAGAATTTGTCAGGGTTGCTGATTGATTCCGCATAAGTCTTTTTATAAGATTCGGCAGTCACATAAGCGCGTTTTTTCCATGCGGGCGGAACGGCATAGGTTTTTTCGGTCACGTGCTTCTCCCTGATGTTCTTGGCCACTTGCGGCACTTTTCAACTGTCATAATCAGTCGCCGACAAAAATTGAAGCGGTTTTTTGACTAGGTTAAAGCGCTTTTGGTGCAGATGCCAAACTGAGGTTTTCTTAATTTCAGAATCTTCCAGCTCACGCGACACGGGAACCGAATAGGTGGCCACTTGCTCCAATCTTTCTTTGGGCAAGTAACTACGGCCGGGATCACCAATCAGGATTTGGGCTGAAGACTTCTTGAGAAAATTCATGCAGCGTGCAGCAAGTGACTTTTCATAAAAAAGATCACCCACCAAAATGACATCAAGATTAGGAGGAGCGCTCACCAATAGATCATCGCGTGTGAAAACAATTTTAACCAGATTGGCACTGGCGTTAATGAGGGTGGCAGCTTCGGCAAACGCGTCAATATCGGCGGCCAGAACCGAGGCAGCACCGGCCTTCATGGCAGCGATGCCGACAAGGCCAGAGCCCGTGGCCAAATCAAGCACCGATTTGCCACGCACGATATCGGGGTGATCTAAAATATGCCGGGCCAAGGCCTGCCCGCCAGCCCAAGCAAAGGCCCAAAAAGGCGGCGGCAGGCTCAACTGGCCAAGCTCTTCTTCCGTCTTCTGCCAAATCGGAATGGCCTCATGGGCCAGGTGCAGCCTCACCTCTGGCACCAGCGGCACGGGCATAAGCTCCGTGTGCTGACGAATAAAGTCGGCGCAATCGATCAAACTCTATGGCCTGCCAAATTGCAAATGTGAGCCCATTCCGCATCGGTGACGGGTTGCACCGAAAGGCGCGAGTTCACCACCAATACCATGGCTTTCAATTTCGGGTCTTTCTTGATTTCATCCAATGTCACGTGGCGCGGCAGAGCTGCAACGGCGCGAATGTCCACGCATTCCCATGTTGGATTTTCGGCGGTGGAATCCACATGAGCAAGTTTGCACACTTCAACAATGCCCATCACGGCTTTGCCCTGATTGGAATAATAGAAGAAGCCTTGATCGCCCAATTTCATCTCGCGCATGTGGTTGCGCGCACCATAGTTGCGGATGCCCGTCCATTCCGATCCAGTCTTGCCTGAGGCCAAAAGCTGTTCGAAAGAATAAACCTCCGGCTCGGATTTGAACAACCACTTTGCCACTATTTAGTCTCCGGATTATTTAAGGCCCATCGCCATGCGCGTATCTCAACGGATGCAAACAGACCAGCCAAATTGTAAGGATCATTAGCCGCAATCACTTCAGCGGCGCTGCGTGTTTCGGCTTCGATCATCACAAGGCTGCCAATGGGGCTGCCAGCATCATCTAAGAACGGGCCCGCAAATGTCATGGTATCGCCTAAGCCGCCCAGATACGCCAAATGTTCGGGCCGCTTGCTGGCGCGGAGTTCAGTGCAATTGGGCTTATCAGTGCAGATGAGGGCAAAAAGCATTTGGGGTTCCTATTCGTTTTCGGCGCGCAGCGGGCGCGACAATAGTTTAATGATTTCTTCGCGTGGACCGCTGCGGCCTTCAACGATATTGGCAACAGCAGCGATGATCGGCATTTCGACTTTGCTTTGCACCGCCAGCTTGGCAGCGATGCCCGCAGTGTAAGCGCCTTCGACAACTCCGCTGGAGGCCGCTAACGCTTCAGTCAAAGACATGCCTCGCCCGATAGCCAAGCCATAAGAATAATTGCGCGACTTTGTGCTTGAGCAAGTCAGCATCAGATCACCAAAGCCAGATAGTCCCATGAGGGTTTCTGACTTTGCACCTTGGGAGCGCGCATAGCGTGAAAGCTCAGCAAATCCACGCGTCACCAAGCTGGCCCTCGCACTTTCGCCCAAGCCTTGACCTTCACAAATTCCGCAAGCGATGGCGAGAACGTTTTTCATTGCACCACCAATTTCAACGCCCTTCACATCATCGCTGGGATAAATACGAAAATGTGGGGTGCTGAGGGCTTCCGCCCAAAACATGGCTTTTTGCAAAGAAGGCCCCGCTAAGGCCACGGCGGTCGGTAATCCCACCACTACATCTGCTGCAAAGCTAGGGCCAGATAAAGCATAATGCTCTGTATGCGGATGAGTTTCCGCCACCACTTCAGCCATCAGTTTTCCTGTGGCGCGTTCAATGCCCTTGGCGGCTGATATCAGTGGCGCATCGGCCAAAGGAATAAGCTTGAGAACCTCGCGCAAATGTTGGGCAGGCACGGCGACAACGAAGGCATCTGTAGCACTTGGCAAAACAGGATGTTGACGAGACCAGAACGAAACTTCGTGTCTGGATTTTCCGGCCACAAATCCCAGGGCTTTTCCCCATGCGCCTGCACCCACAATGGTGATTTTCATGCTTTGGCTCCCAAACGGCCAGAGCCGTAAACTGGGGCCGAAGCAGTGTCTAGCGGCCATCGCGGCCTTGCGACAAAATCCAAATCATCTTTCATGCCAAGCGCCAACCGCTCGGCCCCGGCCCAAGCGATCATGGCGGCATTATCCGTACACAGATCAAATGGTGGCACGCTTAAGGTAAAGCCCGCCTTTGCGCATTCTACATCAATCGCTGTGCGCAGCGCTTTGTTGGCTGCCACACCGCCTGCGACAACGAGCACAGGCGATGCCACATTATGCATGGCGCGAAAACCCGCAAAAGCCTTGCGCAAACGATCTGCCAAAGTCTCAGCCACAGCCAGTTGGAATGAAGCGCAGACATCAGCCACATCTTGCACCGACAACACTCCAAGCTTCTGAACAGCCTCACGCACGGCGGTTTTCAATCCACTAAATGAAAAATTGCAATCGTCCCTGCCCTTCAAAGGTCGCGGAAAATCAAAGCGCAAGGCGTTGCCCATTTGTGCGGCTTTCTCGACCTGTGGCCCGCCGGGATAAGGCAAATTCAAAAGCTTGGCCACTTTGTCAAAAGCCTCGCCCAATGCGTCATCAATGGTTGTGCCAAGGCGCTTATAGTGCCCTACACCTTCCACCAATTGAAACTGGGTGTGACCGCCTGAAATGAGAAGCAATAAATAGGGAAATTCTACATCGCCCAAAAGGCGCGGTGTTAGCGCATGTCCTTCAAGATGGTTGACGGCAAGAAATGGTAAATCATGGGACAGCGCAATGGCCTTGCCCTCCATCATCGCCACCAACAGTCCGCCCAATAGGCCTGGCCCAGCCGTGGCGGCCACACCGCTCAGCTCCGCGTAGGTTACGCCGCTCTCAGCCATGGCTTTGGCAATCAATCCATCCAAGTGCAGAACATGAGCGCGCGCCGCAATTTCCGGCACCACGCCACCATAGGGTGCATGGTCTTTCATCTGCGAATAGACAACATTTGCAAGGATTTCCCCGTGCCCATCAGCGTGCCTGCGCACCACACTGGCGGCGGTTTCATCGCATGAGGTTTCAAGCCCCAAAATGGTGGTGACGTTTTGCATATCTGGCTTGAGGCTCTACCAGTCAGCTACTAAGTTAGCAAACATGAGAGACATTATAAGAATCGGTACACGCGGGTCGCCCTTGGCTTTGGCGCAAGCCCAAGAAACGCGGGCGCGATTGATGCAGGCTTTAAGTCGTGCAGAAGATGCCTTTGAAATTGTGGCTATCAAAACCACGGGTGACATGGTGCGCGATCGCCCGTTGAGTGAGATTGGCGGCAAAGGGCTGTTCACCAAAGAGTTGGAGGAGGCCTTGCTTGAAAACCGCATTGATCTGGCTGTGCATTCCATGAAAGACATGCCGGCGCACATGCCGCTGGGATTGGAGATCGGTGCCGTGTTGCCGCGTGAAGATGCGCGTGATGCTTTCATCAGTCTTTCGGCAAAATCGCTGCTGGCTTTGCCGCAAGGTGCAAAGCTTGGTTCATCATCGGTGCGGCGCGTTGCCCAAGCTTTGCACTTGCGGCCTGATCTTGTGGCAACACCGTTTCGCGGCAATGTGGAAACGCGATTGCAAAAGTTGCAAGAGGGCATTGCTGTTGCAACATTCCTCGCGGCAGCAGGGCTGAAGCGCTTGGGCCTTGCCGCCCATATCACTGCGCTGATCAGCGTCGATGACATGTTGCCCGCTGTGGCCCAAGGAGCAATTGCCCTTCAAGTGAAGCACGGCTCCGGCGCTTTGGCCTATGTTATGAAAATCAATCACGCTGAAAGCAACACTGCCGTAACTTGTGAACGCGCTTTCATGGCGGCCCTTGACGGCTCTTGCCGCACCCCCATTGCAGGCTATGCGGTTTTGCAGAATGGCGAACTTCAATTTCGAGGTGAAGCCCTCACATTAGATGGCAAGCATGTTTTCACTGCCACACGCAAAGGCCCAAGGGCAGATGCAGCGGGCATTGGCCGCGAAGCTGGTGAAGAAATCAAAACTAAGGGCGGGGCACTCATTGCTTATTGAGCACGAATGAGATTGATCATCACAAGGCCGCAGATTGATGCAGCCCCTTTGGCCGAGAAGTTGGCAGCGCTTGGTCACACAGCCGTCATCGTGCCAGTGTTGGACATTGTGCCGCGGGCCGACGCGGCCATTCCGCATTTGCCCTATCAAGCGATCTGCCTCACCAGCGCCAATGGAATGCGCTGTCTGACAGTTGATCTAAATCGGCGTATTCCAGTTTACGCGGTGGGCGAACAATCAGCGTCCATCGCGCACGCTTTGGGTTTTCACAAAGTTGAAGCTGAAGGCGGCGATGTGGATGGTTTGGTTAGGCACATTTCAACAAAATTAAGGCCAAGCGAAGGGCCCCTGCTGTATTTGTCAGGTGCTCAAACTGCAAGCGATCTGGAGGGTCAGCTTCAGAAACGCGGTTTCGATGTAACGCGCGTGATCACTTATGATGCCGTTCAATGCGCCCTGGATAACCATTTGAACGCTATAGCATCCTGCCGTGGAGTTTTGCTCTATTCGCCGCGCACGGCCAAACTATGGTGCCAAGAAATTCAACGACTACAGCTCAGCCTTGTTGCTGAACAATTGCGTTACTTCTGCCTATCTGCTCAAGTGGCCCAAGTGCTGCCGCAGAATTG
>JAYVOQ010000156.1:0-41385 GCA_043757845.1 Hyphomicrobiales bacterium | reverse complement strand
GGGATTGATCCCATTGCGATCGGTGATATTCGCAAGCTGGTGCGCCAGCTTACCGCTCGGGGACTCGGGGTGCTTATTACGGATCACAACGTGCGCGAAACCCTTGACATCATCGACCGCGCCCTCATCATCCATGAGGGCCACGTCCTAACCGAAGGCACGCCATCAGAAATCGTCCGCAACGCCGATGTGCGCAAGTATTATCTGGGCGAGAATTTTCATATTTAGAATTTGGGTTTTAACTCCTCCCTAACCACGTACCACAATCGCATCCCCGTTTAATGCCCCGCTCAAGGTTTTGGTCTAAATCTTGCCGCCATGGCCTTGATGCAGAAACTCTCCCTGAAACAGGGGCAATCCTTGGTGATGACGCCGCAGTTACAGCAGGCGATCAAACTCTTGGCGATGAGCAATGTTGAACTGGCAGAATTTGTTGACCAAGAGCTAGAGCGCAACCCGCTGCTTGAACGCGGTGACGTGCCACAAGAATCTGCCGCCAAAAAAGAAGCTGTCGACGATCTGCCGGATTCGCCGTTTTCCGCAGACGATGCTCGCGGTAATGATGGTGATGGCGCAGCTTCGCCCTCTGATGGTGCGCCCTCGCAAACCGCCAGCCAACAGATGCCAGCGCTTGATTCCGGCTGGCAAAATCTGCGCAGCTCTGGTGGCCTTTCGTTGGACAATGATGCCGATGATTTTGCCTCAACCTTAACCCGTGCTGAAACGCTGGTTGAGCATCTCACAGCACAGTTGAATATGAATTTCCGAGCACCCAGCGATTTGCTCATCGGTGCGCAAATCATCGGTGCCGTGAATGAGCAGGGCTATCTCACCGCCAAGCCGCAGGCGATTGCTGATCAACTCGGTGCTCCACTGCGTGAAGTTGAACGCGTTCTCGCCATCTTGAAAACGTTTGATCCGCTGGGTGTCTTCGCAGGCGATCTGCAAGAATGTCTTGCTCTTCAACTTAAGGATCTGAACCACTTTGATCCCGCCATGGAACAGCTCATCGCGCATTTGCCTCTCGTGGCCAAGCGTGATTATCCGGCCCTCAAAAACCTCTGCGGCGTTTCGCTGGATGATCTGCATGACATGATTGCGGAACTGCGCCAGCTGAACCCCAAGCCCGGCAATGCCTTTGGCTCAGAGCCGGTGATGCCCATGTTGCCGGATGTCACCGTTCGCGCTGCCCAAGATGGCTCTTGGCTGGTGGAACTGAACACTGAAACTTTGCCGCGCGTGTTGCTTAACAATCGCTACGCTGTGCAAGTGGCCAGTGCGACGTCCAAAGCAGAAGACAAAATGTTTTTATCGGAATGCCAAGCGCAAGCCTCTTGGTTAGTCAAAAGCCTTGATCAACGCGCCCGAACAATTTTGAAAGTGGCGCAAGAAATCGTTAAGCAGCAAGATGCTTTCTTAGTTTTGGGCGTGGCCCACCTGCGTCCCATCACCTTGCGCCTTGTAGCTGATGCCATTGAAATGCATGAATCAACCGTCAGCCGTGTCACCTCTAACAAATATATGGCCACACCGCGCGGTACATTTGAACTGAAGTATTTCTTTACCAACGCCATCGCGTCCTCAGACGTTCACGGTCAACAGCATTCTTCAGAATCAGTGCGCCACCGCATCAAGGAAATGATAGCAGCTGAAACGCCAAATCAAATCCTCTCGGATGATGATCTAGTCGAAAAGCTCAAAGCCGAAAGCATCGATATTGCCCGGCGCACCGTGGCAAAATATCGTGAATCCTTGCACATTCAGTCATCTGTGCAACGTCGTAGAGAGGCCCGCAGTCACAGGTAAAGCACTAAGTTCCGCAAAAGAAACAGACTTTTGCGCTGCACGCCTGCGCCACAATTCTACCCGTTGACTTGGCTTTGGCCTGCTCTTATGGAGCAGCCAAATTAAAAACAGCTAGCCCGAAAAACGGCTTGCAAAGTCTGTCTTCTTTTAGGCTTAAAAATTTTGCATTGTGGCTGTTGACGAAGCAGCCTCAGAGGCCCATTTTTGAACTAACCGGATGGCAGCGGAGATAAATCGATGCAGATCAAAATAACTGGCAAACACATTGATATCGGCGACGGCTTGCGCCAACACATTGAAGCGCGGCTGCAAGGCTTCCGTGAAAGGTTCTTTGAAGGATCGGTTCATGGCAACGTCACGCTTGAAAAACAGCGCGGTCGCTTTCTGTCTGATTGTTCGTTGCACTTGGCCACCGGCCTGCATCTGCAAGCCCATGCTGAAAATGTTGATCCCATGGCCTGTGCGGATGCTGCCCTTTCGCATCTCGAAAAACAGCTGAAGAAATATAAGCAGCGCATGAAAGATCATCACCGTCGCCCGCGTGAGGAAGCAAGCCCGCGTGAAGCTATGGCCTATGTCATCCAGCAAGAAGATCATCAAGGCGAAGAACCCGAAGGCCTGAATGTGCCCATCATTGCTGAAAGTGCCGCAACCATTCCACAGCTTTCGGTGGGTGAAGCGGTGATGCAGCTGGATATTTCCACCACACCTTTTGTATTGTTCTTCAATACGAAAGAAGGGCGCTTGAACTTGGTTCACCGCAGGCCAGATGGCAACATCGGCTGGCTTGATCCAAGCAGCCCGGCGCGTAACGAGGATCGTCGGCTACATGAAAATAGATGATATTCTCGATGCCCGCGCCGTGCTGCCAGAGTTCAAAGCCACCACGAAGAAGCAATTGTTGCAAGATTTGGCCATGAGCCTTGCAGGCTTCGTGGCCGTGGATAAACGCATCATATTTGAAACGCTTTTCACCCGTGAAAAATTGGGCTCCACTGGATTGGGCCAAGGCATAGCCATTCCTCACGGTCGCATCGCAGGCCTCACCAAAGTCACCGGACTTTTCCTCAAACTGACCACACCGATTGATTATGACGCGGTGGACGGCAAGCCCGTGGATTTGGTGTTTGCGCTTTTGTCGCCGGATCATGCAGGCGCTGACCACCTCACCGCTCTGGCCAAAATCAGCCGCATCATGCGCTCACCCAGCGCAGTGTCGAAACTGCGTGCCACAAATACTGCTGAGGGCCTGTTCGCGGTGTTGACCGAGCCCGTGGTTGCCACCACAGCTGCGGCATAGTTTCACCTGAAACCCACGGTCTTCCACCTTCTCACCTGCACAAGGGCGCACAGGAGAAGGCCAATACATCTGCCTCTCCCATCCTGCGGACGGGAGAAGGCCAATATATCTGCCCTTCTCCGGTTTGTTCTTACAAATGGGAGAAGGTGCCGAAGGCGGATGAGGGCTCTTGACAACCTAACTCGCCGCCGCCCCCCGCAACGTCATTCCGTGCAAGGTGGAGCGCAGCGGAGCCGCGACACGGAATCCAGCTTCGGGCCAAAACCCGCTGTATCAGGATTTGCGATTTGCGATGCTGTGATGAAAGGCACTCGCGTGGCGACACCAGAAGTGCGACCGTTTAATTGAATGCACTGTCACCGTAATTACAAAAGCATCCGTGCTTTATTCGCTATTGCCGAACGAGGTCGGATGCTTTTTCCCCAATCATGACAACGGTCGCGTTGATGTTTGCACTGACCATCGAAGGCATCACGGAGGCATCGCAGACCCTGAGGTTCTTAATGCCATGGACGCGGAGATCGGGGCCAACGACGGCGCGCTCGTCCGCCCCCATGCGGCACGTGCTGGTGGGGTGCCAGATGGTCGATGCGCCGCGACGGACCCGCAGTTCAAGGGCAGCTTCATCCATGCCCTCCGGATCGGCCCGCCCCAGTCTCACCTCATCGAACGGCCCTGCGTTCAGGATTTCCACCCGCCGCTGTACGCCTTCCACGGTAAGCCGAAGGTCGCGAAACTCGGCGAAGTAGTTCGGGTCGATCAGGGGGCGGTCGAGCGGATCGGCTGAGGCGAGCGTCACCGAGCCTCGGCTCAGCGGCCGGCTGACCCAGCCGCCAAGATAGACGCGGGTGCGATCCGGCTGGCCATCCGAGCGATAGAACTCTGCGTGGCTTGGCGTGAAGACCGCCTCGAAGTCCGGGTCAGCGTCGCTGGGGTCGAGTCTCAAGAAAGCACCAGCATCGAGATGAAGCGTCGCGAGTTGGCCAGCGCCCGTCCCTTCGAACTCGGCCAGCGCGGCGTCAAAGTCGGTGGCATGGCCGCCCAGGTCCAGCGGCTCCTTCAGGACCGCGCTGACAGCGCCGCCTCCGATATGATCTTGCAGGTCCTGCCCGACGCCCGGCAGGTCTGCGATCACAGGGATATCGTGCGCCGCAAGATGGGCCGCAGCACCGATGCCGGACAGCATGAGGAGGTGAGGGGACCCGATCGCTCCAGCGGCCAGGATCACCTCGACATCGGCCTCGATCCGCTGGACCTGTCCATCGGAAAATATCTCGACGCCACCCGCCCGTCCCTGCTCCATCATGAGCCGGAAGACGAAGGTGTTGCGAAGCAGTGTGAAGTTCGGGCGATTCCGGATCGGGTCGATGAAGGCTTCCTTGCTCCCGCACCGACGGCCGTTCTTCAGCGTCGCCTGAAAGTGGCCACAGCCCTCCTGAGCCGTTCCGTTGAAGTCGGGGTTGTAGGGAATGCCAATCGACTGTGCCGCCTCGAGGAAGCGCTCGCATAGGGGATGACGGTGCGGGTTCGTCTCGACGCCCATCGGCCCATCCGTTCCGTGGTAAACGCCCGCAAACGTCGTGTTGCCCTCGGAGCGGCGGAAGTAGGGCAGGACATTGTCGTATCCCCATCCGGGGTTACCCATCGCTTCCCAGCGGTCGTAGTCGCCACGGTTGCCCCGGACATACATCATCAGGTTCAGCACGCTGGTGCCGCCGACGGCGCGACCACGCGGATAGCCGATCCGCCGCCCGAAGAGCTGCTTCTGCGGGGTGGTGGTATAGGCCCAGTCGAGCTTCGACCCCTGAAGATAAATGGTGGCGCCGGGAATTGTCGCTAGGTTCGTGTCCGGCTCGCCGCCAGCCTCGATCAGAATCACGCGACATGAGGGATCCGCACTGAGGCGATTTGCGATTACGCACCCTGCTGAGCCTGCGCCGACGATAATGTAATCGAAGTTCACGGAAACACCTCCTGAAGTCGGGGAAGCACTCAATTGAGCATATCACGAGAAGGCAACAAAAGCCACGACCATACGGTCTGGTTGCGAAACGTTATAGGTCCTGATTGTAGCGTATCGGGAAGGATCGAACTCAGAGACGGCTCATAGACCGTCACCGTGGTTCCGGTTTTGGTGCATTAAATATATAGATTTATCGTTTTAAAGCATATACTTAATTTCAAATATTCCAATCGCCAACGTCGTCTTCCTGATGGGCTCAAGACTGTTGTTGGTGAGGGGGATGATTACGGTGACAGTGCTGGACTGCACCCCATAATTGAGACACGGTAATTTCTGTGACAGGTTGATTTTCATTTCGGTTTAGTTGGCTTTGGTTTGGGCGAAGTTGGTTTCAAATTCAAGGGGTGGGCAGTAACCTAGGGCTGAGTGAAGGCGCGTTGTATTGTAAATTATGTCGATGAAGTGGGAGATTGATCGTCTTGCTTCTGCGATGTTTTGGAACCTCGCTGCACTGACTTCTTCGGTTTTGAGAGTCTTCATGAAGCTTTCGGCTCGTGCATTGTCGTAGGGGTTGCCGGGCCTGCTCATGGAGATGGTGATGTCGTGTTCAGCAAGGCGCTGGCGATAGTCGACACTGGCATATTGCACACCGCGATCGGCATTACGGTGCATTACGGTGACAGTGCATTCAACTAATATCTTTCGAAATTTCTGGAATCGATGGGGCGGAACATGCGGTAATCTTAGCTGCGGGTCGGCTGAGGAATATTACTTTTTCCAGAAAGGATCAATTTATCTCTTGACAACATTCCTATTATATGCTTATAGCGACCGGTTCTTTCCATCGGGGTCCGGTTCATGACGGTGAACCCGGGCGGAAAGGATGGCAGGTCCTGCGGGTGTGCAAACGTGGCACATCATCGGGTATGTCGGTTGGGTGCCTTGGTCAATAGGGGCCAAGCATGTAGTCATGGCGTTTACGACGGGTTATTGGTTCGCCCATGGAGCCCGTTTCGGGTGCCCGTCGCCTCTATCTAAACGTTGATCCGGTGTTCCTTAAGGTGGAATGTTCAGCAAGGGGTAAAAGCAAACGCGACACGCCCTTCCCTAGCTATAATAGCCTGTCTACGCGTGGGGGTAACCCAACGCATACATAGCGGCTCTAATCTAAGCCGCACTCGCGATTGGTATCCCCACGCGTTTCCCTACTTTCCACCCTCCGTCGGAATTGATCTCCGGCGAACAAGGGCAGGGCTGTGTCTTTGTCTGCGTGACGCAAATCCACCATATTCCAGCGCCATCGCCAGCCCGATCATGCGCCACATCATCACCTTCCTCACCCTCCTCATCCTGGCCACAGCGGCCCAGGCTGAAATTCTCACCACCTCAAATGTGCAGATTGAGTGGCGCGTCACCAATCGCTTCAGGTTCTTTCGCGATGAAGCCCAGTTCAAGCAACAAGAAGAAGCCTGGCGCGAATATGGCCAACATGTTGCAACCCGCAACGCCAAACCTGAAGATAACGCCGCCTACTATGCCAACACCTCCGTGCTGGGCACCGAGCATGTGCTCAATGATCGCCGCATTCCCTTCACCAACATTCTGCGCTCAAAATTTAACTGGCAAGGCTGGGCTGCAAAAGCGCTGGATGAAACGTGTTACGATGCAAAATCACGCACCCATGCGGCTTGCGGCGGCATTGATCAGTACATCAACCCCAAAGCCCATGAAATTGAAATTGGCTTGAAAGCCTTAGGCGATGGCAAACTCGTCTCAGAATATATTTGCCACTGGCATGTGGGCAACAATCCCGATCAGCCCGCACCTTGCGATGAAAAAATCCGCACCGTCATCGCTTATCCTGAAAGCACAGCGATCTCCGTAAATGTGGAAGGTGAGCGTCCCATCAGCGCTGAGGCGCAAGTGAAAGACTTGCTCATCGTTGGCCTGGGTGACAGCTTCGCCTCCGGTGAAGGCAACCCCGATGTGCCAGTCACCCTTGATGCGAACAGGCGCGTTCAAAACCTCTATCCGGCACGCACTGAAAAAGGCGGTTCAGCGCAATGGTTGGACAGGCTGTGCCACCGTTCACTCTATTCATACCAGCTGCGCGCGGCCCTTCAGGTGGCCATTGAAAACCCGCATGGTTCGGTCACTTATTTAGGCTATGCCTGTTCGGGTGCTGCGGTTGATAAAGGCATCATCGGCCCGCAAAGCTATGTTGAATACAAAAGTTCAGGCACCGACGGCCAGAATGTTGCAGTGGCCCCCATCACCGGTCGCAAGACTGATAGCCAGATGGCTCTGCTGCTGCGCGAATTGTGCAAAGATACACCCCAATTCGTTGATGGCCTGTGGCAATGTCCGGGCCAAAACTTCAAACGTAATGTGGATTATTTGTTCCTCTCGGTAGGCGGCAATGACATTGGCTTTGCCAATCTGGTCAGCTGGGCCACATTGCGCGCCGGCCCCATCACCCATCTGGCAAGTTGGTTGGGCGTTACAGTATCGCCAGACCAATTCGCCGCAAACATGAATGGCACATTGGCAGGCGCTTATCAGCATCTGGCTCGTCAGCTTGAAAAAGCCGTGCCACTGCACAATGACAATTTGCCCTATGATCCTTCCCGCGTGATCCTCACCGCCTACCCCGATATTCTGGCCGATGAAAATGGTGAAACCTGCAAAGGCGTAACGGGTGGAGACCAGCAGGAAGACGCGCTCGCCGCCAATCAATCGCTGGATCGGTTTCAAGGCTGGCTGGTGGTGCGTCAAGATAAATTGGATGCGGCTCATGCGCAGTTGGAAACACTCTACAAGCATATGTCGCAACTGGCAGAGGCCAATGGCTGGAGCTTTGCTGGAAGAGCTCATGTTGATAAGCCCTTTCGTGGCCATGGCTTCTGCGCTCAGCGCAAAGATCGATTGGATGATCCAGCTGAAATGTTGATGGTTCCGTGTTGGGGTGCCGCTGCACGGCCCACCCAATCTTGCCAGTCGGGCATTTTCGCCAAAGGCACAGGCTGGCGGCCTTATGATCCAGCAACCCAGAACTTTCCTTACGCATTGCGCCAACGCTGGGTGCGCACCATCAATGACGCCAATATGATCATCAACCAAAAGATCGTCGATCAATATGGGGCCTTGGATGAAGCGTCGTCGGAAAAAGACTTCAGCGAAACCACTGGTGCCATGCACCCTTCAGCCGAAGGACACGCCGCACTTGCCGATGCCATGTTGATGGATTTGCGCCCAGAGCTTGACAAACTATTTGCTGATCCCTAGATATTAGGAATAAATGGGTTGACGGAATGGGCATCCCGCCAACCCGCCACGAAAGAACCGCCCCCGGGCAATCCTTCAGTGGCAACATGGGGCAAACAAACGAGTGGTTGAGGTTCGCCCAACCACGCACTGGGGGCAGTGGTTTGCTGCCCCATGTACAGTTTTCACTGTACGCGGCAGATAGGTATGCGGATCGAAAATGTCAATCTTGATTGACATTTTCGGTGGGGCGTTGCAATCTAAGATTGGAATGTGCAGCGGGGCAAAGGTGCAGGAAATCTTAGACCAAACGCTATCAGAGAATAATATCAGAAGCTTAGTCTATTTTTTGGGCATCCAACTAGATCGCAGAATGGCGATCGATCTCGCCGGCACGCCCTTCCATAAACTGCGCGCGTCTGATGGACGCGTCTTCATCGGTGCCACGCGCGGCCTGAAAACCATATCCGATATCGCCAGACATCTGCATGTCAGCCGTCAATCAACCCAAAGTTCAGTCAGCCGCTTAGCAAAGTTCGGCCTTTTGAAACTTGTTGAACACCCCACCAGCAAGCGCGAAAAGCTCGTTGTCGTCACTGATCTGGGTGGAATGGCCAGTTCCTTTGCAATCGCTCAACTACGCAAGATCGAAAATGAGTTGGCCCGAGCCATCGGTGCTGAGAACTATGCAAACTTAAGAAAAAGTTTGGAAATCTTGGTTCGCAATGGTTCCGACAAAACAGCCGAACCTCAGCTATAAAACCAGCACGGCTTGCATAACAGATGAAATTCTGCTTTATCCGCCCAGCTTCACGTTAATCGTGGGGTTTAAAGTCGCCTGGCCTGTGTAAGGGCATGCCATGGCGGCGAAGATGAATGCTCTACAAGGAAAAGCAAAATGCCCAAAATGAAGACTAAATCCTCCGCCAAAAAGCGGTTCAGGATGACTGCCTCTGGCAAAGTTCGCGCTGGTGCTGCTGGCAAGCGCCACGGCATGATCAAGCGCACCAAGAAGCAAATCCGCAATCAGCGCGGCACGATGATTTTGGCTAAAGGTGACGCAGGCCTTGTCAAAATCCACATGCCTTATGGCGCCAAGTAAGAGGAGAGTAAACCATGGCACGTTCAAAAGGCGGCGTTGTTGCTCGCCGTTCCCACAAAAAAGTCATTAAAGCCGCGAAGGGTTATTTCTCGCGCCGTAAAAACATTTTCCGCGTTGCCGTTCAGGCCGTGGAAAAGGCTGGCCAATATGCCTACCGCGATCGCCGCCGCAAGAAGCGTACCTTCCGCGCGTTGTGGATCCAACGCATTAATGCTGCAACGCGTGAATTGGGCCTGACTTACGGACGATTTATTTACGGCCTGGACAAGGCCGGAATTGTGGTTGACCGCAAGGTGCTTGCTGATCTTGCAGTTCATGACAGTGTGGCCTTCGCCGCATTGGTTGAAAAGGCCAAGGCTGCACAAGCAGCTTAAAGCCCCACAGTTTCACCAGACCTTGACCGGGCTCTCATGGCGTATCAAACGCTGATGAAGCCCGGTTTTATTTTGAGGATTCGGATATGAGCCTTGATGCTCTCGAACAAGACTTGCTCGCACAGATTACCGCTGCCTCCGATGAGGCAGGCGTGGAAGCTCTGCGTGTTTTCGCCCTCGGCAAAAAAGGCGCAATTTCAGAGCGCATGACGGGCCTCGGCAAGATGGCACCTGATGAGCGCAAGGCCGCAGGTGCAGCCCTCAATATGTTGAAAGACCGGGTGAGCGAGGCATTATCCGCACGCAAAGCGCTTCTGGCCGAAGCGGCATTGGAGGCACGTCTCGCCACCGAAAAAATTGATGTGACCCTTCCCGTGCGCCCCCAAAGCGCTGGCACGATTCATCCCGTCTCACAAGTGTGGGAAGAAGTGGTGCAGATTTTTGGTGATCTTGGATTTGCCGTGGCCGAAGGCCCGCATATCGAAGATGACTTCCATAATTTTGACGCGCTTAACATGCCGCCAGACCATCCGGCCAGACAAGAGCATGACACATTTTATTTCAACGAAAAGCCGGATGGCAGCCGCATGGTTCTGCGCACCCACACAAGTCCCGTGCAAATCCGCACTATGTTGAGCCAGAAGCCGCCGATCCGTATCATCGCTCCAGGCCGCACGTTTCGCAGTGACTCAGACATGACACACACGCCGATGTTCAATCAGGTCGAAGCGCTGGTGATTGACGAGACAACCCATCTGGGAAATCTCAAATGGATCTTGCAGGAATTCTGCAAAGCCTTCTTTGAGGTGGATGATGTGAAAATGCGCTTCCGCGCTTCGCATTTTCCCTTCACCGAGCCTTCGATGGAAGTGGACATTCAATATACCCGCGAAGGCGGGCAATTGAAAATCGGCACCGGCGACAAGTGGTTGGAAATCTTGGGCAGCGGCATGGTGCATCCGAATGTGATCCGTGCGGGCGGGCTAGACCCCGATAAATACCAAGGCTTCGCCTTTGGCATGGGGCTGGATCGCCTCGCCATGCTGAAATACGGCATCCCCGATCTCAGAGCATTTTTTGAATCCGATCTCAGATGGCTAAGACACTACGGCTTCCGCAGCCTGCAAGTTCCGACACTGGCGGGTGGCTTGTCGTGAAGGACCTCGCTTCAAAGTGCAAGCGAACTCCATTGGTTCGGGAGTATGACAAGATGTCTGCGGCGCAACATCAGTTGGAAGGCGCTATCGCCAACCTATTCTCAGGTAACTGGCCTGCGGCGATAACGCTGGCCGGGGCGGCGGAAGGCGTTTTGCCCCAGCACGAAAAGCATGATGATATTTATTCGATGGCAACCAAAATGGGGCCCGAAATTTTTGGTCATTCGTCCAAGGAAATATCGGACAAACTGAACGAACTTCGTGACTGGCTGAAGCATCATCAAAAAGATAACCCAAACTTCAGAACTAACCAAACAATTTCCCAAAATGATGTGGTTTCAATTGTGATGCGTGCGTATACCCGCTTTCGTGCACACAATTTACCAATTGAACAGAACGAAGCACTATCCGAGCACCTTTTGGTTTTTGAAAATTGGTTTCGCGAAAACTACTTGGACTGGCTGTCCGACACGAAAGAACGGACTGAAATACAATGAAATTTACTCTCTCCTGGCTCAAAGAGCATCTCGACACCACCGCCTCTCTCAATGATATTCTCGAGGGACTCATCGGCGTTGGGTTGGAAGTCGAAGAAGTCTCCGACCGCACCAAAGAACTCGCCGCATTCAAAGTGGCCTATGTTGTCGAAGCTGAGAAGCATCCGAATGCCGATAAGTTGAAGCTGTGCAAAGTTGAAACTGATGCGGGCCTCAAGCAAGTCGTCTGTGGTGCGCCCAATGCGCGGGCCGGCATCAAGGCCATCATCGCGTTGCCCGGCGCTGTGATTCCTTCAACGAAAGAGATTTTGCAACTGGGCAGCATTCGCGGCCAAGAATCGCAAGCCATGATGTGTTCAGAGCGTGAGCTACTGCTCTCAGATGAACACAATGGCATCATCGAAGTGCAAGGCGATTGGCCCGTGGGCACGCCAGCCGCCATCGCCTTGGGTCTGGGTGACCCGATGATTTATATCAAGGTGACAGCCAACCGCCCCGATGCGTTGGGCGTTTACGGCCTTGCGCGTGACCTCGCCGCTAAGGGGCTGGGCAAGTTGAAGCCGCTGAAGGTTGATCCAGTGAAGGGCACATTCAAATCTCCGATCACAGTTTCAATCGCCAGTGACCATAATAGCTGCAAGCTCTTCGTGGGCCGCTATTTCAAAGGTGTAAAAAACGGCCCCTCGCCCAAGTGGCTGCAAGACCAACTCCGCGCCATTGGCCTGCGCCCAATTTCAATTTTGGTGGATATCACCAACTACATGACTTTCACCTACGCGCGCCCCTTGCATGTGTTCGATGCGAACAAAGTGCATGGGAACATCACCGCGCGTATGGCCAAAGAGGGCGAGAGCCTTCTGGCGCTGGATGGCAAGACTTACACGCTGAGCACTGGCATGACGGTCATTGCTGATGACAAAGCCGCTGAAGGCATCGCTGGTATCATGGGTGGCGAGGAAACGGGTTGCTCGGAAACCACAACCAACGTGTTCCTCGAAGCCGCCTATTTTGATCCGCGCCTTACCGCAGCCACAGGCCGCAAGCTTTCTATTCACTCCGATGCACGTCATCGCTTTGAACGCGGCATTGATCCGGCCTTCACGCAAATCGGCGCTGAAATTGCCAGCCGCATGATTCTTGATCTCTGCGGCGGTGAGGCGTCAGAGCTTGTCATCGCAGGCGAGGTTCCCAACGCAGCCCGCAGTTTCACTCTGCGCAAAGACAGAGTGATAACTTTAGGTGGCATTGAAATTCCATGGACAGAACAATTGCGCATTCTGCGCGATCTGGGGTTCGTCACATCTGACGAAGGTGTTGCGCACGTGCCAAGCTGGCGGCCAGATGTGCATGGCGAAGCTGATCTCGTCGAGGAAATCTGCCGCATCCATGGGCTTGAGAAGGTTCCTAACGCAGCGATGAGCCGCCCGCATGATATTGCGCGGCCTATCTTGAACCCCCTGCAAAGGCGCATGTTGGCCGCACGCCGCACCTTGGCCACACGTGGTTTTAATGAATGTGCCACTTGGGCATTTCTGCCGGAGGCCCATGCCAAACTATTCGGCGGTGGCCAACCGGAATTGAAGTTGGGCAACCCCATTTCGTCGGAACTTTCCGACATGCGGCCATCTTTGCTGCCCAATCTCATTGCCGCCGCAAGCCGCAACGCGGCGCGTGGTTTCGGCGATGTGCAGCTTGCCGAAGTGGGCCATGCTTATGCGGGCGACAAGCCAGAGAATGAAACGCTGCGCGCAGGCGGCATTCGTCGTGGCCAAGCCATCACCCGCAGCGTTCAAGGTGGCACCCGCGCCGTTGATGCTTTCGATGCCAAGGCTGATGTGTTGGCGGTGATAGAGGCCTGCGGGCTTGCGGCTTCGACACTTCAAGTGGTGCAAGGAGCACCTGCTTGGTACCATCCCGGCCGTTCGGGCACCATGCAAATGGGGCCGCAAAATAAGCTGGCATATTTCGGCGAAATTCATCCTAAGGTGCTGCAAGCCATGGACGTGAAAGGCCCCTTGGTGGCGTTTGAAATCATTCTCAATGCGCTGCCTGCGTCTAAGCAAAAATCGGCATCTCGTGCTGCTCTCAACATTTCTGATTTGCTACCCGTGTCACGCGACTTCGCGTTTGTGGTTGATGATAAGGTGCAAGCCGCAGAACTGATCAAAGCAATCAAAGGCGTGGACAAATTGATCATCGCCGAGGCCTCGGTTTTTGACGTTTATCAACTAAACGGCGGCAAAAAATCGCTGGCCATTGAGGTAACTTTGCAGCCACGAGAGAAAACCTTCACGGATGCTGACATCGAAGCAATTTCAGCTAAGATCGTTGCCACGGCTCACAAAGCTGTTGGCGCAACACTCAGGGGATAGAACATGAATCCAGCTACCGCGACAGCACTCAAAAAGCTTAAAGCGCATCACAAGTCGCAGAAGTTGGATATGCGCAAGGCCTTCGCAAAGGATGCGAAGCGCTTTGAGAATTTCTCAGCACAGGCCGCAGACCTGCTGCTCGACTATTCCAAATGCGGCGTCTCTGTCAAAACCATGCAGATGCTTTTCGCTCTGGCAAAATCTGCCAAGGTGGAAGCCGCCCGCGATCACATGATGCGTGGAGATATAATCAACACCACAGAACACCGCGCCGTGCTTCACACGGCTTTGCGCCGCCCAAAATCAGAAATGGTTTTTGTGAATGGCCACAACGTGGTTCACGATATTCATGATGTGCTTGAAGCCATGTCGCGTTTTGCCACTGATATTCGCCGCCGCAATATCACCGATGTGGTAAACATCGGCATCGGCGGATCAGACTTGGGCCCCGCCATGGCTACTCTTGCATTGGCTCCGTACCACGATGGGCCAAAAACGCATTTTGTTTCCAATGTTGACGGTGCGCATATGGCCGATACATTGAAAACTCTAAAACCGGAAACCACTTTATTCATCGTAGCTTCCAAAACGTTCACCACTATTGAAACCCTAACCAATGCCAAAACCGCCCGCGCTTGGATCGTCAGCGCCTTAGGCGAGGCTGCAGTGGGCGAACACTTCTGTGCGCTCTCCACTGCCATCGATAAAGTGAAAGCTTTCGGCATTGCTGAAAATCGGACGTTTGGTTTTTGGGATTGGGTCGGCGGGCGCTATTCAATCTGGTCAGCCATCGGCCTGTCGTTGATGATTGCCATAGGCCCAAAACACTTCATGGATTTTCTACACGGCGCCCACGCGATGGATCAACATTTCGCATCTGCCAAGCCGCATGAAAACCTGCCAATCATTCTGGGTTTGCTCGGCGTCTGGCATCGCAATGTTTGTGGTGCTACGTCGCGCGCCATTATTCCCTACGATCAACGCCTCAGCCGTTTTCCAGCTTATCTGCAACAGCTTGATATGGAATCAAACGGCAAACGCGTCGGCAAAGATGGTAAGCCGCTGAAGGTAGCATCGGGGCCTGTGGTCTGGGGCGAACCTGGCACCAATGGCCAACATGCGTTTTTTCAATTGCTGCATCAAGGCACAGACGTTGTTCCGGTGGAATTTTTGATTGCTGCGGAACCGCACGAAAAAGACAGCATCACGAACCACACACTTCTAGTGGCCAACTGCCTTGCGCAAAGCCAAGCCTTGATGAAGGGCCGCACGCTGAAAGAGGCAGAGGCGCAGCTCCTCGCCTCTGGAAAATCCAAGAAGGAAGCCGCAGCGCTGGCCCCTCATAAGGTCTTCACGGGCAACCGTCCCTCGCTCACGCTGGCCTATAAAAAACTCGATCCCTTCACTTTAGGTCGCCTGATCGCACTCTTCGAGCACCGTGTGTTTGTGGAAGGCGTAATCTGGGGCATCAATAGCTTCGACCAATGGGGCGTGGAACTCGGCAAAGAACTGGCTACTGGCTTGCAGCCTGCTGTGGAGGGGAAAGCGGTTGCGGGGCTTGACAGTTCCACCACAGGCATTCTGGCTCATTTGAAGCATTTGCACGGCGCTTGACCTACCCGCCCCACGCTGCCAAACAGCGCCGCAAATGACCGACATCTCCCTTATCCGTAATTTCTCCATCATCGCCCATATTGACCACGGCAAATCCACACTGGCGGATCGTATTATCCAGCTTTGCGGGGCCGTGAGCGACCGTGAGATGGTGGATCAAATTCTCGATTCAATGGATTTGGAGCGTGAGCGCGGTATCACTATCAAGGCCAACACAGTGCGCCTCGATTATAAAGCCAAAGACGGCAAAAACTATGTGTTGAACTTGATCGATACACCAGGCCATGTGGATTTTGCCTATGAAGTCTCGCGCTCGCTCGCCGCCTGTGAGGGAGCGCTGCTGGTGGTAGACGCTTCGCAAGGTGTGGAAGCCCAAACGCTGGCCAATGTCTATCAGGCCATCAATAACAATCTTGAGATCCTGCCAGTTTTGAACAAGGTTGATCTGCCAGCCGCAGAGCCAGAGCGTATTCGTCAACAGATTGAGGACGTTATCGGAATTGACGCTTCGGGCGCCATCCCCATTTCCGCCAAATCTGGCTTCGGTGTGCCAGACGTGTTGGAAGCCATCGTCACCCAATTGCCCGCACCCAAAGGAGACATTAACAAGCCGCTGAAAGCATTGCTTGTTGATAGTTGGTATGATCCCTATCTCGGCGTTGTCGTGCTGGCCCGTGTGATTGATGGTGAATTGCGCAAGGGCATGAAGGTCAAGATGATGGGAACCGGTGGCGGTTATGTTCTAGACCGCGTCGGCGTTTCACGGCCAAAGAAAGAAATTGTTGAAAGCTTGGGGCCGGGAGAGATCGGCTTCTTCACTGGCCAAATTAAAGAAGTGGCTGATACGCGAGTGGGGGACACCGTCACTGAGGAAAAGAACCCTTGCGATGGCGCGCTGCCCGGTTTTCGCGAAGCACAAAGTGTGGTGTTTGCTGGCTTTTTCCCTGTCGATGCCGCTAAGTTTGAAGACTTGCGTGAAGCCATTGGCAGGCTGCGCTTGAATGATGCAAGCTTCACCTATGAAATGGAAACGTCTGCAGCGCTTGGCTTCGGCTTCCGCTGTGGTTTCCTCGGTCTGTTACATCTTGAAATCGTGCGTGAGCGCATTGAACGCGAATTCAATGTGGATATTATTACCACCGCTCCCAGCGTGATCTATAATCTCAACATGCGCGAAGGCACGGTAATCGCCATGCACAATCCGGCCGACATGCCAGATGTGACAGTGATTGAATCGATGGAAGAGCCTTGGATTGAGGCACAGATTTTGGTGCCTGACGAATATCTGGGTTCCGTGTTGAAACTCTGCGAAGATCGCCGTGGTCGGCAAAAACAGCTTACTTATGCAGGTGCCCGCGCCATGGTGGTTTATGAATTACCGCTCAATGAAGTGGTGTTTGATTTTTATGATCGTTTGAAGTCTGTGTCATCTGGGTATGCCTCATTTGACTATAAGATGATCGACTATCAAAAAGCCGATCTGGTGAAGATGACTGTGTTGGTGAATGCGGAGCCCGTGGATGCGTTATCGATGATCGTGCATCGCAGCCGCGCCGAAGCCCGTGGCCGAGGCATGTGCGAAAAACTGAAAGACTTGATTCCGCGCCACATGTTCCAAGTGCCAATCCAAGCCGCTATCGGCGGCAAGATCGTTGCGCGCGAAACCATTTCCGCCATGCGCAAAGACGTCACCGCAAAATGTTACGGTGGCGACATTAGCCGCAAACGCAAACTTCTTGATAAGCAGAAGGAAGGCAAAAAGAAAATGCGCCAATTCGGCCGCGTCGAAATTCCACAGGAAGCCTTCATTGCGGCCTTGAAGATGGATGATAATTGAGCGAAGCTCAAATTCATATCAGGAGGTTTCTCATGAAAACTTACGCATCGTTCTTGGCTGCGCTTGTTGCCTTCGCTTCTCCCGCCTTCGCTCAAGAAAAAGAAGACATGGCAGAGAGTTATTCACGGGTGAAGGGTGCAGCGGTCTACGATTTCAAAATGGGTGTGGATGGCACGCTGGTTTCGGAAGAATACATGCTCACTCATGTGACTTGCACCGACGGTTCCAAAACCTTGCGTGTGCTATTGCCGATAGATCCCGAAGATGACGGCACCGTGTTGAAACTGGATGGTCCAAAGTCAACACTGGCAAAGAAGGGTGGAAGCTATGCTCTCGATTTCACGGCTTATGACAAGACGTTGCACAAATACGTGACATTGAAGCCTGTGAAAGACCCCAAATCCCATTATCACCAACAGATTGAAATCACTCTCACTGTCGGCGACCCGCTATGGAAAGCGATGCGCGAAAATGAATATGGCAAGGCTTTAGCGATGCTCGGAACGGGCGGTGCGCCGATCGATCTACCAGATACGCCGAAGTTTACGGAATTTCTAAAAAGTTGCGGCATAACACCCATCAACTGAATTGGACTTTTGCTGCAACAGTTTCTAAGTTGGTTGCATGAAAAGCTTCTCCGACCTCAACGAACAAGAAATCCTAGCCCTTGCCATTTCCTCAGAAGAGGATGCAGCGCGCGCCTATGAGATGTTTGCCCATGAAATGGCAATGAACTTTCCCGCCTCAGCCAAAGTCTTTACCGAAATGGCCGCAGAAGAAGTTGATCATGCAGACCGTCTAAAGGCTGTCTATACCCAGAAATACGGTGACCACATTCCCCTCATCCGCCGAGGTGAAGTGAAGGGTTTTGCGGCAAGTAAACCCGCTTACACCTTGTTGAAGGAAGGCGTGGCCGTAATGGCCAAAAGCGTGGAAGCGATGGAGTCTGAGGCGCAGCAGTTTTACACCGACGCCGCAAAGCGCATCCCAGACCGCGCGATAAAAAAGTTGCTGCTTGAACTCGCCGAGGAAGAAAAAGGCCACGAGTCTCTGTCTGAAAAACTTGGCCTTGCGCATCAGAACGAACAGGATAAAGCCCGCATACAGGACGACGAAGCCCGCGTTTTCCTGCTCCAATATGTCCAGCCCGGCCTAGTTGGGCTCATGGACGGCAGTGTTTCAACGTTGGCCCCCATTTTTGCTGCAGCTTTCGCAACTCATAATACTTGGCAAACGTTTCTTGTTGGTCTTGCCGCATCAGTGGGTGCGGCCATATCCATGGGTTTGGCTGAGGGCTTATCTGATGACGGCAAGCTTACGGGTCGTGGCAGCCCGCTGATCCGCGGTATCACGACCGGGACTATGACTTTCGTCGGCGGCCTAGGTCACACGCTGCCGTTTTTGATCCCACGCTTCAATACAGCCTTCATCGTTGCAGTAGCTGTCGTGATCGTCGAACTTGCCGTCATCTCTTGGATCCGCTGGAAATATATGGACACGCCATTTCTAAAAGCCGCTATCCAGATCGCACTTGGCGGCGCACTGGTGTTCATCACAGGCATATTGATCGGAAGTGCTTAAGCATTACGCGTGAACCTCAGCCGCCAGCCTTCGACCCGCCGTTAGTATAGCCCGCCGGTAAATCGCCTTTGAGGTTGGTAACCCGCTTATTTAGAATAGCATCAAGGATTTGATCCACAGCCTGCTTGGCACCTGCCACGCGCGACGGATGATCAGTGTCTGCGGCGGCATGTGGCAGAAGCAAAATGCGTGCGGCATATTTTTGAGCAAGATGCAGATAGGGCACCATCGGCCCGCTCCTCTTGCTGTCAGAAGCTATAAATAAATCGGCGTCAATTGCGGCATTGGCAATTTGGCCCGAAGCCATAGCATGATCTAACGCAACGACTTCCACACATTCACCGCGATCAAAATTCAACAATGTTGCACCTGCATTCATAGCAGATAGAGTGTTGGAGTTGATTAAGCTCTGATTAGCATAACGGCCAGTTACAGTATTCAGCGGGCCCAGTCCGGTGTGTACCGAAACGACATCAGCGCCACGCACCGCATTGAGAGTGTTTTCAAACGCGGCAAACCCATCTTCAAAAATTTCGGCATGATGGGGTTGTCGCGTCGCCACGTGAACTTTCATGTGAAACGCTGCGGCAAGCTTTGCAACTTCACGCCCAATGTTGCCATAGCCGATGATTGCGATGGTTTGTCCCTCAAGTTTTGCAGTTGGAAATTCACGCAGATTTTCGCCCGTGTCGAAAGTGCCATCAACGACACGTTGATGAAGAACAGCAAAGGGTAAATTCGGACGAAAATGCAGAAGCGCCTTCATTGTCATCTGCGCCGTGGCCCGCGCATTGAAGCCCGGCGTATTCATCAAAGGTGCTGCGCCACCAATTCCGTTTGGCCCGCCCCAAGATGTTGAGCCCATGTTGCCCGTGCCAGCCCCAATGCGCACGCCGCCAGAGCGAAATTTTGCTTCTGAAGGGATGATGGTGGCTGCCGCTATCACAGCATCAAACTGTCCATGATCGGATAGCGCCATAATCTCGTCGTGGGTGGAAATGTCAGGGTAATAATAGAAATGAAGATCGCTGCCTTCACCTTCAATGGGCATTCCCCCCAAGTGGAATTTTCCACCTTTTGCTTCAATATGCGCCTTCACTTCGGATGGATCAGGATTACCCTTTGCATCAAAAGCAAGACCAACAAGATCACAAATCAGGATGTTGATAGGCATTCTTTTCAAGCTTCTCTTCATTGGAAAGCAGGATGAGACCGCTCACAACAATGACGGTCATGCCTGCAAAACTCAAGATGTTGGGCACATCGCCAAAAATAATGAACCCGAATAGAACAGCAAAAACCAGGAAGCTGTAATAAAAGGGCGCCACTTGTTGGGCAGAAGCATTGCGGTAAGCCATTAGGGTAAAATGATGTCCAAGCATCATGAAGAGGCCAGCGGCGATCGTCAGCACGATGTAATAAGACGACGGAACATACCAATGCTCAAACAATACTCCGCAAATCATGGCCCCGCCCAACACCGTTAAGATCAGGATCAGGGTGGAAACCAGTGCTGGAATATCTTTCGAAATTTGTCGCGCCGCCAAGTCTCGCGCTGCGGCAAAGAGGGCGGTTATGAATGCAAGTGATACATAGGGAGATACCGTACCAGTAAAAGGTTGTGCCACCATCAGTGCCCCGCAAAACCCGATGGCAACTAAAATCAAGCGTAATCCGATAACTTTTTCACGATGGATAAAGATCATTCCCAAAATCACCAGCAAGGGAGTAGTTTGAAAAATCGCAGTCACATCACCAATGGGCGAATGTGCCAGAGCAAGGATGTAGGTGAGAATCGCGATGCACTCCAAACCAGCACGCAGCAACACGGGCCGTGAAATCATCTTTCGCTGAACTTTAAGTTCACCATTAAAAGTTAGTAGGCAAAGCGCAAAGAAGACGCCCGAAAGCCCACGCATCACCAAAACCTGATAGGGCGGCAATCCACCCATCGCCAGCTTCATCAAGCTGTCGTTGAACACAAAAGTCAGGCCGCTAGCCAGCATATAAAAGATGCCGCGAAGGTTTGCAGGAATTATCATGTTAAGGATTTGTTTATGATGAATTCAGAATTAACCTAATGCAACGGTTTAGCGCTATTCGCAAGTCGCAAGCTCATGTTAGTTTATTGGTTAAGGCCTTGTGGCGGAAGCTTACGCGGCGGGGTGCAAACTCGCATATCTTGGTTCAAATCCAGGCAAGGCCTCCACTCCCTTCATTTATTGAGTTCTTTGGCACGCATGGCTAAACACCCTTTAGCAAACGTGTGAGGCCAATGATGTTTAAACCAGAACTGATCTTGATGGGTGAATATGCAGCCACAGATATGGCAGCGCTTGAATCGGATTATATTGTTCACCGCTATTGGGAAGCGGCCGATAAGGGGGCTTTTCTGGCCCGGCATGCAGGCACAGTTCGCGCACTTGCAACACGCGGTGATCTTGGCGTTTCGCGAGATGTGATCAACGCTTTATCCAAGCTTCAACTTATCTGCTGCTTTGGTGTTGGCGTTGATGCCATAGATTTGGTTGCGGCCAAGGCACGTGGAATCAATGTAACGACAACGCCAAACGTATTGAATGAAGATGTTGCAGATCTAGCCCTTGCCTTGATGCTGGGCATTGCGCGCCAGATTCCGCTGGCAGATGCTTTCACCCGTTCTGGTGCTTGGGCCAAGGGAAACTTTCCTCTTTTGACGCGCATGAATGGTAAGCGCCTAGGCATCCTTGGCTTAGGTCGCATCGGCATGGCCATTGCCCGCCGTGCTGAAGGGTTTTCAATGCCAGTTTCTTATTGCACCCGCAGCAAGCGCACTGATGTGGGTTATCAGCATTTCGCAAACCCTGTTGAACTTGCCACCCATTCTGATTTTCTGGTCGCCATTCTACCGGGCGGTGATGCAACAGCGAAAATTGTAAATGCCGATGTGTTGAAAGCTTTGGGTCCGAAAGGCTTCTTCATTAACGTAGCGCGTGGTTCGGTTGTGGACGAACCAGCGCTTTTGCACGCGCTGGAAACCAAGGCCATTGCTGGGGCGGCTCTTGATGTGTTTTGGAATGAGCCCAAAATTGACACGCGGTTTTTAAGCTTACAGAATGTTGTGCTTCACCCCCACGGTGGAAGCGGCACCAGCGAAACCCGCGCTGCCATGGGTAAGCTGATCCGTGATAATCTGGCCGCATATTTTGCTGGCCAGCCTTTGCTATCACCGATCAATTAGGATGACCCGACGGGTGATGCATAATCAAGGGCGTTGACATAGTTCTTGTTTTGTTCTTATCATCTTTTGATGAATCCCCTATTAGTCTCCTTGAAAGAATTTCTCGCCAAGCCGGAATTGCAAAAAGCTTCCGTTTGTACTTCGCTTGGCCATAACGAAGTTGATCTTTGCTTGAAAGGCGGGCTTCAGCATGGAAGTTTGCACGAAGTTTTCTCTGCCATGAGTCATGAGGCGGCCGCAACAGGTTTTGTGGCAGGGCTTGCCGCACGCGTGGCCGCAAACAAACATTTGCTTTGGATCAGGCAAGATTTTTCGGCCCATGAATGGGGAGAGCTTTCAGCGATAGGGCTTCTCGAACTTGGCATCAATCCGGCACACCTGCTTTTACTCTCTGTGGCCAATGCCAGCGATGCACTACGCGCCGTCAATGATGCGCTGTCTTGTGCTGCTCTTGGTGCTGTGGTGATTGAAATTCAAGGCAGCCCGAAAATACTTGATTTGGTGGCAAGTAGGCGTTTGACGCTAGCTGCCACACAAAAATCAGTCACAGTTTTTCTTTTGCGGTTCGGCGCACATCCCGATTCCAGCGCAGCGCAAATCCGTTGGCTAGTGCGTGGCGCACCTTCGCCGCAACATGGCAAAAATTGGGGCAGGCCAATTTTTCAGGTGGAGCTTATTCGTAACCGACATGGGCAGACAGGTGAGTGGATAATGGAGTGGAGTAGTGATGAAAGCAGTTTCAGAGAACCAAAGGCGAATCTTGGCGCTGTGGTTTCCGCAGCTTTCAACTGATCGTCTGCAGCGGCATGAACAGTCACAAGCGGCCGCAGCACCTCTTGTCGCCATAGCCAAAGTTAAAAATGCAATTGTGCTGCAAGCAGTGGATCGCAAGGCAACTGCCCTTGGCCTGCGTATCGGCCAGCCCTTGGCCAATGCACGCGCTATGTTGCCAGAACTCGAAGTGGCACAGGCCGATGAGGCCGCAGACCTGCAGCTTCTCAACAATATCGCCGATTGGTGTGATCACTTTACGCCCTTTGTCGCGCTGGATGGCAAGCAGGGGCTGCTTCTCGATGTGACCGGGGCCACCCATCTTTTTGGTGGTGAGCAGACCATGCTAGAGCTGATCGTGCGCAAGCTGAAAGCCCAAGGCCTCAATGTTTGCGCAGGCCTAGCAGGAACCGCTGCAGCGGCTCACGCTTTAGCTATCTACAAAAATAACGCGATCACAGAAATAGGTGCGGAGGCCGCTGCCGTCAAACCCCTACCAGTGGAGGCGTTAGGCTTAGAGGCCGCCATCACCCATGCTTTTCGCCGTGCCGGATTAAAAACCGTGGGCCAAGTGGCCAGCCGCAAACGCAGTGAAATCACGGCGCGTTTTGGTGCGGTCGTGCTGGCCACGGTGGATGAAATTTTAGGGCAGGGCGCAAAGCCCATCTCACCGCGCCGCCCTCGTGCCGCTTATTGGCAAGAGCGGGCTTTTGCCGAACCCATTGCCACAGATGATCTGATCACTGCGACGCTCAAATCCTTAAGCATGAGCCTATCAGCGCTTATGCAAGAAAATGGCGATGGTGCGCGCTGTGTGGAAGCCCTGTTCTTCCGTGCCGATGGGGTGGTGAGAAATATCACTATTGCTATGGGCAGCCCCACGCGCGACTTCAACATCATGTTGCGCCTATTCCGTGAAAAACTGGACGCGTTAAATGATCCACTTGATCCAAGCTTTGGCTTTGATCTCATTCGCTTGTCAGCAACGCGCACTGAACATTTTAATGGTGTTACAGTCGAATTGGATTCCGATCTTATGGCGCAAAAGGAAATCAACTTTTTAATTGATCGCTTGGCCACGCGCTTTGGGGCAAACCGCATTCTCAGATTTCAACCCAATGATACGCATATTCCAGAAAAAGCTTTTATTGCGGTGCCGGCTCAACGCGTTTCAGCAAAGCAAGTGTGGAAAAAGCGGCAGAGCACAAGTGCGATCCCGCATCGGCCTTTGCGGATTTTTGCAAGGCCAGAGCCCATCACTTTTACCACCACGCTGAATTGGCGGCGCTTCAAGCGCAGCGTCATTTGGCATGAAGGCCCAGAGCGCATCGCGGCAGAGTGGTGGCACCACGAGGAGCCCCAATCCTCGCGCGACTATTTCCGGGCTGAAGATCATGAGGGCCGGCGCTATTGGCTTTACCGCAATACAACCACTGAACAATGGTTTCTGCATGGGATATTCGCATGAGTGCTTATGCTGAAATTGCCGTAACCACAAATTACTCTTTTCTGCGCGGCGCATCGCATCCAAAGGAATTGGTGCAGATGGCCACAGAACTTGGACTCTGCGCTATAGGCATTGCTGATCGTAACTCGCTGGCGGGCGTGGTGCGGGCCTATGCTGCCCACCAAGAAATCAAGATCAATAAGCCAAAGCTGCTGGTTGGCGCGCGCCTCGTGTTTAACGATGGTACGCCAGACATTCTGGCCTACCCAACTGATCGCGCGGCTTATGGCAATCTTTGCCGCTTGCTCAGCGCTGGAAAATTAAGAGCTCCTAAAGGTGAATGTTATCTGAGCCTCGATGATCTTTTTAACTGGCAAAAAGGCCTGTTACTGGTGGTGATGCTAACCCATCCCAATGCACCAATAGCGACGCGCGAAGAACCAAAGAGTTTTTGGAATAAAAATGAAGACAAAACGTCGCCTCAACCAGTCATTCCAGCGAAAGTGGGAACCCCGCTTTCTTGCACTGCGTTGGAGACTCTTCTCAAAACTCTTCATAACATTGCCACGCATCGCATCTGGCTTGGCATTTCCATGCCGCATCATGGCGACGATGCATCTCGTCTGCGCCATTTCAGACAGTTCGCACAAGCAGCTGGCATCCCATTGCTGGCCACCAATGACGTGCTCTATCATTGCCCCAAACGCCGTGAAATCCACGACGTCGTCACTTGCATTCGTGAACACAAAACGCTGGATGAAGCAGGCCAACGTCTTGAAGTCAATGCCGAGCGTCACCTTAAATCGCCAGACGAAATGGCAGAGCTTTTCTGTGAAGCACCAGAAGCCATCGCTGAAACGATCCGCTTTGCGGGTCTGATCAATTTCACGCTCGATCAAATCAAGTATAACTATCCCAACGAAACCATCCCCGAAGGTAAAACCGCACAGCAACAGCTGAGTGATCTTGCGTGGGCGGGAACCATTAAGCGTTATGGCCATGTGCTCCCCATGCACATTAAAAAAATTATCGAACGCGAGTTGTCCTTGATCGACAAGATGGATATTGCACAATATTTTCTCACTGTGCATGACATTGTGAGTTTCGCGCACAGCAAAAACATTCTCTGCCAAGGCCGCGGTTCGGCGGCCAATTCAGCGGTGTGTTATATGCTGGGCATCACGGCCGTTGATCCGATGCAGATTGGTTTACTGTTTGAGCGCTTCATCAGCGAAGAGCGCAAAGAACCTCCCGACATTGATGTGGATTTTGAACATGAACGCCGCGAGGAAGTGATCCAGAATATCTATAATCGTTATGGCTATCATCGTGCAGCGCTGGCCGCAACCGTCATTTGCTATCGTCCGCGCAGTGCCATCAGGGAAGCAGGCAAAGTATTCGGTCTCACCGAAGACATAACGGCTAATCTTTCCAGCAGCATTTGGGGCAGCTGGGGCAGCAGCGTGAAAGACAGCCATATTAAGCAAGGCCGTCTTGATCCCGCCAACGTGCTCGTAGCGCGCGCCATGAAATTCGCCAATGAGTTGATTGGTTTTCCGCGTCACCTCTCACAACATGTGGGTGGCTTCATCCTCACTCAAGATAGACTTGATGAATGCGTGCCCATCGGCCCTGCCACCATGGAGAATCGATTTTTCATCCAATGGGACAAAGATGACATTGATGTTCTGCGCATGATGAAGGTGGATGTGCTAGCGCTGGGCATTCTCACCTGCATCCGCAAAGCCTTTGATCTGATCCGCATCCACGAAGGCAGGCCCTATGATCTTGCCACTGTGCCGCGTGAAGACCCTGCCGTTTATGAAATGTTGCAAAAGGCTGATGCCATTGGTGTTTTTCAGGTGGAGAGCCGGGCACAACTTAATATGCTGCCACGCCTGAAGCCAAAGGAATTCTATGATCTTGTCATTGAAGTGGCCCTCGTACGGCCGGGGCCCATTCAGGGCGATATGGTTCATCCCTATCTTAGAAGGCGCAGCGGTCTCGAAAAGGTTGAGTATCCTTCACCGGCACCTGAACACGGGCCACCTGATGAATTGTTTCAGGTGTTGAACAAAACCAAAGGAGTTCCACTCTTCCAAGAACAGGCCATGAAGCTGGCTATCGTTGCTGCAAAATTCACCAGCGATGAAGCCAATGGCCTGCGCCGCGCCATGGCCACGTTTCGCAATCTAGGTACTATCAATAGTTTTCGCGATAAATTTGTCGGACGTATGGTAGAGCGCGGCTATGAACAGGAATTCGCCGAGCGCTGTTTCAGACAGATCGAAGGCTTTGGTTCTTACGGCTTTCCAGAAAGTCATGCCGCCAGCTTTGCTCATCTGGTTTATATTTCAGCTTGGATTAAAAAACATCACCCGTCTGCTTTTGCCGCAGCACTGCTCAACTCGCAGCCCATGGGTTTTTACGCGCCCGCCGAAATCGTGCGTGATGCGCGGGAGCATGATGTTGAAGCGCGCCACGTTGATGTAAATTTCAGTCATTGGAATAACACGCTGGAACTTTGCCCCAATGGTACATTGGCGCTTCGATTAGGCTTCCGCCAGATTGATGGCTTCCGGGAAGCTTGGGCCAACACTTTACTGTTCAAACGAAACAATGGCTATGATGCGGTGGACGATGTGGCCCGGCGCACCAAATTGCCTAAACGCGCCTTAATCATTCTGGCTGAGGCTGATTGTTTCCAATCCATCGCCCAAGATCGTCGTGAAATTCTCTGGGCCGTGCGCCGTATTCCCGATGATGAGGAATTACCGCTATTTGCATCGCAATATGTGGAAGAGCAACCCGAAGAAAAAATAGCTCCTTTGCCACTTATGCCATTAAGCGAACATGTGCTAGCAGACTATCAAATGCTGCGCCTGTCTTTGCGTGCGCATCTGATGTTTTTCCTGCGCGATCTTTTCAAAATCGAAGGCGCTTCCAGTTGTGCCGAAATTTGGAAGGCAAAGGATAACAGCAAAGCTTCTTGCGCGGGCATCGTGCTTATGCGGCAAATGCCCGGCGATGCAGGTGTAGTGTTCATCACGCTAAGCGATGAAACCAGTGTGTGCAACGTTGTTGTCTGGCCTAAATTGGTTGAAGCCTTCAGGCGCGAAATCATGGGTGGAAGATTGCTGCTGGTGCAGGGTAAAGTTCAGCGCAGCCCAGAAGGTGTGGTGCATCTGGTGGCCGAGCAGATTTTTGATCGCTCCTCCGAATTGGCTAGACTTTCAGAAGATATAAACCAGGCACCACCCATCCACGCACAAACCACAAAGCACCGTCACCCCCGCAATGTGCGCACAGTCCCCAAGTCGCGAGATTTTCACTAGAATGTCCATAGTCAGGCTGATTTAAAGCATCGTGGATCAACTCTCCAGCACGAAGCATACGGTTGCGATGGGGTATTGGAATGGTTCACAGTAGCTTCCTTACAGCCTCGGACGAGCGTTGCAAGGCATCAGCACCCATGCCTTTGGCGAAGCTGCGGATGAAGGCCGTTTCTTCCGCCAGTGTGGCAAAGGCGCTGCGCGGAATGATCATTCCGGCACCTGAAATTCCAATGGCCAAAGCATCTTTGCTGAGTGCCAGGCCAGTGACTTTGTTGAGTGGAACAATCATCACTGCGGAAGAACTTTTCATCGTTATTTCAGTTTCGGTGACAAGGAATTCGGCCCGCTCCGGCAGTGCAACAGTTTCGAATTGCCGTTCGGCTTTGCGACTATTTGTTCTGACAAACCATTCGGCAATGAGAATAGCAGCCAAAACCACAACAATAAAAGCCAAAGGCCCATAACGCCAGTCGCTGAAACCGTTGGGCAGGCCCCAGCTTCGCAGCCATTCCGCCTGATCGTCTACACGCAAAAAACTGATGAATTGCACGAGTGCGAAAATCATGACCAGAAACAGCAAACAGCGCAGCCAAACCCCACGCAGATACAGGGGGAAAAACTGTTTGTAGATCAGCCGTGCATGTTTGCGCGTGAACCTCGGATCGGCAATAAAATCAATTTGAATGCAATGATCTTAGCCATTGTTGCCGTAAGCTTGCAATCGCTCTTCCAAAGTGCCCGTGTGGAGTTCAATCAAGTGTTTGTCGGGCGTATAGAAATAAAGCGAACGCCCCTCGCCCTCAATGCGCGGGCGCGGCGGTTTGGTCTCGAGGCCCAAGCGGGCAATGGCAGTGCGGGCTTGTTCCAACCCCGCTTCGTCGGTTTTGAAAGCGATGTGATTATAGCTTCGCATGGGCAGGCTTTCACCCTCCATTGCTACTATCCATAATCCACCAGCGATAAAGAATTTCTCGCGCGAGAGCGAAAATTGCTTTTGCCCGCTATCGTAGATTTCCTCGCCGCCCAGCACTTCAATGACAATGCGCGCGAAGGCTTCGATGTCGCGGGTGACGAAGGTGATATGGGAAAGGCCTGAGATCATGTTACTCTTAAAAAAACCAAAGGCAGCCTTTTGGGCTGCCTTGGCAATTGTCTCCCTTTCGGGCAACGGACACCTGATTTCTCGGGGCCGCATGTATACAATATGCACAATATTGAACATTTTTCAAGTGCTGAACGGCTTTGGCAACCATTTCATAAGCAATTCAAGCACTTGATTGAATTCAGCTTCTGGAATAACCGGAATTTTGCCGCCAAACTGCGTAAATCGACTGGGCGAAACTGTGGACGGTTGATTGCAAATTGCCCAAGATTGCACTCCTTCCACCTGTGTTCTCAACCTGACCGCCCATTTGTTATCATCTTGCGCCAGGGTCGAAAGCGGAATGACCAGACATGGTCCGCTCAAGCTATTCTTGTAGGATATGACGACAATTGGTCGAGTCTTCCACATTTCTGGCAATCGTGCATCTTCCCAGAAATCACACCAATAGATTTGGCGGATTTTGGGAGCGGCAATGATCCGCGGCTTGATCCAAATTGGTTTGTATTCAAGCCCGGCCACTGAGAGAGCTTACTCCAGCGTCCGTGCCACCTTTTCAACCCGGAAGCATTCGATCACGTCGCCAGCGCGCATATCTTCGTATTTCTCAAACGCCATGCCGCATTCTTGGCCCACTGGAACTTCTTTCACTTCGTCCTTGAAGCGCTTGAGCGTTGAGAGTGTGCCTTCGTGGATCACCACGTTGTCGCGGATCAGGCGCACTTTGTTGCCGCGTTGCACTGAACCTTCGGTGACCATGCAGCCTGCAACTTTGCCGACCTTGGTGATGTTGAACACTTCCAAAATCTTGGCATTGCCGATGAAGGTTTCGCGCATTTCTGGTGCCAATTTACCAGCCATTGCGGCCTTAATGTCATCCACCAGATCATAGATGATGTTGTAATAGCGGATTTCAATTCCAGTTTGCTGTGCCGCATCACGGGCTTGCGAATTGGCGCGAACGTTAAAGCCCAAGACCACAGCGCCAGATGCACCCGCAAGTGAAACGTCACTTTCGGCAATACCACCCACAGCATAGTGAACCACGCGGGCCTTTATCTCAGCATTGCCGAGCTTTTCCAGCGCTTGCACGATGGCTTCAGCAGAACCCTGAACGTCTGCCTTAACCAGAATCGGGAATTCCTTGCGCCCCGATTGGCCAATTTGCGTCATCATCTGTTCGAGCGAAGAACGCTGCGATGACGTGCCACGCTTCTCGCGCTTTTGACGCTCACGGAATTCAGTGATCTCACGCGCCCGCGCTTCATCTGGCACCACGTCAAAACGGTCACCCGCTTCTGGCGCAGAGTTGAGGCCCAGCACTTCCACCGGGAAGGATGGTGGCGCTTCACTGACAGGCTTGCCCTTGTCATCTTGCAGGGCACGAACACGACCCCACGCTGTGCCAGCTACGAAAATGTCGCCATGTTTCAAAGTGCCACGTTGTACCAGAACCGTGGCCACAGGCCCGCGGCCCTTATCAAGTTGCGCTTCCACCACAAGGCCGGATGCCTCACGTTTTGGATTGGCGCGCAAGTTGAGAACTTCGGCTTGCAGCAGAATTGTTTCAAGCAGCTTGTCGAGGTTGGTGCCTTTGGTAGCGGAAACTTCCACATCAAGCGTGTCACCGCCCATGCTTTCAACAACCAGTTCATATTGCAGCAAATCAGTGCGCACCCGCGTTGGATTGGCGCCCTGCTTATCCATCTTGTTAATGGCAATGATGATGGGAACACCAGCGGCCTTGGCGTGATTGATGCTTTCAATGGTTTGCGGCATCACGCCGTCATCAGCGGCCACCACAAGAATGGCGATGTCGGTGGCTTTGGCACCGCGTGCCCGCATCGAGGTGAAGGCTTCATGGCCGGGCGTGTCGATAAAAGTCACTAAACCATTGGCGGTTTTCACCTGATAGGCCCCAATGTGTTGGGTGATGCCCCCGGCTTCACCGGAAACCACATTGGTTTTGCGGATCGCATCGAGCAGCGACGTTTTGCCGTGATCAACATGGCCCATGATGGTCACAACAGGTGGGCGTTGCACCAGCGTTTCTTCAGCGTCTGCGCCTGCATCAAGACTATCAACCACGTCAGTTTCTGATACGCGCTTAACTTTATGGCCCATCTCTTCGGCGATCAGTTGAGCCGAGTCAGCGTCGATCACGTCATTGATGGTGTGCATCTGGCCCTGGCGCATCAGCATCTTGATGATGTCAACGGCGCGTTCTGCCATACGGTTTGAAAGTTCCTGAATGGTGATGGTTTCGGGAATAATAATTTCCCTCGTCATCTTTTCAGTAGGCATTTGGAAGCCCTGCGCTTGCTTCTTCAAACGTTCAGTGCGCCTGCGGAAGGCGGCAACGGAATGGCCGCGTGCGTCTTCTTCGTTCAACGCATTCTCAACAGTTAAGCGACCGCGACGCTTATCAGCATCGGCCTTTGTGCGAGCAGGTGCTGGTGCCGTGATAATGCGCTTGATCGTGCCACCAGGGCGAGAAAAGCCACCAAGCCTTGGCTTTGGCTTTTCGTCTTCTTCTTCAGCAGCAACACGGCCTGTCGTGGTTTTTGGTGCCAGTCTTTTGGCCGCTTCTTCAGCCTTGCGTTTGCCGTCATCTTCGGCACGGTGGCGGGCATCATCTTCGGCTTTGCGCTTAGCGGCGGCTTCACGCTCTATGCGGTCAACCTCGTCTTGGGATTTGCGGCGAACAGCATCTGCTTCTTGACGCTTGCGTTCATCAGCCTCACGGACGCGTGAGTCTGCTAGTGCGCGTTCACGGGCCTCACGCTCATCAGCGGAGAGCGTGCGCAAAACCACACCCGGGCGTGGCGCTGGCGGCGCAACCGAACGCGGCACCACAGTGGTGGGCGACGCCATGGGTTGGACAGTGGCCTTTGGCTTATCATCACCCAGAAGTGCGGCGGGTTTATCTTCACCAAAGCGCTTGCGCTTGGTCTCCACCAGAACCGTTTTAGTGCGGCCATGGGCAAAACTTTGCTTTACCCGTGATTGATCCACGGCGGGGCGCTTCAAGCTTAGCGTGTGACCGCTTGGCTTGGGGCCTGATTTTTCGTCAGTGTTACTTGTATCGCTCATGCGCTCTAGTTCAAACCTTTGATTTTCAAATTCTCGTATTGGGCGAAGCGTCGCACTAAATCCAGTAGATTTCGCGTTTGTCCGCCCCCTGATAGCGCGGCATGTACCACATTTTCGCGGCCAAATGCCAAGTCCAATTCATTTGTTTCAAACAATTCAATAATTGCGGCATCGGGGCCACAAAGCCAATCAAGTTTTGCTGCCCCATCAGGTGATGATCCGGCCACGTGGATCAGCGCTGCAACCTTGCCTTGGCGAAGTGCATCTTCCACCTTAGAATTGCCTGATGTGGCAAGTCCAGCTTTGCGGCACAAGGCCAGCGACTGCGTCATTTCCGCCCGCATCAGTTTGCCAATAAGGTCTGGCAAGCTTTCTGCGGCTTTGGCTTGATCATCCAAGTTCTTAGCAAAAGCATGACGTTTAACAGCTTCAGACACCAAGATGCGGCTGTTAGAAACCCAGCAACCCCGGCCCGGCAATTTGCGGCGCAAATCTGGCACAACATCGCCATCAGGCGAAAGCGCGAAGCGGATTAACTCTGCTTCAGGCTTTTGCTCACGCGAGACGATGCAAGTGCGTGTCGCCAAGGCTGCTTCGATCACGCACCTCCGGCAACTTCAGCTTCGGCAGAAGCTTCAACAGGCACTGGCGCTTCAATCCAACCTAGTTGCACGCGCGCCCGCATAATCATGTCTTGGGCTTCCGCCGTGGACACTTCATGGCCAGCAAGTGCGCCAACGTGTTTGATGGTTTCGCCGTTTTTGCGTTCGTTCCAGCCGATCAAGTCATCAGTGGCGCAATCGGCAAAATCTTCCAAAGATTTGATGCCTTTTTCGCCCAAGGCCACCAACATGGCAGGCGATAGGCCCTCAAAGGACTTCAAATCTTCAGTGATGCCCAAGGCCTTGCCCTTGTCGTCAAGCTCTTTGGCTTCGCGCTCTAGATAAGTGCGGGCACGCGTTTGAAGTTCATCAGCGGTGGCTTCATCTAAGCCATCGATGGAAGCGATTTCATTTTTGTCTACCATGGCAATTTCCTCAACTTTGTCGAAGCCTTCAGAGGCCAAGAGCTGCGCCAGCGTTTCATCCACGTCCAAGGCGCCGATAAAGCGCGCGGTTCTGGTGGCGAATTCTTTCTGGCGGCGTTCAGATTCTTCGGCTTCGGTCATAATGTCGATATCCCAACCCGTCAGCTGTGAAGCCAGACGCACGTTTTGGCCACGACGACCGATGGCCAGTGATAACTGCTCATCTGGCACCACCACTTCGATGCGCTGGGCTTCTTCGTCTAACACCACTTTGGCCACTTCAGCAGGTGCCAAAGCGTTCACCACGAAAGTTGCCACATCGGCTGACCATTGGATGATGTCAATTTTTTCACCCTGCAACTCGTTCACCACGGCCTGCACGCGAGAGCCGCGCATACCCACGCAAGCGCCCACAGGATCAATCGAGCTATCTTTTGAACGCACGGCGATTTTGGCACGTGATGACGGATCCCGCGCAACAGACACAACATCCACAATGCCATCATAAATTTCGGGCACTTCTTGGCCGAATAATTTGGCCATGAATTGCGGATGAGTGCGGCTTAAGAAAATCTGTGGCCCACGTTGTTCGCGGCGCACGTCATAGACATAGGCGCGAATACGATCGCCTTGGCGCGGTGTTTCACGCGGCAGGGTTTCATCGCGGCGGATGATGCCTTCACCACGGCCCAGATCAACAATCACATTGCCATATTCCACACGCTTGATCAGGCCGGAGACAATATCGCCAATGCGGTCTTTATATTCACCAAACATGCGCTCTCGCTCAGCATCGCGGACTTTCTGCACGATGGTTTGCTTGGCTGATTGTGCTGCGATACGGCCAAACTCAATAGGTGGCAAAGCTTCGGCGATATAGTCACCAAGTTGGGCTGCTGGGTTTTTCTTCGATGCTTCAACCAAAGTAATCTGCTTGGCGTCGTCCTCGATCTTGTCCACCACCATCAACAGGCGGTTCAGTCTGGTTTCACCACTGCGTGGATCAATCTCAGCGCGGATTTCATTTTCTTGGCCATAACGGGCCTTGGCGGCTTTGGTGATGGCTTCTTCCATCGCCTCAAGCACCACCGATTTATCAATCGATTTTTCGCGTGCCACGGCATCGGCAATCTGCAACAGCTCTAGGCGGTTGGCGGATACAGCTGAGTTAGCCATTATCATTTTCCTCTTCGAGTTTAATTTGGTCTTCGTCAATTTCCGCGCCATCACCGTAAGCTTTTTCAGGCAAACGGGCTTTGGCGGCTTCGATCAATTCGTCGGTGAGCACTAAAGTGGCTTCAGCGATGTCAGCAAAGGGCAGGCCCACAAGCAAAGGCTCTTTGCCGCCTTCAGGGTTTTCAATGAATAGGCGCACTTCACCTTCATGGTAGCCTTCAAGGCTGCCACGGAATCTTTTGCGGCCCGCTTGCGGCACGGCCAATTCAATTTTCACCTCATGGCCGGCCCAAGTTTCAAAATCAGTCGGGCGCACCAAAGGCCGATCAATGCCCGGCGATGAAATTTCCAAATGATATTTCGCCGAGATAATATCTGCCACATCCAACATGGGCGAAAAACCGCGTGAGAATTTTTCGCAATCATCAATGGTGAAGGTGCCATCAGGCCGCTCAGCCATAATCTGCACGGTGGAACCAAAGGTTTTAATCCGCACCAGCCGAAAGCCCATGTCTTTCAGCACGGGTTCCGCCAGGGCCGCCACGCGCGCGGCAGGGCCTTGTTCTCTTGCTATTCTTTGATCGATTATCTCAGTCATGTTTACGTACAAAAAAAGCGGGCCCCTCGCGGGACCCACCCCATCCTATCGGTGATGTGAGTGAATTCTTGAAATGAATTATAGGAGGTTTGGGGAAAGTGTACAAGATAGAAATAGTTCTTGACTTTGTTCCTAGTAATAGCTATATAAACCTACGATAGGAGAAGTTGAGATGATTTTCGTTTTTGGAGTTTTAGCGAAGGTTTTGTGGATTTGGCACTCGATCAATTTGGAGGATTCATGGACAGATGAAATTCAATACGCATTCTCCAGATGGTGCATAAAGCCCGACACTTGTAAGCAAGGGGCCGTGAGAAGAACTATTTGCGAGTAATATCTCGATTTCGCCTACTATGCCTTCACCATGGGAGTCGCCAATGCCACAGCTGATATCAACATCACTTCGCGCCAGATGCGACGTTTCACCCTGGCCCATTCAATTTTATCATTCGTCTTCAACATGGCTTTTTTGGGCCATACCATCAACATCGCAGCCGGATTAATCTAGCTTCTTATAGTTCCTGAACCTTTTATTTAACAACACAGTTTAGGTTCCTTCTTGGAAATGAGGTTGGATAGACTTCATGACATGCTAGAAGATTTGCTGGGATTGATTAAAAGAAGTATTGCCACGCGTAGCATTTTGGATGCCAAATCAATCATCCACGGCGGCGATGCAGTGCGCCGAGGATAGCTCGGGGCTGATCATGATTTACTACTGAAAAAAGGCTGGAACCTTTTGCCGGTCAAGTCGTTATATGTCGCATTCATTGAAGCAAAAAAGGAGAACAAAATGGAACGAAAATTATCAGATAAAAGCAGCGTTGGATCTACAGCAAGGGATTTCAGCGAGCCCGCAAAAACTTATGCAGGTTCTGCAATTGGAGGAATGGAGAATATGGGAGAGTCTGGATCTGCGGTTCATGCATCATCATCTGACGAACAAATTAAGAGTCTTCGGGATCAATTAAAAACCGCACAAGAAGCTTTGGCGACAGCCACAAAGAGCGCCGGAGATACAGCCAAAAAATTTGTGAGCGATACTGCATCTACCATTTCTGATAGTGTGAGTGCTGCAGCCTCCGGGGTTTCTGACCAGTCCGCCAAGGTTGCGAGTGCGGTGAGCGATGGAACAACAGATGTAGCAAAGAAGGTTGAACAGTTCACGCGCAGCAATCCAATGCTAGCTTTAGGTGCTGCCCTTGCGATTGGCCTTCTGCTTGGATCGCGTTCATCAGGGAAGCGCTCGTGATTGAGGCAATACTCCAGCGTTTTGGTATGCCTCAAAATGCAGAACGCTTAAGGACTGAATTGGGCCTTGAGGTGAACGGGCAGCTTACTTTCGCTGCAGGAGCAGTTCGCGCTGGCCTTCGTGCGAGTGTGTTCTATGCAATCTCAGGCCTTTTCGGAATAATCACGGTGGTGGCCGTCGCGCTGTTATTCTACTCATGGCTTAGTTTGTATTTGGGGGATTTGGGCGCAATGGCTGTTACAGCCGGTGCATTTGGCGTGATGACGATTATCGCTATCTACCTGGCTCAAAGCAGAATTGCCGAGATGCATGCATATCAGCCCTTTAGGGTTCCTCAATTATATAAAAAGGTCGAACGCCCCCAGTCGGCACAGCAACAGCATGCCCCTCCGGTGCAACGGGCAGCAGATTATGCTAATTCGCGGAGTTCGCCAGAAAGTTCAATTGGAGCCGAAGGTGAAACACGGCAATGGGTGTTGGGTCTGTTTAAACAAGGATATTCGCGCAACCTCAATACGGGTGTGACGGCAGTGGATTCCTTCATCGATAACTTGCAACCCGATGCAGAAGTAATAGCAAGACAAGGTTTACAGACTGTGGAAGAACAACTGCGAAGTGGTAGTCGCCCCACCATTGCCGCGATTCTTTTGGGTGGACTGATTACAGGCTTTCTGCTTTCCAGCCGTGGTGGGGTTAAGCACCAATAATTTATTTTTGGAGTTTTAATGTACCCGTGGGTGAAAGATAAAGTGAATAGCATTCTCGATTTTAACCTATGCCGCTTCAAAAAATTCATCTGCGATGGTACCCGGGTCATGCAAAGCCAGATCTGAAATGCGCGCGAAAAAATTTCTTCGAACCCATAACATCCAGTGCCTCACGTCGATTTAAACGATTGCCGCATCTTGAAAACTTTTGTTGCGCATGCCCACACCTGCGCCTTTAGACCGGCGCTGGAGTTAAAGGTTGGAGGCTGGTTTGATCATCGGTGCGAAGGCTATTTGGTGCAACGATAATTTCACCGGCTGCGATGGCGCGCATCGTGTTGACAAATGCCGCCTCCAGGTGGTTGGCCATGTTGACGAGCACAAACAACGCGACCGCAGCTGTTGCCATAAGTTTCAGTTTCTTTGGTGATCCTCCATTAAGGTATTTCCACGCCCTTGTTTCAAGAGCCAATCAAAGGATGAATCGAAACAATACGAACGTCATTAAGAAACTTATCGAAAGCATTGTGCACTACAATGAAGAATAATCGTTGCATTTTTCGGTAAAACGAAGAAAAGTGAATATGTATGAATCTGTCGGTAGTTTCACTTGCGACTGCTGAAAAATGTTTCAATGCCCTTTTGAAACACGCGCCTGAGTGATTTGAGATGCTTGTTCTAACCCCGCGCCAGACGCAAATTCTTGCCCCGGCACATCAATCCGGCCGTGTGCTGGTTGATGATTTGGCGCTGCGCTTTGACGTTACACCACAAACGATCCGAAAGGATTTGAACGAGCTTTGCAATGAGCACCTGCTGGCGCGCACGCATGGTGGCACCATGCTATCATCGTGCGTGCAAAATATGGCTTATGACTCGCGCCGCCAATTGGCGACCACAGAAAAACAGTCCATTGGTCTGCTTGCTGCCGGGCTCAATCCAAATAATTGCTCACTGTTTATCAATATCGGAACAACGACTGAAGAAGTGGCGCGTGCGTTGGTGCAACACGAGGGCCTGCTCGTTATTACCAACAACATTCACGTCGCCACCATTCTGATGCATCACCCGCGCATTGATGTTGTGATTGTTGGTGGGATGGTACGAAAATCTGATGGCGGCATCCCTAGCGAGCAAGCCATCGACATGATTTCTACATTTAAAGTAGACCGTTCTGTCATGGGCGTTTCAGCGATTGACGACGACTGGGCGCTGCTCGATTTCGATTACCGTGAGGTGCGCGCCGCGCAAGCAATCATGCAAAATTCCAGAAGCGTAATTTTCGTATCCGACAACATGAAATTTTCGAGTTCAGCCCCGGTGCGCATCGGCCATCTTTCACAAATTGATGTATTTGTGACGGATCTCCCCCTACCCTTATCCGTCGTTGAATTATGTAAGAACGAAGGCGTACAAATTGCGGTTGTCGATTTTCCACTTGATCAAAATGCAACGACGGGTACGGATAAATGACTTATGATCTTTTCATTATTGGCGGCGGTATTAACGGATGCAGCATTGCCAGAGACGCCGCAGGCCGAGGCCTTAAGGTTTTTCTGGCCGAGATGAATGATTTGGCGTCTGGCACATCATCTGCGTCGACAAAGCTTATTCACGGCGGACTTCGCTATCTTGAATTTTATAAATTTCGTCTGGTACGCGAGGCCTTGATTGAGCGCGAAGTATTGTTGAAATCTGCGCCACATATTATCTGGCCATTACGGTTTGTTTTACCGCACCACAAAGGTCTGCGTCCGCGCTGGCTCATCCGTCTGGGTCTGTTCATCTATGATCATTTGGGAGGGCGAAAATTTCTTCCGGCAACGCGAAGTGTCGATCTAACCATTGACGTTGTCGGCAAGCCCCTGAAGGAAAAATTTACCCAAGCATTTGAGTATTCCGATTGCTGGGTTGAAGATTCGCGCTTGGTGGTATTGAACGCTCAAGATGCAGCCAAGTTTGGCGCAATCATTCGCACGAAGACAACAGTACTATCGGCACGCCGTGCGGACGGCGGTTGGAAGTTGCAGATTAAAAACGAGGATGGTGCCATTGAAACGATTCAAGCTAAAGTTTTGGTTAATGCTGCGGGACCTTGGGTGAGCGATGTTCTTGTTAAAGTGATTGGGCGCAACGACCCCGACAAAATTCGCCAAGTTAAGGGCAGTCACATTGTGGTAGACAAGCTTTACGATCATGACCGCTGTTATATTTTTCAAAATGCCGATGGCCGCATTTGCTTTGCCATTCCATATGAATATAATTTCACTTTAATTGGCACAACCGATGAAGACCACCACGGCGAACCCGGCAAGCCGGAGATCACCCCGACGGAAATTGAATATCTTCTGACCTCAGTGAGTGAATATTTCAAGAAACCGGTGACCCGTGATATGCTCCGTTGGAGTTATTCCGGCATCAGACCGCTCTATGATGATGGTGCCAGCAAAGCACAAGAAGCCACGCGGGATTATGTGTTGAAACTTGACCAGCCCGATGGTCAGGCACCGATGCTTTCGGTATTTGGAGGAAAAATCACCACATCGCGCAAACTGGCAGAGCATGCGTTGGAGAAGCTGGGTGCTTTCTTTCCGAATGCTAAGGCACCGTGGACCCGAAATGCTCATCTACCCGGCGGAGACTTAGGGGTTCAAGATGTTGTTCAATACATTGCCGAACAGCTACAAAACTATTCGTTCCTAAGCCCTGAAAATGTGGTGCGAATGTTCAAAGCTTATGGCACGCAAATGGACGTGGTTCTGGACAATGCGCGGTCCAATGCTGATCTGGGACGGCAGTTTGGCCCACTCAGCGAGCGCGAGGTTGAATATCTTTGTAACCATGAGTGGGCAACCACAGCTGCTGATATTTTGTGGCGCCGATCAAAACTTGGATTGCATTTAAATGCTGAGGAGCAAAAAGCTTTGAAAGATTTCATGGGGGCAGCAAATGCGTCGGAAAATGCCTAGAAAACTTCAGTATATTCTGGCGATTGATGAAGGCACCACATCAACTCGAGCAATTCTATTTGACAAAAACCTCAAGCCGAAAGCTTCAGCGCAAAAAGAATTCAAGCAGTTCTATCCTGCTTCAGGCTGGGTAGAACATGATCCTGAAGAGATTTGGAAAGCGGTAGTGACTACCGTGAAAACTGCGATCAAGAAATCGCGAGCAAAAATCTCAGACATTAAATGCATTGGTATCACCAATCAGCGCGAAACAACTGTGATCTGGGATCGGGAAACGGGCAAGCCGATTCATAAAGCCATCGTTTGGCAAGACCGACGCACGGCGGAAATTTGCCAAACATTGAAAGCCAAAGGCCACGAAGCGCTTTTTACCGCCAAAACCGGATTGTTGCTTGATCCCTATTTTTCCGGAACAAAAATTGCGTGGCTTCTCGACAACGTTAAAGGCGCACGTGCGCGTGCCGAAAACGGTGAACTGTGTTTTGGCACCATTGATAGTTTTTTGATCTGGCGGCTGACGGGTGGCAAGGTTCATGCCACGGACGCAACCAACGCCTCGCGAACCCTACTATTCAACATACATACCGGCCAATGGGACGATGAACTGCTCGGGCTATTAAATGTTCCGCGATCAATCTTGCCTCAGATAAAAGATTGCGCTGATGACTTTGGGGCATGTGAAAAGAAATTATTTGGCGCAGGGATCCCCATCACCGGGGTTGCGGGCGATCAGCACGCCGCCGCTATTGGCCAGGCCTGCTTTGAGCCTGGTATGATGAAATCAACTTATGGCACAGGTTGTTTTGCCTTACTCAACACGGGCGATGTGGCTGTGCCATCGCAAAACCGCCTGCTCACCACAATCGCTTATCAGTTAGGCGGCAAGCGAACCTATGCGCTTGAAGGTGCTATCTTCATCGCGGGTGCAGCTGTGCAATGGCTGCGCGATGGCATTAAGGTTATAAAAACTGCGAAAGAAACGAGTGCCTTGGCCGCATCCGCTGATCAGCAGCAACAGGTTTATCTGGTGCCCGCCTTTGTTGGGCTGGGTGCGCCTTATTGGAATGCGAATGTGCGCGGCGCGTTGTTTGGATTAACGCGCGCCACGACCAACAAAGAATTGGCGAGGGCAGCTTTAGAGGCAGTGTGTTATCAGACACGCGATTTACTTGATGCCATGAAAAAAGATTGGGGCAGCACAGGGCAAACTGTTTTGCGTGTAGATGGCGGCATGACAGAGTCTGACTGGATGATGCAGAATCTCGCTGATATTTTGAATGTGCCGGTTGATAGACCAAGATATTTAGAGACTACTGTTTTGGGTGCGGCCTATTTGGCGGGCCTGCAAAAGGGTTTTTTACCGCCACCAGAGAAATTTTCAAAAAGCTGGAAGCGCGATCGACGCTTCGTGCCGAAGATGGAAGCCGAACAGCGAGAAACTAAATATGCAGGTTGGAAACAGTCCGTCGCAAAATTATTGGATGGAAACTCGCATGTTTGACTCACAAACATTCAAACAAAAGACTCTTCTCGCGTAAGTGCACGATCAAGAGAGCACAAATCATTGGCTTGCTGGCTCCCGCGTCATTGTTACTCGTAGCAAATGGTATTTTGCCATTGGCGTTAGTGTTGATTTATTCCCTCAATGAGAGCTTCGGAAGCGACTTTATGTTTGTTGGTGGGCAATGGTATGCTCAAATGCTGTCGTCTAACGAATTTCTATCTAGGGAACCTCTGATCAATTGTTGTTTTGACGTGCGATTGTGTGATGGACGCTGGTTTGCGTTTTGCAAGCGATATTGACGTTGTGTTTTGCGGGTC
>JAYVOQ010000155.1:0-3340 GCA_043757845.1 Hyphomicrobiales bacterium | reverse complement strand
TTGAAGGCCGGCAAGCATGTGATCTGTGAAAAGCCATTGGCGCGCACCGGCGCTGAAGCAAAAACCATGTTCGAAGCTGCACAGAAGTCAGGCGTCATTCACATGGTGGCCTTCAATTATCGTCGCACGCCTGGTGTTGCTCTCGCCAAGAAGCTTATTGAAGAAGGTCGCATTGGCAAAATATTGAATTTTCGGGGCACCTATCTGCAGGATTGGTCGGCTGATCCGAATGGTCCTCTTTCGTGGCGCTTTCAGAAGAAAGTTGCGGGTTCCGGCACTGTCGGTGACATCGGTACCCATGTTCTCGATTTCGCCCGATACCTTGTAGGCGAAGTCAGCGCCGTCAATGCCATCGTAAAGACCTACATTCCAGAGCGTCCGCTGCAAACAGGCGGATTAGACAAGCTTGGTGCGTCCGATAAATCCGGGGAAGGCCCTAAGGGCGTCGTTGACGTTGATGATGAAATGATCACGCTGCTGAAATTCCAAAACGGTGCGGTGGGTTCTATTGAGGCTTCACGCAACGCCCACGGCCGCAATAATTTCCTCACCTTTGAAATTCATGGCAGCAAAGGATCCATCGCCTTTAACTATGAGCGCATGGATGAAGTGCAGGTGATGTTTGCCGATGATCCGGCAGAAACGCGCGGCTTCCGCACCATCTACACAGGTCCCAACCATCCATACGGTCAAAACCTCTGGCCCATTCCCGCTTTGGGCATCGGCTATGGCGAGACGAAGATCATTGAATGTTATGATTTCTTCTCAGCTATCGTCAGCGGTAAATTGCCGTCGCCCAACTTTGAAGATGGCTACAAGATATCCGCTATTGCTGATGCCATTCTTGAATCCGGTGCCACCGAGCGCTGGGTCAATGTCGCAAACTGAGGGGAATGCACCATGGCCAACAAACTCGCTTATCACGCCAATTGCTGGGGAGAACTCGGCGGGAACGCCGTTGGCGTCACCTCGATCACTCAACTCACCTATCGCACCTTCGGCAACATGGAAAAGGCCATCAATGACATTGCTTCAGCAGGTTATGAAGGCACTGAAATCTTCGATGCCAATTTGTTGGATTATGCGCCTAGTAACTTCAAAGGCCTGAAATCAATTCTCAAAAACGCAGGTGTCAAACTCGTTGCCGCCTATTCAGGTGCCAACTTTATATTCGATGACATTCTGCCGGAGGAATTGGCCAAGTTGGAACGCGTGGCTGCAGCTGCTGCCGAATGTGATGCAGAACATTTTGTCGTTGGTGGGGGTGCAAAGCGCGCCAAAGGCACCAAACGTGACGACATCAAAAAGCTAGGCGCTGCGCTCGAAAAAGTTGTAAAGATCGCCAAGAAGCATGGCTTGAAAGCACACTATCACCCTCATCTATCGACTATTGTTGAGGGGCCTAATGAGGTGAGGAAAGTTTTCAAGGAAACTTCTATCGATTTCTGTCCTGATACCGCACATCTTGCCGCCGCTGGTGGCGATGTACCCGCGATGATCCGTGAACATGCTAAACGCATCAGTTACGTGCACCTCAAGGGCTGGCAAGAAAAACCTTTCGCCTTTACGCCACTTGATCAGGGTTCACTCGATATTCGTGCCATCATCGCGGCACTCAAAGACATCTCGTTCAAGGGCTGGATAACGGCTGAACTAGATTCATGGCCTGACCCTAAGGACGGGGCCATTCACAGTTTAAAGTTCATGCAAAATGCAAGACTTTGAAGTTCAACATTAATTGGGAGGAAACTGACATGATGAATAAACGTATGTTCTTGGGCGCGGCCACAGCTGTTGCTCTTTTTGCGGCAGGCTTTTCTGCTCCTGCATTTGCTACCGATCCGGACGCGGCACTGAAAGACCTGATGTCTCAAGTGAACAGCAAAGGTCCAAATGGCGAAGACCCAGCATTGGCATCCAGTGTCTCATTGACCGACGAAGAATTGGCCAAGATCAAGGCCATGAATGCAACCGCCGCATTGGTTTTCCACATTGGTGGCAATGATTGGACCAACGCCCAGACTGCCGCATTGAAGCAGCAGTTCGAAAAAATGGGGATCAAGGTGATCGCCGTTACCGATGCTGGATTCAAACCTGAAAAGCAAGTCGCCGACATTGAGACTGTGATGGCGCAAAAGCCAAATATCATTGTTTCAATTCCGGTTGATGGCCAATCCACCGCGGGTGCCTATAAGGCCGCCGCAGCAGCTGGTGTCAAGCTCGTGTTCATGGACAACATTCCAGCAGGCTTCAAGGCTGGCGTTGACTATGTCAGTTCAGTCTCTGCCGATAACTACGGCAATGGCATTGCCTCTGCCCATCTGATGGCCAAGGCCCTCGGCGGCAAAGGCGAAGTGGGCATCGTGTTTCATGCCGCAGATTTCTTCGTAACCAAGCAACGTTACGATGGATTCAAGAAGACCATCACCGAACAATATCCTGACATCAAGATTGTTGACGAACAGGGCATTGGCGGACCAGATTTTGCTGGCGATGCTGAAAAGGCCGCTGGTGCCATTCTGACGTCACATCCTGAAACCAAGGCCATCTGGGCAGTGTGGGACGTGCCTGCCGAAGGCGTTATGGCAGCAGCACGCGCTGCTGGCCGCGAAAATCTAATAATTATCAATATGGACCTTGGTGAAAACGTTGCCATTGAAATGGCCAAAGGCGGCATGATCAAGGGCATGGCATCACAGCGCCCGTTTGATGCTGGCATCATTGAAGCCATGCTCGCTGGCTATGCGCTGATCGGCAAGCCTGCACCTGCCTATGTGGCCTTGCCTGCCGGCCCCATCACACACGACACGTTGTTGAAGGGTTGGGAAGAAATCTATCACGCTCCCCCGACAGACAAGATCAAGACAAGCTTCAAGTAAGCTTCCCTAGACTGAAGGGCCGGATCTGTTGCGACTGATCCGGCTCCCCTATAGCTTGCGGATCAAAGGTCCCGTCATGATCAACCCAACTCCTGACTATGCCGTGAAGATGAGCGGAATCGGCAAGGCCTTTGGACCAACCAAGGTGCTTGACAACGTCACCTTGGAAGTACGGCCTGGCGAAATCCATGCGCTGCTCGGCGGCAATGGTGCGGGAAAGTCAACCATTCTCAAAATTCTGCGCGGTGTTCATCAACCTGACTCTGGAACATTGGAAGTCTTGGGCAAGATGTTGACCGAACACACCCCTGAAGAATCAAAGCGAGCAGGCATCGCCATGATTTTTCAGGAAATGAGCCTGGTCCCCACCCTGACTGTAGCCCAAAACATTTTTCTGGCCAATGAAGTCAAGACAGGTTCGGGGCTGATCGACGACGACGCTGCCGTTCATCGCGCAACCG